>CADDYU010000282.1 GCA_902810705.1 Methylococcaceae bacterium
CTAGACGCGCCGAAGGCTAGCGTGACGCGATCTGAAGAGCCTCGTCCAAATCCTTGGCGTCAATCAGGAAAAAACCACCCAATTGCTCCTTGGTCTCGGCAAACGGGCCATCGGTAACCGACAGCTTGCCGTCGCGGCACCGCACGGTGGCGGCGGTCCGCACGCTTTGCAGGGCATGGGTGGCAATCAGACGACCGCCTTCGCGCAATTCCGCGACATAGGCCAGGGTTTCGCGCCGTAATGACTCCCACTCGCTCGCGGACAATCCATCCAGCATTTCCTCGGATTCGTAGGCGAGGCACAGGTATTTCATGGTTCTCTCCTAAATTTGCGCTCGGCGCCCAAGCGCGTTGACGCAGGCTTATTGCGGCAGTATGGACCCCGCGATTATGACTGCCACGGCCTTACCGGCCGCACCTCGATGCTGCCGACGTGCGCCGGCGGAATTTTCGAGGCGACCTGGATGGCCTCGTTCAGATCCCGGGCCTCGATCAGATAGAATCCGGCCAGTGGCTCCTTGGTCCCGGCGAAGGGGCCGTCGGTGACCGACAGCCGGCCGCCGCGAACCCGCACGGTGATAGCGGTCCGGACGGGTTCCAGGGCTTCCCCGGCAATCATCCGTCCTTGCGTGCGGAGCGTGTCGGCGTAGGCCCGACACTCGTCATCCTTAGGGCTCTCGGGCAGAGCATGCAACTTGTCTTCCTCGCCGTAGACCAGGCAGAGGTATTTCATGGCGGACTCCGGATCGTGACAAACGGGTTGGGGGTTACCGGATAGTCGTTCGGAGATGATCCGATTCGACAGCGCCGGGGCATTTTTGGGAAACGCCCGCTTCTTAGTTCGATCACTCGTGCCGCCTGGCCCGCCTCGCTCCCGTCCTTCCGGGCGGCGCCATCGGTCAACGGCGCCGAGAGGGCGAGCCGGCCCTCTCTGGGCACTAAACCGGCTTTTGCGCCGCCACCTGGAGACGCACCATGGCGACGTGGATCCGCCCCGCGGGATCGGCCGGGTGATCGGCCAAGTACCGGTCGGCGGCAACCTCGACGAAGCCCTCCCGGCGGTTCTCGGGAACTCGGCCCACGTAGGCCGGCCAGGCGGTCCGGAGCCAGCCGGCGAAGGCTTCCCGATCGGGGTGGATCAGGTCTTTTTCAATCAAGCCGACTGGCCCCGGCGCCAGCCCTACCTCCTGGAGCCAGTGCCGATAGCGCTCCGGGTCATGGAAACCGAAGGGAAATTCGAAGCCTTCGAAAGCGCCTCGCCAGTCGGGACTCTCCGCCACCGCATCCAGCGCGGCGATCACGCCGGCGCCATTGCCTTGGCCCCCCATCTGCATCCGGCACTGGCCACCCGCTTGCAAGGCGCGGGCGATGCCGGCCAGGACCGACGGATGATCCCGCACCCAGTGCAGCGCCGCGTTGGAAAAAACCACGGTGAACTCCGCCTCGAACGACAGCGCTTGGGCGTCCATGCGCCGGAAGTACAGGTTCGGCGCGCGATGGCGGCTCCGCGCGTGGCGGATCATGTCGGCCGACACGTCCACGCCGACCGCTCGGCCCTCCGGCACCCGGCCGGCGATCGCCGCCGTGATGCGCCCGTCGCCGCAACCAATATCGAGTACCGCATCGTCCGGACGCAGCTCCAAGCCGGCCATCAGCTCCCGAGCCCAAGCTTCCTGCCCGGCCGAGTGGCGGGCGTAATCCTCAGGATGCCAGCGATACATCGTTTTTTCTCCTCATCGTGAAGGGATGGCGGAAAGAAAGGCGCGAATCGAGGTAAATTGATTCTCGGTGAAGCCGCCATCGGCCCGTGCCGTGTTGCCCGCGGTTGGCGGCGTTAATCCTGATCGGCGCGCTCGGCTTCCAGAAAGCGGAAAATGGCTGGATTCCCGCAGCCCGCCGCATTGAACATTTGCCCGCGCATTCCCCTTCCAGGGCCGCAAGGCCAGGAGGGGGTCAAGCGGGCTGTTTGCCCTTGCGCGGCTTTTCCTTTGTCCCCTGACTCTCCACGTAACGCCGCACGGTCTCCAGCGTGGCCCCGCCGATGTTTCCCACATAATAAGCGCGATGCCAGAAGTAAGGTTTCCAGTAAAAAAGGTTCAGGTGTTCAGCGAATCGGTTGCGTGCGCGACGGGCGCTGGCGGTTTTCAGGTTGTTGATGAGCGTGGAGATGTTGAGGGCCGGATGGATGTTCGCCAAAAGATGGACGTGATCCGCTTCCCCGCCGAACTCAACCAGCGTACAGCGCCAGTCCGCGAGGATCTCCGCGAAGGCTTCGCGGAGGTAGGCCAACAGGTCGGGCGTAAGAGTCTTGCGCCGATACTTGGTCACGAACACGATATGCAGCTTGAGCGAATAAACCGCGTGGGACGATGATTTTACGGGTTGAGGTTGCATGCGGCCTAATGTAACCTGAGAGCATGCAAACCGGCAACCGCTTCCGCTGCTATCCGTCTCCCGCCCAGGCGCAGATCCTGCTGCGGTGGCTGGGCTGCCAGCGGTTCATCTATAACGCCAAGGTGAGCGAGGACCGCTATTTCCGCGCCTTCGCCCGGAAGACCCTGGCGATGACCGGAACCTGCCCGCCGGTAGACCAGATCTACGCGCAGTTCATCGGGGAGGCGACCCCCTGGCTGTGCGACGTGCCTTCCCAGGTGCTGCGCAACGGCGCGGTGCGCTGGGCGCAAGCCTACCAGCGCTTCTTTCAAGGGCTCGCCGGGCGGCCGAAGATCCGCGACAAGCACGGTCCCCAATCCCTGTGGCTGACCTCGGAACTCTTCGCCTTCGAACCCACCGTCTCCACCCTGACCGGCGAAGTCCTGGGGCACCGGCTCCTTGTCGGCACGCAAAAATTCCCGGTGGGGACCATCGCCTTTACCGCCCACAAGGACTACCGGCTCCCGGCCTCTATTCGGCTGGTCCTCGATGCCGGCCACTGGTATCTCACGTTCAGCGCCGAGGACGACGCGCCGGAACCGGACGAGGAAGATACCGTCGCCGGGCTGCTTCGGCTCTCCGAAGCGGAATTGCTCGAGAAAACCTTCGGTGGAGATCGTGGGGTGGCGATCCCGCTGGCGGGCAATCACGGCCAGCGCTTTGATTTCTCCCCTGTCCAGCGCGCGCGCATGGTCAAGAAAGAGGCACGGGCCCGGCGCTGGCAGCGGCGGATGTCCCGGCGACCGAAGGGGTCCAAGAACCGGGAGAAGGCGAAGCGGCAGGCGGCCGCGGCCAAGCGCTATGTCCGCAACGTCCGCGAGGACTTCGCCCACCAGGCCAGCCACCAGCTGGTGGCCGACGAGCGTTACGTGCTCTATGTCTTCGAGGACCTCGCTATCCGGAACATGACGGCCGCCCCCAAGCCCAAGCCCGATGGCAAGGGCGGCTGGCTCAAGAACGGCGCCCGGGCCAAGGCCGGGCTCAACAAGGCGATCCTCGCGTCCGCCTGGGGCAGGACCGCCGCCTTCACCCAATACAAGGCGCGCCGGGCCGGGAAATTGTCCCTGCGCGTGTCACCCCATCATTCCTCGCAGGAATGCGCCCAATGCGGGCACATTCACCCGGAGAACCGGCCGGATCAGCCGACGTTCCTCTGCCAGCGCTGCGGGAATACCGACCATGCCGACCACAACGCGGGCCAGGTGATCGCCCGCCGGGGCGTGCGGCGGCTGCTATCGGGGGAATACCGGCCCCCACAGCGCAAGCGTTGCGCCCTGCGTCGGCGAACCGAGCAGGAACTAGGGCCGGGACGGTCCGAAGTCACGCCTGGGGAGTCCATCGTAAGTCGTGTGGCCGGAAACGGCCAGACGCGGGGGACGCGGAACCAGGAAGCGAAGGCCGTAAGGCCGGAAACCCCCGCTACAACCGCGCCAGCGATTTAGCGGTGGGAGAGTTCATCCCTTCCCCCACACATGAGGATTAGCTCCCATGAGTCTGACCCTGGTCATCGGCAACAAGAATTACTCCTCCTGGTCCTTGCGTCCGTGGCTGTTTCTGAAACACCACGGTCTTCCGTTCGACGAGGTCCGGATTCCCTTGTATCGCGAAGACACGCACGAGCGCATCGCCGCCTATTCGCCGGCGGGGAAAGTGCCGGTGCTGGTAGACGGTGAGACCACCGTCTGGGACTCGCTGGCCATCCTCGAATACCTGGCGGAGCGCTTTCCGGAGACCGCCGGATGGCCAAACACGCGCGCCGACAGGGCAAGGGCCCGTTCCCTCGCGGCGGAAATGCATGCGGGCTTTCAGGCGCTCAGGACCCACTGCGGCATGAACTGCCGGCGAGCTCCGGCCCCGAAAGCCTTGCCCGAGACCGTCCAGAAGGATGTCGCCCGGGTCGGGCAAATCTGGCGGGACTGCCGGGAACGGAATGCGAGCGAGGGGCCGTGGCTGTTCGGCCGCTTCACCATCGTTGACGCGATGTACGCGCCGGTGGCCCTGCGCTTTTGGACCTATCGGATCGCGGCGGGTCCTCTGGCGGACGAATATGTGAAGACAGGGCTCGGCCA
>CADDYU010000283.1 GCA_902810705.1 Methylococcaceae bacterium
GCTTTGGATACGCCGGGCACACCGGTGACGCCGGCGGCGGCGGCGAGGATGTCCAGCAGGCCGGAGGCGATGGACCGGTTGATCCGCAGCTGCCCCTGGATCAGCGCGGCGGGGTTGTTCTTGCCGTGCTGGGCGCGGAAGTGGCCGGTGGAATCGCGGATGATAACGACCTCGGAGTTGCCCTCGGCTTCGTAGAACGTTTTGGCGAAATCCTGGCGCCACTTCTTGTCGTTTTTCGGATCGGAAATGATCCGCCAGAGCGGATCGGCCATGTCCTGGAGGCGGTCCACCTGGCTGGAGTAAAACGCGTTCGACACCGCCAACTGCTCGATGGCCCGCTGGGCATCGGTTCCCGTCCCGGTGCCCGGCTGGAGGGCGATGCTCCTGGATGCGCTCACGGCGGCCGAAAGCATCGACTCCCCGGCGTTCGCTCCGGTGGGCGTCGTGGACGGTTGTGCGATTGAGATACGTGCGACGCGGAAGCCCTTGTCCCGCAGCTCGTTCTGAACCCGGGCCAAGGCCGCCAGTTGCTGGTTCAAGTTCTCCAAGGCAGGCTTGAGGCGCCCACCTGCTTCCTTCCGAAATTCTTTTTCTTTCGATTTCACCTTCTCCGGCAGCTCCTGTGCGTCTGAATTAACGTGCGCCGCGTACTGCTCATATGCGGTGCCGAAGTCCTTGTTGGCCAACTCGGTGACGAGCCGCGTCAAATGGGTCAGCGATTCGTTCAGCCGGCGGCGCGACTTTACAAATTCGGGCGCGGATTCCAGGTCCTCCGCCTTGGTGGAGGACAAGAACTTGATATGGTCTTGAAGCGCCGACTGGGCCGTCTTGGCGGCATCGTCGATCCGGGTACGCTGCTCGCCCAGGGCGGTTTCGTATTCCTTTCGCTGGCGTGCGAGCACCTGCGGGTCCCCGGCCGCATCATTGCCCGTCGGGGGAATCTCGGCGCCCGCGGCCCGGTTGGCCTCCAGGGCGAAATTGACGTAAGCCTTGTGAACGCTCACCACCGCTTTGGCGAGCTCGAGCCTTGCCTTGATAATGTCGTCGGCCCTGCGCTGCGCTTCGCTGATGCTGTCGGCCGTGGCGGCAAGTTTGACGGGGTTCAGGAGCACGTCGCGCTTGATGTCGCCGCCGTACAGATCGATGCCTACTTTCAAGCTCGCTTTGGCGCACCCGACGGCCAGCACGCACAGCACGGTCGCTAAGGGGCTCACGCGGGACATCGAAACCTCCTGAAATATAGGGGGGATGCAGGAACGGCGTGCCACTTCAATCGGAGAACACGTCAATCCGGGAACGAGCGCAGTACGCTCTGGAGCGCGTCGATCTCCGCCAGCACGTGCTCCTTCTTCCTGTCGGCCGTGATCGAAGTGACGGCCGCGTCCATCTGTTTGATGAGGTTGGCGGTGGCCTGGTCCCGGACGTCGGCCTTGGCCCGGGCGGCCGCGACGGCCTGGGGGGTGACCGGCTTGGCTTCCTGCTTTTCCTTCCGCGTTTGCGCCGCGATCACGTCGGTGAATTTATTGAAAATCTGCTCGGTCTTGGTGTCCTCCGAAAGGTCGGCCAGTTTTGTGATAATGTCTTCCGGGTTGGACGAGAGCAGCATGACAAGCTTCTGGCCGTCGTGGGCGGTGATCAGGTCGCGTCGGGGGTTGTATTCCATGAACTGGACGTCGTCGCGGCGGGGGATGGTCACGTCCAGCGGCGCCATTCGGATTCGGCGAATGGCTTCGAGGTGCTGCGACAAAACTTCCGGAGTCGTGGCGATGTCGGCGGCGGCTGTGAGGTATTTGTCCTGGGCCCTCACGAGGGCGTCGTCAATCTGCTGGCGGAGGTCTTCCCGGGTCGTGAGCGCCCTGGCGGCGCCCGCCTGCGAGACGTCGCCGAACAGCGCATCCACCGCCTCGGCCGGGTGCCACCCCTGCCGGAACTCGGCGACGCCCAGGCGGCTGCTCCCCTCGATGCGGATGCGGTAGAAGTTCGCGTCGTTGCGCCCATTCACCTCCTTGAGGTAATAGGTCTCCTGGATGTCCATCGGCCCGGAGGAGCATCCCGCGGTGCCGATGGCCGCAAGGACGAAGCTCAAACCGAGTCGAACTCTCCCATACTTGGGGGCGGGCGCGCGGAACGAGCTTGGAATGGCCGACGGTGGCGTGGAAGCCGACATTCTCGGACTCCGCTGGAGAACCTGTTCAATATAGAACGCGAACCGCCAAGGACTTGGCCCTGGCAGAGCACATGAGAGGCGCTGTCACTTCAATTGGCCACTTTGTTTTCAATAGCGAAAACCAAACTCCGGCCTTTCTCCCGATTCAATGGAATTGCGATTGAGAGCTTAATATAGCAGCCGCTCAAGCGGAGTCAACAATAAAAAGCAAAATCCGTTTTATAATAGCACGGCCATTTAGAGCCGTAATGAGCGGATAAGGCCTCAGGTCATTGCGCCGGCAGTATGGAGCAGCCTCGGGTACAATTCCGCTGATGAAGGGCTACACCATCGGCCAGCTTGCCAAGGGGGCCGGCGTACCCGCCTCCACGATCCGGTTCTACGAACGAAAAGGCCTGTTCAAACCCGATGCCCGCAGCGGAAGCAATTACCGCTACTACGGCGAGTCATCCCTTGATCGGCTCCGCTTTATCCGGGCGGCGCAGCGCATCGGATTCAGCCTGAAGGACGTTCGTGAACTTCTGAGCCTCGCCCACGCGGACGAACCGCCGTGCGAGGAGGTGCTAACCCTGACCAAGCAGCGGCTGGCCGAGGTTCGCGAGCGGATCAAGGAACTACGGCACGTGGAGAAGGTTCTGGCGAAGTCGCTGGACGCCTGCTGCACCGGCGAGCGGCCCGACCTCTGCGAAGAAATCACGCGCCTAAAAGGCCCCGCCGCCCGGCCTTGCGAGCAGACGACCACCTGCCCGGCGAAAAAAGTTCCAGCGGGGGCTTGACCTTGCACCATGGTTCAACCTCTAGACTGCTTGTGACGATTGCCGATCGACGCTCCGGCGGCGTTCGCCGGCCTGCCGATCCGTCACCAGCAGAGAGGTGAATCATGCAGTCCGATGTCCTGAACGGCGCCACGTGCGAACCCACGGACGGGTGCGAGTGCCCGCCGGAGTGCGAGTGCCCCTGTCCGTGCTGCCCCGGCAAGTAGGGTGTAAACATCTCGTGGGCGGCGCTCAGTTGAGAGCGCCGCCCACGGGGTGTGGATTGGAGGCGGCGATGGCGAAGTTGAAGGTGTTGTTCCTCTGCACGGGAAATTCCGCTCGGAGCCAGATGGCCGAAGCGTGGGCGCGGCACCTGAGAGGGGACGTGATCGAGCCCTACTCTGCCGGCGTCGATCCGCACGGCGTAAACCCCCGCGCGGTAAAAGTCATGGGCGAGGCCGGCATCGACATCAACGGCCAGCGGTCGAAGCATGTGAACGACGTGATGAACGTTCCATTCGATTACGTGGTGACGGTATGCGACCACGCCAACGAGACGTGCCCCCTGTTCCCCGGGAAGACGAAGGTGGTGCACGTCGGCTTTGACGACCCGCCACGGCTGGCGAAGGACGCCAAGACCGAGGAGGAAGCGCTGGGCCACTTCCGCCGAGTGCGCGACGAGATCAAGGCGTTCGTCGAGACGTTGCCGGGCGGCCTTGAGAGGGCGGGCCGATGATCCGCAAGTGCGCGGCAGAGGCCATCGGCACCTTCGCGTTGGTGTTCGCCGGCACCGGGGCCATTGTCATTAACCAAGTCACTGGCGGGGCCGTTAGCCACGTCGGGATTGCGGCTACGTTCGGGCTGGTCGTGCTCGCCATGATCTACGCCGTTGGCGAAGTATCCGGAGCCCACCTGAACCCCGCGGTGACGCTGGGGTTCTACGTGGCACGCCGCCTGCGGACCCGCGCGGTCATTCCGTACATCGGCAGCCAGCTTAGCGGCGCGTTTACGGCCAGCGCCCTGCTCCGGCTCCTGTTCGGCAACACTGCCCACCTTGGCGCGACCCTGCCGCGGGGCCCCGAGCCGCAGTCATTCGTTCTAGAGGTCGCGCTGACCGCCCTGCTGATGTTCGTTATCCTGTGCGTTGCTACGGGCTCTAAGGAGCAGGGCCTGATGGCGGGCATCGCTATCGGGGCCACGGTGGGACTGGAGGCGATGTTTGCCGGACCGATCTGCGGCGCGTCGATGAACCCTGCCCGCTCGGTCGCCCCCGCTGTCGTATCAGGCCACCTGACTGCGCTGTGGGTCTATCTCGCCGGTCCTCCGCTGGGTGCGGCTCTGGCGGTTCCGTGCTGGGCGGTCATACGGACGTCGCCAGAGTAAGATCAGTTTGCCGAGTTTCCCACATGCAAATGGGGCGTTGAAACTGTGCTACAGCGACCAGCCCTTGCGGTATTCGCGCTTGAGGTAGGGGTCGGCGGCGCGGGTGTTGGTGACTTTTGCCG
>CADDYU010000284.1 GCA_902810705.1 Methylococcaceae bacterium
AGATGCGCCAGCGCCTCCCGGTGCTGGGGACTCAAGTAGAGGTAGCGAGGATTGGGAGCGATGGAGAAAGGCGGCTCACTGAGCTTGAAATGGGGTGTATACATGCGAAACGGCGGAACGGGCTCTAATTAAGATATTCAAGGCTCTGCAACGCCCAATTCTCCTCTCCGGAACCTCCCTGATCCAGAACCTTGCAGAGATAAGTCTTGCCTCGGCCCGGCCCGTTGGCATCCTCCACGGTGGCTTTGACGAGATAGCGATTGAAGCCGATATCCCAGGCCGTATATTCGGGCAGGACGCGGGCGCGCTCGGGATCGAGGTGCAGGCCCTCGATGGCCGACTTCGTACAATAAGCATGGGCCAGCGCGGTCTTTTCGTTTTTGATCGGGGTCGCCGAGCCGCCCTGTTCGGGATCGCCTCGAAAGAATTCCAGGTTCAGCACTTGAAAGGCAACGAACAGCAGCAGGAAAAAGCCGCCTATCGCGGCTATCGGTATCCAAGGACCTGTCAACTTCGGCATGGCTTACTTCCAATGATTACCAATGGGTACCGGGTCAATTCGGCTGCAACTCGATCATTCCGCTGACCTCCACCTCCACCCGGTTCTTGCCGGGTTCCAGACCTGGCGGTGCGGTTATCATCGCTTTTTCGGAAGCCATTTCGGTCATGCGCATTGGACGGATTGGCGGCCGGCCGGCCGTATTGACCTGAAGGTTGACAATCCGATACTGAGAGCGGCCCAGGGCCTTGGTCACCCGCTCCGCCCGACTCCGAAAGGCCCCTAACGCCTGATCGATCAGCTTGTCCTCATATTCTTTCAGCTTTTCCGAAGAAATGCCGTAATCCACCGAACCTAGAGCCAGATTCGCCTGCAACTCGCCCATGAGCCTGGCGAGCGGCTCCGGCGATTGGCTTTCCAGGCGGATCGATTGCCGGACCTGCCAGCCACTCGGTCGGCCGTTCTGGTAATTGGGGAGAGTTTGGTAATCCAGCGTTTGGACGGTCACGGCGGGCTCCTGTTTGGCTCGCTTCAGCGTGGCGTTGATCACCTTGTTCACCTCGCCGGACAGCGCGGTGAGATCCGGGCCTTCCTTCCGCACATAAAGAACGGCAATCATTCGGTCGTTCTCCACATCGGCCCCGGCCGATACGGTGAAGCCGATCCGATCGTAAACGGGTTTGTCCTCATCCGCCAAGCCGGGGATTGGCGCGAGACTAAACAAGAGCGCCATGCCGGCGCCGAGCCGCTGACGAGTTCGCATGAGTTGCTCCTTGGGATGGTGCCGGATAGCCAAGCGGTGCGAGTTTGCGCCAGCGGGCGGGGATAAGGCAAGGGCTTCGGGTGCCCAAATCAGGAGAGGATTTCAACCCGGGCAAGATCCGATTGACGATATCGAAGCAATCTGCTGGACTCGATCCGTATCTTTCCATTGGCTCGAAAATTTTCGAGGAGGCTCTCATGCGTATCATCGTTCGAGCGGCAGTTTTGGCGGGAATCTTCGACTGCAGCGGGGTCTGGGCCTATGGCGGCGGCGGCGGGAGTGCCAGCTGCGCCGAACCGAAATTTTTCGAGCCGAACCCCAGCGGCGCGACGTCCTTGCTAGCCGACTTCGCCTTCATCGCTTCCGACAACACCGACGTTGACACCCTGACTGTGGAGGTCAACGGCCAGAAAATCCAGCCCGCTATCGTCAAGCGGCGGAGCGGCGATTTCGAAGTCAAGGCCGCGCTGCCGGA
This sequence comes from Methylococcaceae bacterium, assembly GCA_902810705.1. Lineage (GTDB taxonomy): Bacteria > Pseudomonadota > Gammaproteobacteria > Methylococcales > Methylococcaceae > CADDYU01. The sequence continues at coordinate 1,738 of CADDYU010000284.1, forward strand.
GCCTATCACGCAAGCCGGCAAGGTGCGGATCGCGATCAACGCCAAGAGCCGGGAAGGCTGCTGGGGATTCCAGCCGTATTTTCTCGAGATCAAACCCTGAACCCGGCCGCGCAGCGGCTTTTAAAGCACCCGGTCAAAACTCAGCATAGCCGTCACCCTGTCCCTTTCAAAAAGCGCCTTGCACAAATACCCGATATAAGGTTTAGGTCCCGATCGAAATAACATGGCTGGCGGTTACGGCGGAATTATCAGTCTCTCTATAACCCGGCGGAATCGAGTGAAGCCCTGCTTTCAAACCATGTAAAATCCGCGTCAATCGCGAGACACCGATCGGAAAACGGTGCTGGAAATACTCCGATACAGGAACGCCTATTCATGAAATAAGAATTAGCCGGGAGGATATATTGAGGCCGCGGAATTTCTGCTAGGCTCGAACCCATTACCGGGTTGCCTAGTTCCGAGGCTCCAGTCCATGAGCGATGTTTTACAGCTTATCGGCAACACGCCCGTTGTCGAGATCACCCGGATCGATACCGGCTCATGCCAATTGTTCGTCAAGCTCGAAAACCAGAATCCCGGCGGCTCCATCAAGGACCGGATCGCGCTGTCCATGATCGAGGCTGCCGAGCGGGAGGGAAAAATCAAACCCGGCGGCCTGCTGGTGGAGGCGACGGCGGGTAACACCGGCCTGGCCCTCGCTCTGATCGCCGCCCGCAAGGGTTACCGCCTGCTCCTGGTGATTCCCGACAAGATGAGCCAGGAAAAGATTTTCCACCTCAAGGCCTTGGGCGCGGAAGTGGTCATGACCCGTTCCGACGTGGAGCGCGGCCATCCGGAGTATTACCAGGATTTGGCCGAACGGCTGGCCCGGGAACATCCCGATTCCTTCTACGTCAATCAGTTCGCCAATCCGGCCAACCCCAAGGCGCACGAGGAAGGCACCGGGCCGGAAATCTGGGCGCAACTCGGGCAGCGTCTGGACGCGGTGGTGTGCGGAATCGGCAGCGGGGGCACGCTGACCGGCCTCAGCCGTTTCTTCGGCCGGGTGGCGCCGGAGGTCAAGCTGGTGCTGGCCGACCCCGAGGGCTCGATTCTCGCCGATCGGGTCAAGACTGGTGGCTTGGGCAAGGCCGGCGCCTGGCTAGTGGAAGGCATCGGCGAGGATTTCGTGCCGCCGCTCTGCGATCTTTCGAGGATCCGCGAGGCCATCACCGTGTCCGATGCCGAGAGCTTCGCGGCGGCTCGGTTGTTGCTCCGCGAGGAAGGGCTCTTCGGCGGTTCCTCGTCGGGTACCCTGCTGGCGGCGGCCCTCCGCTACTGCCGGAGCCGCGACCGGCCGGAACGGGTCGTCACCTTCATCTGCGACAGCGGCAACAAGTATCTTTCCAAGATGTATAACGATTACTGGATGGCCGACCAGGGATTTCTGGAGCGGCCCCGATACGGGGACTTGCGCGACGTGATTTCGAGGCCCTATGCGGCGAAGGCGGTGGTCACTTTGTCCCCGGACGATACCCTCCTGACCGCTCTGGGCCGGTTCAAGCTCTACGACGTATCGCAACTGCCGGTCGTTCGCGATGACCGGATCGTCGGTATCGTCGACGAGTCCGACGTCCTGCTTGCGGTGTATGGGTACGAGAAGCGTTTCCGCGAACCGGTGTCGAGGTACATGACGACCCGGCTGCAAACGCTATCGCCCGCGGCGCCGATCCAGGCGTTGCTGGACATCTTCGAAGCCGGACGAGTGCCGATCGTCTGCGAGGGGGAGCGCTTCCTGGGGCTCATCACCCGCATCGACCTCCTCAATTATCTCCGTCGCCGGATGCCGAATTGAGCTTTTCAAGCCGTCCTTGCTGCGATTCCATCCTTTTCGGCAAAACCACAGAACCATCCCATGACCGACTCGACCCGTAATTTTGGGTTCTCGACCCGCGCCATTCACGCCGGGCAGGAGCCCGATCCCGCGACCGGCGCCGTCATCACGCCGATTTACGCGACCTCGACCTATGTTCAAGCCAGCCCCGGCGTACACAAGGGCTTCGAATATTCCCGCACCCAGAACCCGACCCGCTTCGCCTACGAAGCCTGCGTCGCGAGCCTCGAAGGGGGCCGGCACGGCTTCGCCTTCGCCTCGGGCCTCAGTGCCGCGGCCACCGTGCTGGACCTGTTGGACGCGGGCGCTCACATCGTCGCCCTGGACGATCTTTACGGCGGCTCGCGGCGCCTGTTCGAAAAGGTCCGGCAGCGCTCGGCGGGCCTCCGCTTCAGCTTCACCGGCATGGACAGCCGGGTGGCGCTGGAGACGGCGATCCGTCTCGACACCCGGCTGATCTGGGTGGAAACGCCCAGCAATCCTTTGCTCAAGCTGGTCGATCTCGCCATGGTCGCGGACGTGGCCGGCGAGCGCGGCCTCCTGACCGTGGCCGACAACACCTTCGCCACTCCCTGGATTCAGCGCCCGCTGGAGTACGGCTTCGATCTGGTGCTGCATTCCGCGACCAAGTACCTCAACGGCCACTCGGACATGGTGGGCGGGGTCGTGGTCACCGCCCGCGACGATCTGGCCGAGCAACTCCGCTTCCTGCAGAACGCGGTGGGCGCCATCGCCAGCCCGTTCGACAGCTTTTTGGCGACGCGCGGGCTCAAGACCCTGGCCTGCGGATGGCGCGCCATTGCGAGAACG
>CADDYU010000285.1 GCA_902810705.1 Methylococcaceae bacterium
CCTGGGGGCGGCAATGAAACGATAACCGCGCCGCGCGACGGTTTCGATATAGCGCGGCGTCCTGGCGCTGTCATTCAGGGTGCGGCGCAGCTCGTTGACGCAGACCTTCAAGACCGATTCGCTGACAAAACGGTGCTGCCAGACGGCATCCAGCAGCTCGTCCTTGGTCACCAGCGCACCGGCGTGCTCCACCAGGTAACACAAGACCGCGAAGGCCCGCGGCGGCAGGGCTACCGGCTGGTTCCGATGCCACAGCATCAAGCCGTTCGGATCCAGGCGAAAGGGCGCGAATTCCCATTGTGGTCCTGTTTCCATCCCAAATTCCTCTTCGAGTCGTTACCGCGACCCCGACGTGAAATTCTAACCGAATCCTAACCGTTTCCTGACGACTCGGGTCACGCCTGACCTTACTCTACCACGCACCAGACGTCGTGTCCGTGACCTTGATTCGGAACGCGAGGCCGGCGAGCTGTCGAGACTTTGTTAAGCAAACGAGAGGAATAAAGCCATGTATAGAAAAGCACCGAACGATGCGCCTTTGGAGCCGCTATCACGGCGGAACCATTTGCAGATGGTATGGGCTTGGAGTGGCCAGAGCCTCCGCTGCCGCTGGATGCATAGCCGGACGGCGGCCGATGTGACTCAGCCGACTCACTACGCGACATCATCTTTGTCCCGTCCCGTCACGGTACGGCCCGCGGCATAGAGACGCAGGCCAGTGCGCGGCGGGTATGGCCCCTTTAGTTCAGTGAATAGCAGGAATCAGCAACATGAATACAAAAAATCGTTGGAAGCGGACGGCGGCGCGATGCGTTCTGCGGCCTCTTGCTCCCCTGGCCCTCTTCGCGTGCCTCCTGGCCGCACCCATCAATTCAACCTTGCTGGCCGCGACGGCCGACTCGGGCGATGAGAACCATTCGCGCGGTCGGACGAACGGCAAACGGCTCTTCGAGCAAGAGACGTTCGGCGGGAATGGCCGAACGTGCCTCACCTGCCACGGCCGCGAGACCGGGACGGTATCGCCCGCCGAGGCGCAGGAACGGTTCCTGGCTGATCCCGATGATCCGCTCTTTCGCGGGGACGGCAGCGACGACGGGAATGGCCACGGGGTGACGCGGATGTTGAATGACGCCACGGTCCTGATCCGAATCCCGCTCCCCGACAACGTCAGTCTCGCCGGCGATCCGACCGCGCGCAGCATTATCGTGCGACGCGGCATCCCCACGACCCTCAACACGCCGGCGCTCGATCCGGTGCTGATGTATGACGGCCGCGAGCCGGATCTCATCGCCCAGGCACGCAGTGCCATCGCCGATCATGCTCAGGGCACGCGGGAGCCGGGTTTGGGGGAGCTGAAGCAGATAGCCGCGTTTCAGCAGACGTTCCGATTCTTCAGCTCGTTTCCGTTGCTGAGGTTCGCGCGCACGGGCATCGAGCCCAAGCTGCCGGAGGGCCGCACCGAGGCGGAGAAACGCGGCCGCCGGTTCTTTGTCGACGCCCCTCCGTCGGGCGACTTCAAGACGGGATTGTGCGCCCAGTGTCACAGCGGTCCGATGCTCAACGAAACGAACGAGTTCATCCCGGTGCCGCCCAAAAAGCGCGGGGGGCGCTTCCAGACCATCGGCGTGTCCGAGTTCAACGACGCCGGCAACCCGGTGATCGATTTCGTGTTCAAGAATCCTGATGGCACCTCGACGCAGATCTCGAGTCCGGACCCCGGGCGCGCGCTGATCACCGGTGACGCGAGCAACATCGCCGAAAGCCTGAACGCCTTCAAGATCCCCTCGCTGTGGGGGGTGGCGCGCACCGCGCCTTATTTCCACGACAACTCCGCGAAGACACTCGAAGACGTGATGCGGCACTACGCCCGCTTTTTCGAGGCCGTCTCGCCGATCGTCCTCACCGAGGAGGATCAGAAGGATGCGATCGCTTTCATGAAGCTTTTGCGGTGAGTTCGCCGGGGGCTTGGCGTTGTCCGGCATGATTGCCGGAGACTGGGCGCCGGCGTCGCCATCCCAGAATCGCGCTACCCGATAACCCGGAGTAAACCAATACCTATAACTGAGAGTAACGATCATGAAACTACCTACGGCTTTATTAACCCGGCCCTTACATAGGCCGGGTGACGCCGGGTCAGGGAGCCCAAAGCGCGGCGCCAAGCCGCGTGAGCCAAGGCTGGGCGTGTACCGGCCTGGGCGATGGCCCGAAATACCAGGAGGGTATTTTCGGGCCGGAATAATCGCTTCGTTTCGGCGCCGTGCCATGAGGAGTGAACGTCATGGCTAGAATCGTCCGTATCACCTGGGACAGCGTGCAAGTCAGCAAGTCCGAAAACTACGGTACATTCGGTGGCGAACCCGGCAAGAGTGCCGAGTGGCGCTTGCACTTTGTCGTCAAGATAGATGGCGAGGAGCGCCGCTGCGAAGTGTGGGAAAAGGACGGAATTCGCGACAACAACACCTACCGGACAGACCGGCATATGGATGTCGAGCTCGATGGCGGACTCTCGATCGAAGTGACGGGGCAAGAGATCGACGACTTCAGTGATTCTGACCGTATCCCGGGCCTCAAACGCAACCACCCGCCGGAACCCGGATGGGAGACCGGTGGCACGGCCTATCGAAAGTCAGCGCGGAACCTGGATTTTGACTACGCGGTACATTACCGGATCCAATACCTCTCGGAGGCGCCACCCTGACCTCTGGCCACGGCGCACTGTTCGACGTGCGCTACAGCGGGCTCTGGGACGCCGGCTCGGCCCCGACGCAATGGCCCTCCGGACTCACCGCAGCCGAGGTCGCGATGCCCAGGCCGCCAAACTGTGGGCCCAGGGCGGTCGCTTGGCGCAGCTACAACCTCATGTGCTGGACGGCGAGATGTATTACAAAAGGCTAAGCATTTCAATGGGCTTAATTGTCCATTTCGGCCCGATGGTGCGCTTGGGGTGAACCGCCGTCAAGCGATGAGCGTCGGGAAAACGAGGCTGTCGGGGATTGACGCACGAAACCCGAGGGTGCTCGCGGCAGCAAACGGGCATGGGGCCGTGGCCGATGAGTTCTCGGCAAAGCGCCTTCCTGTCGGATTCGAAGGGCCGAGTCGGCAAGGAGAGGATTTCGCGAGCGGGCAGGCTAGCAGGCGACGGTTTGATTAAACTCAAACTCCGACACCGGTTCGCCCAGGTCGGAGTCCAAGGCGGACGTTTGATCGCCGTCGAAGGCGTCCCCATGCCGGTGAGGAGCGGGCCGGTGAGGTAGGCGGCGGTGTGATGGGTTCGCCGACAAACTTCAGCGCCGGTTCCGAAGGCGATTAAGCGCCTTGCCTGGCCAAAGGCGGGGCAGCTCAAGGGCAGGACGTCATAGATGCGCGCTGATCAACGGCTAAGAGATCGCGGACGTTTGCAGCGGGTGGGGTCTTCAGTCGGGGCCGGATCGGACGAAACGGGAGAGACGGGTGCAGCGGGTGGATCGGCCCCGGAGGTCCATGGATCAGCCCGCTACACCGTCACGGCAGGACGCAGGGGCGCATGGGGGCCAGCACTCCAGGACAGTGAGGGGGGTTCTTGCGCGGCGGCGGGATCAGGGCAGCGAGGTGATCCATCCACTCCTAGCTATGGAGGCTCGGACACGACAGTGCGAGCATCTAGAGCAAAGAGTTCTTTGACAAGCCCGATGGCGTTATCGAGAAAGGGCCGACAAAAGTTCCGAACCCTGTCTTTCGATGAGCGGAGCACAGCGGAAAGCCATGGCCGCGCGCGTTTCGACTCCCAGCTTGGCGAAAATTCGCCGCAGATGCGTAGCCACGGTCCACTCACTGATATGGAGCTTGTGGGCGACCACTTTGTTCGGGCAACCCAGCGCCACCAGGGTCGCAATCTGCAATTCCCTGGCAGTCAATACTGCTGCCAATTCATTATCATTCGTAGCATCGGAGAACGATCGAAGGATCGCGAAGCTCTGTCCTTCGCTTTCGAAACGGCAAATTTCACCATTGGAACATTCGGAGGGGGCGACATCGCTTGAATCGCCGGCAGCGGCATTAACCTTGACTATCCAGTACGCATGTCCCGCGACTAAGAATTTACCTACGATGTCGTTGGGTCTGAGATTACCGGCGGAAAAAGACAAGCGCATATGGTTTTTCATGTGACATTCCTCATTGTCGTTGTCGCCGCCAATAGCGGCGCTCCGTTTTCCGACATCCATAATTCTATTTCCGCATTTATCGTTTGTTAGGGGATTTTTCCGGCTCCCTAAGGGCAATTTGCACTTGACTAAAACGCTTGGTGTGATCTGTGGTTTACCAATCGATCAAATCAGCGAATGCCAAACGGGGTCGACCCAGTTGCTGATTCAGCCACGTGCAGAAGTTATGTAGTGCCCTCTTGGCCGCTAGCCGGGTGC
>CADDYU010000286.1 GCA_902810705.1 Methylococcaceae bacterium
CGGCCACCGCCAGTCCGTGGTTTCCGGCATGTCGATGCCATGCGCGTAGGCGTACTGTTGGCAGGCAAGCTGCTGATTCCGGAACTTTTCCTTGGCATGGGCGCCGGCCACCTTGATCCGGGGCACTCGGTCGATCACGTCGATGGCGAGGCTATAGCGGTCGATCTGGTTCTGGATGGCCAATTCCAGGGGCGTGTTGATGTTGCCTTTCTCCTTGTAGCCGCGGACGTGCAGGTTGGCATGATTGGTGCGCCGGTAGGCCAGGCGATGGATCAGCCAGGGGTAGCCGTGGAAGTTGAAGATGATGGGCTTGTCCACGGTGAACAGGCTGTCGAAATCCCGGTCGCTGAGGCCGTGGGGATGTTCGGAAGGCGGCTGCAGCTTGAACAGGTCCACCACGTTGACGAAGCGGATCTTGAGGTCGGGGAACTCCGCCCGCAACAGGGCCGTGGCCGCCAGCGCCTCCTTGGTGGGAATGTCGCCGGCCGAGGCCATCACCACGTCGGGTTCGGCGCCGAAGTCGTTGCTGGCCCAGTCCCAGAGCCCGATACCCTTGGTGCAGTGAGTGATGGCGGCCGCCATATCCAGGTATTGCAGGTGCGCTTGCTTGTCGGAAACGATCACGTTGACGTAGTTCTCGCTCCGAAGGCAGTGGTCGGCCACCGAGAGGAGGCAGTTCACATCCGGCGGAAGATAAACGCGGACCACCTCGGCGCGCTTGTTGACCACGATGTCGAAAAACCCGGGGTCTTGGTGGGTGAAGCCGTTGTGGTCCTGCCGCCACACCGTGGAGGTGATGAGATAGTTCAGGGAGGCGATTTCCTCGCGCCAGGACAAGTCGTTGCAGATGGACAGCCACTTGGCATACTGGTTGAACATGGAGTCGATGATGTGGACGAAGGCTTCATAGGTGTTGAAAAGGCCATGCCGCCCGGTCAGGAGATAGCCCTCCAGCATGCCTTCCAGGGTGTGCTCGCTGAGCATTTCCAAGACCCGCCCGCTAGGGGCCAGCTCGCCCCCGTCGCTGTCTTCCGGGAAGTAGTTCTCGATCCAGAACTTCTTGCTGGTCTCATACACCGCCTGAAGCTTGTTCGAGGTGGTTTCATCGGGGCCGAAGACTCGAAAGTTGGTAGGATTGGCGGTCATGATGTCGCGCAGGAACGCGCCCAAAGGCCGGGTGTTCTCGGCCTCGATGTGGCCCGGCTTTTCAACGGAGACCGCGTAATCGCGAAAGTCAAGCAGGCGCAGGGGTTTTTTCAATATCCCGCCGTTGGCGTGGGGGTTGGCGCCCATGCGGCGGATACCGGTCGGCGCCAGGGCGCGGAGTTCCGGCACCGGCGCGCCATTCTCATCGAACAGTGCCTCGGGCCGATAGCTCCGCAGCCAATCCTCCAGGAGCTGCAGGTGGGCCGGGTTCTTTTTCACGTCGGCAATGGGCACCTGGTGCGCCCGCCAGTAGCCTTCCACCTTGTGGCCATCGACCTCGCCCGGCGCGGTCCAGCCTTTGGGGCTGCGCAGCACGATCATCGGCCAGCGCGGCCGGATGGCGGCCCCGGAAGCCCGGGCCTCCCGCTGGACCGCGCGGATCTCCTCGATGGCCCGGTCCAATGTGGCGGCCATGGCCTGATGCATGCTGTCGGGCTCCGAGCCTTCCACGAAATAGGGGGTCCACCCGTAGCCCTCGAACAGCCTTTCCAGCTCCTCGTGGCTGATGCGGGCCAGGAGGGTGGGATTGTTGATCTTGTAGCCGTTGAGGTTGAGGATGGGCAGCACCGCGCCATCGCGGGCCGGGTTGAGGAATTTGTTGATGTGCCAGGAGGTGGCGAGGGGGCCGGTCTCCGCTTCGCCGTCGCCCACCACCGCGGCGACGATCAATTCGGGGTTGTCGAAGGCCGCGCCACAGGCGTGGGAGAGCACATAACCCAGCTCCCCGCCCTCGTGGATGGAGCCGGGAGTTTCCGGGGTGCAATGGCTGCCGATGCCGCCGGGAAAGGAGAACTGCCGGAAAAAGGCCCTGAGCCCCTCGGCGTCCAGGCTCTTGTCGGGATAGATCTCCGAATAGGTGCCTTCGAGGTACACCGGACCCAATACGCCCGGCGCGCCGTGGCCGGGACCGGCCAGAAAGATGGCATCCAGGTCGAATTTGCGGATGACCCGGTTCATATGGGTGTAGACGAAGGCCAAGGCCGGGCTCGCCCCCCAGTGCCCGAGCAGGCGGTTCTTGACATGCTCGGGCTTCAGCGGCTCCCGCAGCAGGGGATTGTCCTGGAGATAAATCATCCCCAGAGCCAGATAATTGCAGGCCCGCCAGAAGGCGTGAATTCGGCGCAACTCGTCGGCGCCCAGCGGCGCGCCGGCCACGGTGGAACGGGCCCGACCGAAAGCCGTCAGATTCATAGAGGCGGCAGGGGGAGTCGGATTGGCGACCATGTGAGCTCTCCTTGGGGTATGAATAAAACAAAACGGTACGAATAAATTCCCGAGTTTAGCCGATGCACGTTAAGCTTTTAGCGTCAAACCCCGCACTGGCGTCGCGCAACAGCCTTCTTCGTCCAGCATCGAGGTACTTTTTATATGACCTTTCGGACTCCTCTCGTCTCCCCGCGCTTCCGCCTGGAAAGCCCATCCGGCTTAAGCGCCGAAATCAACGCCAACGGCTCGATCCGCCGCCTCAATTATCGGGACATCCTTCTCAACCTTTTTCTCGGCAACGAAGTCGAAGGCGGTCCGGCGAACCTCTATCTTCGCCGCCATGGCACTTCCTTGGATGCCATTCCTCTGCTGGGCCCACGTAGTCCAGCCGTTTTCTTTGAAAATAAAGGAGAGCTCTCGGCGAGGGGGAAGTGGCGGGGCATCCGCTTCGCCGTCCGGCTGGTCCTCGCCGAATCCGCACCCGCCTGGTTCTGGCATGTGGGTTTGGAAAACACGGGAGCCGAGGCCGCGACCCTGGACCTTATTTATGCCCAGGACTTGGGATTGGCCCACTACGGGGTGGTGCGGCTCAACGAATATTACGTCAGCCAATATCTGGACCATGCGCCGCTCGCCCATTCCGAACGGGGCTGGGTGCTGGCCTCGCGGCAGAATCAGGCCATGGGCGGCCGGAATCCCTGGTGCCTGATCGGCGCTCTGGGGCGGGGCATCAGTTTCGCCACCGACGCGCTGCAAGTCCACGCTCTCGCGACCCGCGCCGGACGGATGCCGGTGGGCATCGCGGAAGGCTTGCCCGGCATCCGCCGCCAGCACGAGCATGCCATGGCGGCGATCCAGGACGCTCCGCTCCGGCTGGAGCCGGGTGAAACGGCCGAACGGGGATTCTTCGGCTGGTTCGAGGCGGACCATGCGGCGGCAACTTCGGCAAGCGATCTGGCGTTCGTGGACCGGGCGCTGGCCTTGCCGGAAGCTTTTTTCCCCCTTGCCCTTGGGGAGAGGGAGTTTAAAAAGGATTTCACACTTTCAGAAAGACCACCCTTCGGTCAACCACGCCATTATGCGGAGAGTAAACCCCATTTAAATTTCCCTCACCCCAACCCTCTCCCCGAGGGAGCTGGAGTTTCATCGGCAACGCTTTTCAGCACCGCCCCCCTGCTCGAAGTCCTTGAACTCACCGAAGCCGACATAACCCATCTCTTCGACGCCGAGCGCCGGGAGGAGGAAGTGGTCGACGGTTGTGTGCTGTCCTTCTTCACCGGATCGCGCGGCCACGTGGTGCTCAAGGCCAAGGAGCTTCAGGTGCTGCGCCCTCACGGCCAAATTCTTCGCACCGGCAGTCAATTAATCCCCGACGAAGCGGCGCTGACCTCGACGGTCTGGATGGCCGGAGTCTTCCATTCCATGGTCACCCAGGGCCATGTCAGCATCAACCGGTTTCTGTCCACCACCCACAGTTATCTGAGCCTGTTCCGCTCCCACGGGCAGCGGATATTCGTGGAGATTTCGGACAGCTGGCGCCTGCTGGACCTTCCCTCCGCCTTCGAAATGCGGCCCGAGGGCTGCCGCTGGATTTACCAGCACGACGCCGGTCTGATCGAGGTGCGGAGCCTGGCGCTTACCGACCGGCACGAGTTGAATCTGGCCGTCAAGGTGCTGTCCGGTCCCTCCGTGCGCTGCCTGATCTCCAACCACGTCGCCCTCAACGGCGACGACGGCGCCGGGGCGGTGCCGGTGCGGTACGAACGGGACGGGCAGGGCGTGTTGATCCGGCCGATTGCCGAGAGCGACGTCGGCCAACGCTTTCCGGAAGGCGGATTCCGGATCGATCCTTTCCCCGGCACGGATCTGGAGCGAGTGGGCGGAGATGAACTCCTCTTCGTCGATGGCCGTTCCCGCGATCAGCCGTTCCTGTGCCTGGTCACGGCGCC
>CADDYU010000287.1 GCA_902810705.1 Methylococcaceae bacterium
ATCCTCCCGGACGGCCAGGAGATCATCCTCAACCTCGACCAACACCACCAGAACCTGTTGGAGTTACTCGGTGAGGCTTACGAGACATTTTATTCCTAAAAACGCAGGAGGGTATGCGGAAAGTCGGTTATAGGGTATTTGCCTGGCTTTGGCCGTTTCCAGGACCCGATTGGGCGGATCGTACGCCATGGCCACTGCGATCGTTTCGAAGCCCCACGCTGAATAGTCCCGGTATAAAGCCGCCAAGTCCGGGATCTCCTCGATGCAGCTACGGCAGTCGCTGGCCCAGAACGTCACCAGCACTGGACGGCCCCGCAGGTCGGAAAGCCGGATGGACTCGCCCTTGACAGTAATAAATTCCACCTCCGGGGCGGTTTCGGCCCATCGTCCGAAAAGACCCGCCGTGGCAGCCAGCGCCGAAAGTATCAGCGCGATCAGCCGATTTCTCCTTTGATTTTTCAATGGAGGTGGGCAACACTACAGCCGGCCGGAATGCATTTTTCCGGCCGGCTGCCGAGTAGATTTCCGGGATCAGTCTTCCACTTGCTGAATGCCGTCCAGAAACCAAGTGGGCTGGCGACTGTTCCGGGAGCGAACGAAATGCCAGACCTCGCGGACTTGGGCAGGCTGGGCTTCGGGCGACTCGCGCAACAAGACGTCGAACAGCACCGCCGCTTCGCGATCCGAACCCACGTCCCGCACCTCGAGCAGCTCTGCCTCGACCTTGATCAGCTCGGTCCGGTTCGCCGCACCGCCCCGGGCGCGGATTTGATCCTGCAATTCTCCGAATACCTTGTCGGTGGTCAGCGCCCTCAGCTCGGCGAGATCGCCCTCGTCCCAAGCCTTTTGCATCATCTCATAGGCCGCCTTGGCGCCCCTAAGGAAGACTGGCGCATCGAAGTCAGCCGGCATGGCCAGGGCGGTCTGATCCGCCATACCCGTCTGTCCGGCTGCCGGCGCGGGACGGCCCTTGCCGAATAAAAGATCGGTGTTGAATCCAGCTCCGGGCCGCGGCGCCTCGGCTTGCCGCTCAGGCGGACGATCAAATCCGCCGCCGCTCTCTACGGGCGGGTAACCGGCTGGTGCCGACACCCCTTCCGAGGCCCGCCGCCGCGCGGCGAGGAACTTGAAGAGCAGGAAAGCGATAAGGCCAAAGATCAGGAGATCAAAGAAATTAATGTGCTCGAACGCGCCGCCGAACAGCAAGGCGCCGAGCAAGCCGCCGAGGGCCAGACCGCCCAGCATGCGCATGAAACCGCCGCGCTGAACCAGGGAGTCCCGCATCGCCTGGTTTCGTTGCTGCGCGGCCGAATAAGCCGGCTGCTGAACGCCTGCACCCGGCTGGCTTAGGCCGGGCTGGGTGACGTTCGGCGAGCGCCGATACGGCTCACTATAGGAGGGTCGGCTGCCGAAGGACTTACCGCCACCCATCCGCGCGGCAAAGACATCGCTGCTGCTGGCGAGCACCAGGACGCAAGCGATGGCGGCGCTAAAAACCATTTGGGTCAGATTTTTCATGATGCCCTACGATTTGTCATTAAGAGTTGTTCTTTATATGGTAACGATTCTCAAAAAATCAAGATCGGCTGCCCCATCGGGATTCTCATTCCGGTTGACAGTAAGCGTGCAACATCTGAAAACAGGCCTCCAACGCACCCAGATGAGCAATTTCGTAACCATGGGTGTTCTCGGCCGGAAACCCGAGACAGGCGGCCCGCGCCACGTGCCCCCATTTCATGGAAACCGATCCGTCGCTGCCGAACTGACTCAGCACGGCCCGTTGCACGGACACTCCCGCCTGACGGGCGGCGGCTTCAAGGCGGCCGTTCAATTCCTCGTCGTACATCCCGTAGCTGTCCTGAGAGAGAAGCACCGGCGCCTGGTCGGCGACGATGGGATATTCGGACGATTTTGGCGCGATATCCAGAGCGACAAGCTCATCCATTCGGCTATGCTGCGTGAAATATAGCGCGCCGATGGCGCCCACTTCCTCCTTCGCCGAAAACACCAGGTACACATCAGGAGTCGGGGCTTTCAGGGATTCCGCCAACAGCAGCAACACGGCCACCGCCGCCTTGTTGTCCAAAGCATAGCTCGCGATGTAGTCGCCAAGTCGGAAAGAGGTTTTCCGGTGCTTGCCGACCACCACCCGGGTACCCGGCCGAACCCCCGCCTCGACGAGCTGCGCTCGGCTCAGTTTCGCGTCCACCCAGACGGTCTCCCAACGAGGCGGCTTGTCGTCCTCATAGACCTTTTGCGGTGATTCATGGGAGACGTGTCGGGAGCCGAAGCTCAGAATGCCGGAAACCGTCCGCCGATCTCCGAGGAGATCCACCACCCCTTCGCCATAGACCCAGGGAAAGGCGCCACCCAGCTTTCGCACCTCGATCCGGCCGTCCTCGCCCACCCGCTTCACAAGCCCGCCGATCTCGTCCTTGTGAGCGGAGATCGCCACGGCTCGGCTGCCGTTCCTCCCGGCGATCTTGACGACGATATTTCCCGCCCCGTCCTGAATGGCCGCGATCCCGCTCCCCTTAAGCCGCCTCAACAAGACCTCATCGATTTCCCGCTCCGCACCGCTCGGCGAGTGGCACAGCACTAGCTCGGAAATTAGCTGAAAGAGTCGGTCGCGAAAGGAAGGCACGGGCGGCTCCGTGATGTTTTTACATGGATAATTAAACTACTGTACCATTTCCGGGTCCTAATTCATCCCTTTAACTGTAAAGGAGATCGCTCATGAATCAGATCAATCCGATCTACACCCGCACTTCCGTAGGGGTGATGGAGACCAACAAGGTCCTACGCAATACCTACGCCTTGTTGTCCCTGACCCTCTTGTTCAGCGCCCTCACCGCCAGCCTGTCAATGGTCCTCGAATTGCCCCATCCGGGCCTTCTGCTAACCCTGGTGGGTTATTTCGGGCTGCTGTTCCTGGTCACCAAGTTCCGCAACAGCGCCTGGGGCCTGGTGTTCACTTTCGCCCTCACGGGCTTCATGGGATTGACGCTCGGACCTATCCTCAACGCCTACATCAGCCATTACGCCAACGGCATGCAACTGGTGGTCCTCGCCCTGGGCGGCACCGGGCTGACCTTCCTCGGACTTTCCGCCTATGCGCTGACTACCCGCAAGGATTTCGGCTTTCTCCGGGGAATGCTGACCGCGGGTATCTTGGTTGCTTTCCTGGCGGGCCTTGCCGCGATTTTCTTCGACCTTTCGGGGCTCTCGCTGGCCGTCTCCGCCATGTTCGTGGTGTTGATGGCGGGGCTGATCCTGTTCCAGACCAGCGAAATCGTCCACGGCGGCGAGACCAACTACATCATGGCCACCGTTACCCTCTATATCTCCATTTACAACCTGTTCACCAGCTTGCTGCATTTGCTGGGCATCTTCGGCGGCGAAGACTGATCGCTCGAAAGCTCCAACCTCCATTCGCGGGCGGAACAGCCCCGCCCGCTTTCCTCAAGCTCCGGCTTGCCCCTCGTGCAAGCTAAAGCATGAATTACCCTCTCCTTCTTCAGGTGCCCGGCCGGTCCCTGAGCGCCGGCTGTAGGTGCGAACGGTCGCCGAGCCGAGACAGCAAGGGACCCAGCTCGCGCATCTCCACCACGGCCAGCGAGGCGACCGGGACGTGGATCCGGTCCCGGTAGCGGCCGATGTCGATGCCGAGGAGCTGGCACAGGAGAATGCGGATCGTCGCCTTGTGCGAAACCACCAGCACGTCGCCGTCGGCGTGCTCGCGCCAGATCCCCTCGATCACCGCCATGCTTCTAAGTCCCACGTCGATCCCGCGCTCGCCGCCGGTCGGAGCATTCCAGCCGGCATCGGCGAGCCAGCGGAGGTAGTCCCGGTGATGGTCCCGATTCACCTCCTCCGGCAATTTGCCCTCCCACTCGCCGTAGCCGATCTCGCGCAGCCCATCGCGGAGACGCATCTCCAAGCCCGCGGCGCGGCATAGGGGTTCGGCCGTGGCGCGGGTCCTGAGCATGGGACTCGCGTAAATGCCCACCCAAGGATGGGATTTGTAGGCATTGGCAAAATCCTCGGCCATCTGATAGCCCTCGGGGCTCAGGTCGATGTCGAGCGCTCCGGAATAGCCGCCGGCGCGGCTGATCTCTGTTTCGCCGTGCCGAAGCAGGTAAAGCGTCAAAGCCATACGCGATCTCCTCCTGTTCCAAGTGCTTCAATACGGCCACCGCCAGTCCGTGGTTTCCGGCATGTCGATGCCATGCGCGTAGGCGTACTGTTGGCAGGCAAGCTGCTGATTCCGGAACTTTTCCTTGGCATGGGCGCCGGCCACCTTGATCCGGGGCACT
>CADDYU010000288.1 GCA_902810705.1 Methylococcaceae bacterium
CAGTCCCACCCGCCGCGCCCTGGCCGAGGACTCCAGATCGCGTAGCGCGGGATCGCGGCCGTATTGGGCGTAAAACCAGGCGTATCCCCGCCGCACCTGCTCGGCGTTGGCGTCGGTCCCGGCGCAGATCACCCGGCCCAGCACCCGGCCGTACTTGTCCCGGCCCTGCTCGCGCACCTCGGCATGGCGGCCGAAACACAGGGCGGAGAGGGATTTTTTCGACACCCGGCCATAGGCCTGCCGCAGTTCCGGCGCGTCGATCTCGTCCAGCCGCACCTTGATCGCCTCCCTGCCGGCCAGTACCGTCAGAGTGTCGCCATCGTGCACGGCCACCACCCGGCCGGTCCAGTCCAAGGGCCAAGCTACGGCGGGCAATAAGCACAATAGAACGGCCGCCAGGCGCCGGCCGAACCGAAAGACAATGTCCCGATAACGGCGCCGACGGCCTTCGGCGGTCCGGCAAGCGAGATTCAAACAGTACGTTCCTTTCAAATTCCTAAAGCTCTCTCCTCGCTGTACTACACTCAGTCCGACCGGGAAGACCATCTCGCGCCCCGCCGGAAAACCCCATGAGCTTGAATCATCCGTCATGACGGCGGCTTGGCCGGGCGAGCTCGCCTGAGAGCCACAGGCGGAACGGTTCGAGCTCCCGTTCCGGGGTCGCGCCCGAAGAATAAAATCTTGTTGAACTCGCACGGTCCTACGCTGGAGGAGCCTTTGCATGCGTCACCGAATTCTGCCAGCTCTCGGCCTCTTTGTCCTGCTCGGCGCAGGCCCTAACCCAGTGGGCGCGCTGCCCACGATGAGCGAGAGTCCTCCCGCCCCCGCCAAATCCCTGGAAGGGGTTTTGCGGGAAATTTCGACGCCCTCGGGAATCCAGTTCCGAATCGCGCCCGAAGTCGCGCGCGATCGGCTTCTTACCAAGATCGCCGGAACGACGTGGCCCGATGTGGTCCGGGACCTGCTTCGCGGCTATAACTACGTGGGCACCTGGGACCATAAGGGTCGGCTGAGGGCGGTATCGATCACCGGACGGAACGGCGACGGCGCCGCGCCGCTCGCGGCGGTCTCCCCCCTTGAGGAATTATTCTCCTACCGCGATCCGTCGCCGCCGCTTCCGGCGCGCTATAACAATCATACCTCGGGCTCGGTATACCCGGTGAAGGTGCCGATCGACAAGCTTCGCCGGATGCAGAAGGGTCAGCGGGTCTCGGTCAATCTACCCGATGGCCGCTATGAGCTGGTGCATGACAACGTCTGGCAGCACGAGAACGGAGACCTGACCTGGGTCGGTTATGTGGACGGGCCCTCGGAGCTTTACCGGACGCTCCTCACCTTGGGAAACGCGGGCGCGGAAGGCCAGATCCGGACACCGGGCGGACTGTACCAGGTGGAATCCGAGGATGAGCAAGGCTGGCTGGTGGATATCAAGGCTTCGGGTTTGCGGCCGGGTTCGTTCGAAGGCGACGAAGGCCGCCCCCCCGCCGTCGTCCCTGCAAGTTCGGACCTCGTCCACGGCGCAGCTTCTTCCGCAGCCGGGCGGGCGATGGATCAGCCCAACTCGACCCTGCCCAAAAGGGCCACGCTGAACTCGGCGGGCCTGCCGGTCATCGATGTCATGCTGCTTTATACCTCTGGCTTGAGCAAGGCGCCCACCAAGCTGAATAGCCTCATGGCGTTTGCCAACCAGGGGCTCGTCGACAGCCGAGCAAATGCGGTCCTGCGGCTGGTCGCGGCCAAGCGGGTGAAATATCCGAACGGCAGCGACAACGATGCCGCCCTCGACGATCTTACCTCGTCCATGAACGGATTCGAGAGAGTCCCCCGCTTCCGTCAGAAGAGAGGCGCGGATCTCGTGCTGCTGGTGCGTCCCTTCAAGCCCCATCTGCAAGGCAGTTGCGGAACGGCCTGGGTGAATGGCAGCGGCGGCAGCCCCTTGGAGCGGGACTGGGCCTTCGGCGTGTTGGGTTACGGGCAGTCCGATGGCTATTACTGTTCGAACTACACCCTGGCCCACGAGATCGGCCATCTCATGGGCGCCACCCACGACCGTGCTCACGCTAGAGTACCGGGAAAATACGAGTATTCCTACGGATACGGCATAGAGGGCCGGTTCGGCGACATCATGAGCTACTATGATCCGGAAGTGGGCCTATACTCGAATCCCGATCTTGTGCAATGCGACGGTCTTCCCTGCGGAATCGCCCCAGGACAACCGCTGGCGGCCGACGTGGCCTTGACGCTCGACAATACCGCCGCGACGGTTTCGGCGTTCGTGAAATCGACAGTGCCCTGAGCTAGGCCCTGTGAACACCTCAGCACCTGAAGGCGCGCCAGACGCGCCGCCCGTTTTCCGGCCTTTCAAGCGGCCGAATCCCAAAAATACAGCACTTGTCCGAACTCGTCGGATTTTCGCCGGTTCCTTAAGATCAAAGCTCATAGTTGGTTCGAGTATGACGCTCGCCCGCCTGGGTCTTAAACCGCATCCACGAGAGCTTGGGCGCTACTCTGGACCTTTTCTCCCAAAGCCGCACCTTCAGGCACGCTGCGCCCATGAAACCCTCAAGAGCCGCCCTTGCCTTGTTCGCTGTCCTGCTGGTTCTCGGCGCCGCCTTCCACTTCCGCCCGAGCACGGCTGCCCCTCAGGTTTCCAACCTGGCCGGCCAGTTCCTGGTTGCCGGCCGGCGGCTGGCCGATCCGAATTTCTCGCATTGCGTCATTTACCTGGTCAGCCATACCAAGGAGGGATCCATGGGGCTCGTCGTGAACCGGGTCTTTGGCGCTATCTCGCTTAAGGACTTGTTCGGCGATCTAGGGAGCCAGGGAGCTGGGAAGAGCAAGATCGACTTGCACTATGGCGGCCCCGTGGAATTCAACCGTGGATTCGTTCTGCACTCGGGCGATTATGCCGGCGCCAGCACGCAGCTGTTTCGGAACGGCATCGCCCTGTCCACCGGACCCGATATCGTGCGGGCGGTGGCCGAGGGGCGCGGACCGAAACGCGCTAAGTTTCTAGCCGGTTACGCCGGTTGGGGCGCGGGGCAACTGGAGCAGGAAGTGGCGCGGGGCGATTGGCTGGTGGCGCCCGCCGATCCGGAGCTGATTTTTTCCACCGAGCCCGCGTCGGTCTGGGAAAAGGCGTTACAGCACGCGGGCGTCTCGTTATAGGGCTTCCGATCAGACGGACGGTACGCTGATAGCGAGAGTGCCTAAAAAATATCCAAAAAGCGTTAGGTCCTCCTCTTAGGGACAGTCCGGTCCTTAGGGACAGGCCGGTCCGCGCTTGGAGTTGCTGAGTTGATTTCGGCAGCTCATCGAAGGCGTTCCCCGGCTTGGGACTCCGCCAAACGGGGCCACCTCACCGCCGACCGCCATAAGGTCGATAATCATGCTTCGGGACTAACGGAGAAGACTGGCCAAGGCTTATGGCGCTTATCCCTCCTGTTCACGGTCCCGAAGCAGCGGCAGTGGATCGAGGGCGCCGCTCGCCCCATAGACGCCAAAATGAAGATGCGGCGGGGTGGCGCGGGCGTTGCCGGTGCTGCCCACGTAACCGATCACGGTATGGATCGACACGGGATCGGCGACATGGAGATTATCGGCGTGCCGGTCGAGATGGGCGTAGTAATAGAGCCTGCCGCCGGCGCCGAACACCAGGACGATCTTGCCGCCCAGCCGGGCCTCGCCGACGCGGAGCACGACTCCCGCCGTCGCCGAGCGGACCGGCGTCCCGCGCGGCGCGAAAATGTCCTGGCCGTCGTGCACCCGTCCGCCGGGGCGAGGCGCCCGCCAAGTGTTCGCCACCTGGCGGGCGCGAATGCCTTCGACCGGCATCCACAAAACTTCGTCGGCGGGCTGCATG
Organism: Methylococcaceae bacterium; assembly: GCA_902810705.1. Taxonomy (GTDB): domain Bacteria; phylum Pseudomonadota; class Gammaproteobacteria; order Methylococcales; family Methylococcaceae; genus CADDYU01. The sequence continues at coordinate 3,863 of CADDYU010000288.1, forward strand.
CTTAATCGAAGCACATGGAACGGCAGCGCCAGCGAGCGCGCAGCGCGCTTGCCCCACGCTAGAAGGGGCGCCGGGTCGGTCCCGCAGGCCGGAACGATCATGGCGACCAGGGCGATGAGACTTAGGACGAATCTTTTCATTGCCGCCACGGTTGTGAGCCCTGGCTAACGCGGGCTCCTGCCCGGCGCTATCGCTACAAACCCTATTTTGGCGGCGTATCGCTCGGAGGGGGCGGAGGCGGATAAGGGGCGCGGCGATCTTCATACGAAACGTTGCCCGGCACGGGGACGCGATGGCCCTTGGCGTACATGCACTGGATGTAGCCCATGTCGTAGCGTTCCTGGGCGGTGTCGGCGGAGGTCGACCCCGTACCGATTCCGACCAGGCTGCCCGCCGCGAGGCCAGTGCCGGCGCCGATCGCCGCGCCTTCCCCGCCGCCGATCGCGGCCCCGGT
>CADDYU010000289.1 GCA_902810705.1 Methylococcaceae bacterium
CGCGGTAAAGACCTTGGACCAAATTGGCTCCAGGCAGGGCAGCAGTCGAAGACGTTCCCGGCAATTTCCCAATCGGTAACGCGTCTGTAACGCCCCTGCGTTTAGCGTAGAACCCACCAGAGCACTGCATCGCTCGCAACCGGGACGGCCCAGCCCTATGACCAACCCGGATGACGCATGGGCGCTGGCTGGGGAAGCGGGTCAGCGCCTGCCCAATTTTGCAACCCTTTAGACGAGTTGAAGGGGCAGCGCGCGGCAAGACGGTGTCACCACCCGCCACTGAGAGCGTGAAAAGGCCTCCGGGCGGCCTATAGCACACCCATGTGCTCAACTTCACGACCAGGTAGAGAGCAGAAAAGTATGAGCAAGCTATCGCGCAAGCTGGGATTCTCGACCGTCGTGCCCTTCTGGAGCGCGATGATGGACGGGTTCAACGACGGCCGCTACCGACTTACCCACCCGCGAACGCTGGTCCGCCGCGCGCTGGGCCTTTTGCCCTCCGCGTGGCGGCAGCCTGTGGCCGAACGCTTTCTGCGCCGTCCGGATGCGCCTGGACCGGCTCTCGAGCACGTCGTGCAATACCTCTTCAGCGCCGCGAAGCCGACCAACGGCGAGCGGAAAGGGAGGGAAGCCACGGTCGCCAAAGGCGCGGACAACTTTTACGGGAGGCAGTATCGACAGTACCTCAATGCGACCATGGGCGCCTTTGCCATGACTGCCACTCAGGTGCTTGTGGCGAGTGGTGGAGCACCGCGAGGCTGGCTGTGGCGTCGTCATCGCCGCACCTATGCCGCGCTGCTGGAGCAGCTCGCAGGCGCGCCGCCGCTCCTCGTGCTCGATCATCAGACCGTGGCCGTCCCTCTGCGGCTGCCGCAGCCGAACCGACAGGAAGAGCAGAACGCGATTCAGCGCTGGCTTGCCGGCCGCGGCTCCCAGCCCGAATCCTACCGGAACCTTATCGCCGGCGAGGAGGTCCGTTCGGCGGACCCTGCGGTGCACGCCCGCGAGCGCAGCGCCGACGGCGCCCTCCTCGAAGTTGTGGATGCTCTGCTCGGCAACCGGCAGCTGGCACTGCTCGCGCTGCACCCGCACGATCCCGGCGCCATGGGGCTGCACATCACGCTGTTCGGAATCGAAGTGGTCGGACCCGAGCGGCTCGAACAAGACTACGGGCTCGACGCCACCGTTCTGGACGCCCACCGGGACGCGGCGCAGCAGACGGATCGCCTCTTGGTGTTTTGCGTGGGCGGCACCGAAGAAGTGTTCACCCAGTGTTCCCAGAATCTCTTCATCAAGCGGCCCGCGACCCGCTCGACTTCCACCGGGCCGGCCGGCCAAGCCGAAGGCCTGGGACCCAACGCTGCCTCTGGAACGCCTGCTCGGCACGCAATTCGAGACGATCCAGGTCACCGTTTCCGCGAGCGGGCTGCCCGGCGCCTCACCGCGCAACGGCGATCTGGGCAAAGCGGCCTTCGCCGGGCGCAGCGGCCGCAAGGTTTTCGTTCTGATTCCCTATCATCCGGGCAATGCGGTCCACGGCCACGCGGCCAAGCTGTGGTCCAACCCCTATGGTACCGTGGTGATTTCCGATGACCATCGCGCCCTGAGCCGGGTCACGGTCTCGGGCCCCTCGCGGGTGATCGGTCACGAGCAGGTGAAACGGGATTTTCCAGGCATAGCGGCCCAGGTCGCTGCCCAGTACGGCCGCAACGGAACGCCCATCCTGGATCCCGAGTACTGGTTTCTGCAGGAGGTCGCGGAACTCGTGCAGCAGCGCGAGCCCCTCGCCGCGAACCTTTTGGATCCCGTCCGGCCGACGTGCAGCATCAGCGCGGGGGGTCAGGCACACCACGGCAAGAAGCCCGCCTACTTCGCGGCGGATACCCTGCCGCCCTACGATCAAGATCTGCAGCACGCGCGGGAGATTGCGGGACGGACCGTCTATCCGACGGGAGTTGGGCATCGCCAATGGCTCGAGACGGTGCGAGACGCCCTTGACATACGCCAAGCGCACCTTCGGCGGGCGCTCCGCCCATCCAACGAAGAGATCGTGGATCTGGCGGCCAACCTCACGCTCAATGGGCAAACAGGCTCATCCCAACACGGCATCGGCGAAAACACTTCGCAAAGAAAGACGACGCCTATGCCACCGCCGCGTTTACAGTAAATGAGGGTATAAAATCATGAAAAAATCCACCGACATCGCGGTCTTTTCCGTATTCGCGCTGCTACTGTCTCAGGCGTTGCCGGCGGCGAGTTTCACCACCTTCGAGGATAAGGCGGCCTTTCTGGCGGCGACCGGAGGCGTCAATGCCACGGGCCCCCTGCCCAACCTGGGCGGGGTGGCCAATTCCTTGAATCCTGCCGGCAACGCGACGGTGGGATCGATCACCTTCAGTCTCGCGCCCGGAGGCGACAATTTCTCCATCGGCTCGGCGCCGGATCCGGATATCTATCCGCAGACGCCGGGCAACGATATCGCGCTAGGCTACGAGAACCTGGAGGTGCAGACCGCGGGTCCGGTCTATGCCTTGGGCTTCGAGATGGTCGAACCCAGCGAGGCCACCATGCCTCCGGGCGCAGGCTCTGCGGTACCTTCGACCTATCAGATTACGCTGTTCAACGGCGGGGCTCAGGTCGGGCAACTCAGCTTCACCCTGCCCCGTCCGGATGTCGTCTCGTTCGTCGGTATACAAAGCGACACCGCCTTCGACCGGGCCTGGATCATCGATGTGACCGACAGCCAGTTCATCGATGACGACGAATTCTTCGGCGAGTTTTACACCGGCGCCGCCGCCGCGCCTTCGGCGACCCTGCTGCAGCGCGCCGGGACCGGCACCGCGGTGCCCGGCGGGAGCGCGACCTTCACCGCCTTCCCGCTGGAACCGGCCGCGACCGCCGGGCGCATCGTCTTCCCCGGCCTGGACAGCGTGGGCCAGCTGGGTCATTATACCTGTTTGGCCGGCGTGCCCTGTAGGATCCTCGCGAATACCGCGACCGCCATTCCCTCGGGAACGGGCAACTTCACCGGTTTCAGCGCTACGGCCGTCAGCGGTAATGTCACCACATTCATCGGCGCTGGGGCCGGGCAGTCCGGCATCTACCGCTGCGACAGCACCATCCCTACCGATTCGTACCGGGTGCTGGCCACTCTCGCCACCGCCATTCCCGGCGGGACGGGCGCCTTCACGAACTTCTCGACGGCGGTGCTGAGTTCCGACCGGCTCGGGTTCATCGGCGCCGGGTTGAACCAGCAGGGCGTCTACCTCGCCACACTGGATCAGGCCGGCACTCCCGGCGATCCGCTCAAGGTGGCCGACCTCGCGACGCCCATTCCCCAAGGCGTGGGGCGCTTTACCGGCTTTGAGGCGCTCAGCGCCAGTACCGGGCATCTGGCCATTCTGGGTGTCGGCGAGAGCGGTCAGAAGGGCATTTATCTGGCCAGCATTCTGAGCAAGCTCATCGCCGTGGGCGACACGCTGGGCGGGAAGACCGTCGCGGATCTCAGGCTCGGGCGCTTCGCCCTGGACGGCAACACCTTGAGCTTCGCCGCGCGCTTCACCGACGGTTCCGAAGGGATCTATGCCGCCGATGTCGCTCTCCTCAGGTTCGCATTCGAGGGCTTCTATGCGCCGGTCGTCAATGCGCCGACGGTCAACCGGGTCCAGGCCGGCCAGGCGATCCCGGTGAAATTCAGCTTGGGCGGAGATCAGGGACTGGAGATCTTCGCCGCGGGTTTCCCCACCGTGACGCCGCTCGCCTGCGGCACTTCGGCGCGCTTGGATCAGATCGAGCCAACCGTGACCGCAGGAGCTAGCCGCCTCGAGTACGATCCGGCTACCGACCGTTACACCTATGTGTGGAAGACTCAGAAGGCATGGGCCAACACCTGCCGCCAGTTGGCGCTGAAGTTCAAGGACAACAGCATCTATCGGGCGGACTTCCGGTTCAGGAGATAGCCGCTGGAGACTTCGAGCTATTCAGCCGTCTTCCTGACGTTATTAACCAGGCCCCAAAATACTCTCCCTGGTATTTCGGGCCGACGCCAAGGCCGGTCGTAGCGACCCTCGGGGCGATCGAGGCCGGTTCGCTCGAAGTCGAGTGGAACACCCTGACCGACACCGCCGTGCTGGGCCTCTACACCGCCGCGCAGATGCTGCAAATGAGCATCCTGCTGACCAACCCTATCCAGATCGCCCATGACGATGGCAGCGGCAATGTCATTCTCAACGGCAGCCCCATCGGCACGGTGAACGACGCCACCGCGGCGGTGGCGTTCAACCC
>CADDYU010000290.1 GCA_902810705.1 Methylococcaceae bacterium
TCTGAGGCGCGTTTGGGCCACTTTCCGGGCTGTATCAAGCCGCCTAAGGAATCGGTCCGACGGACACTTTGCAACGAAAATAACGATTACCAACTCCCGTCCACCGAAGCCACGGGTGAGCTTGACGAATTTTCAGCCCTTCTAGGACTTGGCTATTTCTCCGTCAGGATGCTCTTGATTTCGAGAGGAATCAGCCTGGAACAGGCGCCAATTGATAGGATCAGAAAAATTTTTAGGATCTTCATTGTTTTTCCTCCGAACGCTAGAACCACGCTATATACCGGCTATTTGGGTGTTTCGGGTGACTTAGAACGCGGATCGACTGGCGCCATAGGCGGATAAAGCCTATCGTGCCTATGTTGGCGGGTAAGCCAACCCATGGCAACAGCCACGAACCCGCCGAACACGAGCACGATCGTATCGATGCGAAGCCCCTTGCGTATCATGAGCGCATAGACTCCCAGCATGATCAGAATCCCCAGATTCTCGTTGAAATTCTGCAAAGCGATCGAATGCCCGGCCCCCATGAGCAGGTGTCCGCGGTGCTGCAACAAGGCGTTCATGGGGACCACGAAATAGCCGGCCATGGCGCCGATGAGCAGCATCAAGGGTACCGCGATCCGCCAGTCCGTGACCCAAACCATGACCATCACCACCAGCCCCATCGCGATCCCCACGGGCAGTACGCGCACCGCTTGACGGAGCGGCACCCACTTCGCCGCGAATATCGAGCCGAGTGCGATGCCGACCGCCACCAAGGCCGTGAGTTGGGTCGCCTGTTCCAGGTTGAAGTTGAGCGCCGCCGCGGCCCAGGCCAGCACGATGAGCCGGAGGGTCGCGCCCGCGCCCCAGAACAAAGTGGTGACTGCCAAGGAGACCTGCCCCAAGGGATCCTTCCACAACTGGACGAAACATCGCCCGAAGTCGCGCAGGATGAAAAGCGGAGTTTTTTGGCGCAATTTGTGGTCGATGGGCAATCTCGGAATATAGAGATTGATGATCGCCGCTAGCAGGTACACGCCTAGAATGACGGCGATGGCGAGTTCCGGCGCGGAATCGACGCCCAGCTTCAGTTCCAACCCTTCGAGGCGATCGATCAGGTGCTCTTGAACGCGCGGGCCGACGAGCACGCCGCCCATCACCGCGCCGAGAATGATGGCCGCCACGGTAAGCCCTTCCATCCAGCCGTTCGCCCACACCAGCCGCTCGGGCGGCAGGTACTCCGTGAGAATACCGTACTTGGCCGGCGAGTACAGGGCAGCGCCAATGCCAACCACCCCATAGGCGGGCAGCGGATGGAGCCCCAGCAGCATGGCCGCGCAGCCGACGATCTTGACCGCGTTGCTGAGGAACATCACCCTGCCCTTCGGCAGGGCATCGGCGAAAGGGCCCACGAACGGCGCCAAGGCAATATAGGCAAAGACGAAGAACTGCTGGAGCACCGGAGTCTGCCAGGTCGGGGCGTCCAGAGTCTTGAGCACCGCGATGGCCGCGAACAGCAGCGCGTTGTCGGCCAAGGCCGAGAAAAACTGCGCCGCCAAAATGATGTAAAAGCCGCGATTCATGTCAGGGGCGGGGTACCCGGAACTTCGTCCCGTCCAGCTCGAAAATCAGGCTATCGGCACGAATTTCCAGTAACAGTGCCCCGCCCGGAATCCGGTCGCCCGCCAGGTATTTGCTCATGTCGATGATGGCGAAGCGCTCGGCGGGCGACTTGGAATAGGCGTAAACGTTGATTTTGAAGGGCGGCATCCGGTCCCGAAACTCCGCGGGCAGATCCCGCAACCAGGGAATGTCGTTCCTTCCCGCGGAAGGCGCCGCTTCGGGAATCTCGGTATCTGGAAGCGGTGACGGCGATGCCGGCGCAGGTGGCCGGATAGCGGCGAGCCGCTCCACCGTTTCCGAAGCATCGGGTTCGGGAGTTGGATTCTCCACTTCCTCATTCTTCGCAAGCGCATCCGCCTTCGCCCGAGGAGAAGCCGGCGCCATTTTGGGTTTCGATGAACCTACCGCCTTCGGCCGGACCGCGGATGGATTTCCGGTCTCCGCCGATTTCATTCTGGATGATGGCTCGGATCGACTCGAGGGCGACTTGGCGACCGCTGGGATACCGGGTTCGGCCACCGGCTCCGGCGGATTCTCGAAGACCAGGGCGGTGGAAGGCGCCGCGTCCCGGGAAGCCGCCGAACGATGCGGGGTCGAGGGAGCCGCCGGAGTTTCGGGCCTCGAAGGCTCCGGCATCGATCCGGTGGGCTGCGCGGAGACCGGGCTTCGCCCCCATCCGTTCAGCCAGACATAAATTAGCCCGCAAGCGTTGAATAGCAGTAATCCCAGCGCCAGCCAGGCCAGCCACGGTCGGGACCGTCTTGGCGGGTCGGACAGCAGGGACGGCAGCGACGGCGCCTGCCCGGTTTGCCGTTCTCGCTCCGATTTCCGTAGGGCTTCAAGTATGTAGGACATGTATGGCGTTCCGCATTTAAGGTGAAACCGGCGCGAGTCTCGGCTCGCCGGCATCTTCGGTCCTCATTCCAAGGTGAATCATCGTATAGGCGCCGGCCATGCCGTCCGGCGTCAATCCCTGTTCCGTCTGAAACGCGGCGATACGCGCCTTCAAGCCGGCGTCGAAGTAATTCTCCTGGCCGGAGGGCGCCGGCGCATCAGGCAGCCGTTCCCTAATCCATTTCACCGCTTCCGAGCGATCGCCGACCATCAGCGGTTTCATCATGCCTCCAGGCGGTCTCCAAAGGAGCACGGCGTCGCCTCGCCAAAACGGCAGAATCTCCGCTAGATCGTACACCGCGTTTTCCCCGTCCAAGCTCAGTTCGACCTTGCCGTCCCGGATCCCGGCCAGGGTAACGTAACGCTTGACTCCCTCCGGCAGCACCAATTCCAGAACCGCCGGGTGGTTGAGGTTTTGTAGCTGAAACCAGGTGTCGTGCACCGAAAGGCAACGCAGCCCGAGCGGCTCGACGAAAGCGCAAGGTTCTTCGGCGACGCTGGGCGGCTCGAGCTTCCATAAGGATAACAGTCGGGCAAAGGCGGCGGAGCGCGTCAGGTCTGGAGACGCGAGCCGCCGGGGCAAGGGCTCCTTGGCCGCCGCTGCCGCGGTGGCTTGGGTCGGCGGGGTGCCGGCGTCGGGCGGGGTCACGGGCTCGGCTGGTTTAGGCGCCGCGCCACCCGCGCCATCTCGGGCGGCATCGGCGGGGGTACCGGCGAGAGCGGTGTTTTGGCCTGGCTTTTCCCGGGAGGATTGCTCCGGGGAACCGGCGGTCTTCTGCTCTGGTGGCGGGTTGTCGCTCGGTTTAAGCCATTCGGGCGGCGCCCTCCAATAAGCCAGGCCCGCAGCTCCCGCCAACGCGACGGTGAAAGCCGTCGCCAAGCGCCAGCGCCGCGCCGGCGCCTCGGGCAGCAATTCCCGCGCCGCTTGCCGGGCGATGCCTCGATTCACCCGCGTTCGGCCTATCGTGTACGCGCCCAGCAAGGCCCGATCGCAGATCACGTTGACAAGGCGCGGAATGCCGCCCGACCGGCGATAAATCTCGCAGATCGCGGAGCCCGTGAAGAGCGCGTCCCGGCCGCCGCTCACCGCCAGGCGATGCTGGATGTAATCTTGGGTCTCGGCGAGTGAAAGCGGATTCAGATGGTAGCGGGCGGTGATGCGCTGGGAAAGCTGGCGCAGATTCCGCCGGTCCAATATCTGATTCAGTTCCGGCTGCCCGACCAAAATGATTTGCAGCAACTTGGCTTGGTTGGTCTCCAGATTGGTCAGCAGCCGAATTTGCTCCAGCACGTCGAAGCTGAGATTTTGGGCCTCGTCGATCACCACGACGGTGCGCCGGCCTCGGGCGTGCGTCTCCAGGAGGTGATGGTTCAGCCCATCGATCAGCTGTTTGAGGCTGGCTTTCGATCCGGGATAGGCCACACGAAGTTCATCGCAAATATTGGCGAGAAGTTCCCGCGGGTTCAAGCGGGGGTTGAAGATCAGGGCGATATCCACATCCTCGGGAAGTTGTTCGACAAGGCAGCGGCATAGCGTGGTCTTGCCGGTGCCGACCTCTCCGGTCATGGCCACGAATCCGCCGCCCACTCCGACACCGTACAGGAGATGCGCCAGCGCCTCCCGGTGCTGGGGACTCAAGTAGAGGTAGCGAGGATTGGGAGCGATGGAGAAAGGCGGCTCACTGAGCTTGAAATGGGGTGTATACATGCGAAACGGCGGAACGGGCTCTA
>CADDYU010000291.1 GCA_902810705.1 Methylococcaceae bacterium
CGAGCCGGGTCCGGCCACCGGGTGCGGGCTAGGATGCCCGGATGGCTTGCCGATTATAAAGTCCTTGTTCGGGAAAAGAGCCGCTCGGCCCAGCTTATTCCACCACCTCCAGCCTCTCCACCCGCTGGAATCCCCGCGGCAGGGGATTGCCGCGCCGCGCCCGCGTCCCCCGGTAGTTCGCCAGATCGGCGGCGGAGAGATTCAGGACCCGCTTGCCTGAATGGAGCCTCAATCCGGCGCCGGGCGGAAGCGCCGCGATGGCGGCGAGGCCATCCTGCCGGCTCGCCAACTCTTCCGGCGGAATCTGGACCAGCTTGCTCCCCTTGCCCTTGCCGAGCGCCGGGATTTCGCTCATCGGGAACACCAGCAGCCGCCCTTGGACCGTGACCAGCGCCACGGAATCCGCTTCCGGCGAGGCCACCCGCACGGGCGGCAGCACCTCGGCCCGCTCGGGCACGGTCAAGAGCGCCTTGCCGGTGCGATTCTTGGTGTGGAACTCCCTGAGCTGGGCGAGAAAGCCGTAGCCGCCGCTCGTCGCCAGCAGATACCAGTCCTCCTCGGCGCCCGCCAGCACGGTCTTGAACACCGCGCCGGGCGGCGGGCTGAGGCGGCCGGTCAGGGGCTCGCCCTGGGTGCGGGCCGAGGGAAGTTCGTGGGCCGCGACCGCGTAGCTCCGACCGGTGGAATCCAGCAAGAAGGCCGGCTGGTTGCTGCGGCCGAACGCGGCGGCGAGGAAGGCATCGCCCGAGCGGAAGGCCAGCGCGCCGGGGTCGATCTCGTGGCCCTTGGCAGCCCTGACCCAGCCCTTCTCCGAAAGGATCACCGTCACCGGCTCGCTGCCGATCACCGCCGTCACGTCCAGGGCCTCTGCCGCCTTGCGCGCCACGATGGGCGAGCGGCGCGGATCGCCGTAGCGCTCGGCATCCTGCTTCAATTCCTTCTTGATGAGATTACTCAGCTTCCTGGGCGAAGCCAGCAGGCCCTCCAGCGTCTCCCGCTCCTTCGCGAGTTCGTTCTGTTCGCCTCGGATCTTCATTTCCTCCAGCCTCGCGAGGTGGCGCAGCTTGAGTTCCAGAATGGCTTCCGCCTGCGCCTCGCTGAGCCCGAAGCGGGCCATGAGCTTAGGTCTGGGCTCGTCCTCCCGGCGGATGATGGCGATCACCTCGTCGATGTTGAGGAAGGCGATCAAGAGGCCTTCCAGGATGTGCAGGCGGGCGATGACCTTGTCCAGCCGGTACTGGAGCCGCCGCCGCACGGTCTCGGTGCGGTAGCTGAGCCACTCCAGCAGGATTTCCTGGAGGTTCTTGACTTGGGGCTTGCCGTTCAGGCCGATCATGTTGAGGTTGACCCGGTAGCTCTTCTCCAGATCGGTGGTCGCGAACAGGTGCGACATGAGCTGGTCGGCGTCGACGCGCCGGCCGCGCGGCATGATGACCAGCCGGGTCGGGTTCTCGTGGTCGGATTCGTCGCGGAGGTCCTCCACCATGGGCAGCTTCTTGGCCTGCATCTGCGCCGCGATCTGCTGCAACACCGCATCGCCCGAAACCTGATGCGGCAGGGCGGTGATGACGATATTGCCCTCCTCCAGCTCCCAGCGCGCCCGAAGCCGCACCGAGCCGCTGCCGGTCCGGTACAGGCGGAGGATATCGTCGCGGGAGGTGATGATTTCCGCCTCGGTGGTGAAGTCCGGCCCCTTGATCGAGGCGCACAGCTCCTCGAGCGAGGTCCGCGGGTTGTCCAGCAGCTTGACGCAAGCCTCGACCACCTCGCGGAGATTGTGGGGCGGAATATCGGTGGACATGCCCACCGCGATGCCGGTGGCGCCGTTCAACAGCACGTTGGGCAGCCGGGCCGGCAGCAAGGAAGGCTCATCCTTGGTGCCGTCGTAGTTGGCCACCCAGTCCACCGTGCCCTGCTCCAGCTCGGACAGGAGAGTCTGGGCGTAGGGCGTCAACCGCGCCTCGGTGTAGCGCATGGCCGCGAAGGACTTGGGATCGTCGGGCGAGCCCCAGTTGCCCTGCCCGTCGATGAGGGGATAACGGTAGGAAAACGGCTGGGCCATCAGCACCATGGCTTCATAACAGGCCTGATCGCCGTGGGGATGATACATGCCCAGCACGTCGCCCACCGTCCGGGCCGATTTCTTGTACTTGGCCTGGGGCGACAGGCCCAGTTCGGACATGGCGTAAACAATGCGCCGCTGCACCGGCTTGAGCCCGTCGGCAATGGAAGGCAGCGCGCGGTCGAGAATGACGTACATGGAATAATCCAGGTAGGCCTTCTCGGTGAAATCCTGAAGGGGAATCTGTTCGTGGGTGATGGCGTTCACAGGTATTCGGCTCGGGAGTGATGGCAAAACGAAGCGGCGAGACCCTGGATGGCGCCGCGAGGATAAGGAATTTTACCGCATAGATGGTCGCCCCCGTGTTGCCAAGCTCTCACTTCTTGATGGCCAAAATGGAAAGACTGCGGCCCTAGATCCGGGCTTTGGTGAGGCCGTCGCCTCAGTCCCTGATGGAATCGGCTGATCGAACCCTGGACAGGCGGACGCGCTCAAGGCGCCAGGGCAAAAGCAGGGTGATTCGATCCAGGTCTGACCTTTCTTGCCGTCATGTCGTGATTGCCCGAGCAATCGGTGGGTAAACTCCTGCCAGTTGCCAGGAAAATGGGTCGGTCAGGCGAGGGCGGCTGCGGCCGCCTCAGGGCGAGAACGCGTGTCGCTCGTCATCAGCGCCCAAACGATCCGGGCATTCTGGTTGGCCAAGGCCACGGCGACCACGTTGGGATTCCGCCGCGCCAGCAACTGTTGCACCCACGCCTCGGTCGGACCCGCTCACCGCCGTTCGATCACCCGGATGACCGCCCGTGCGCCATGAATCAGTAAGGTTCGAAGATAGCGGTCCCCCCCGCTTGCTGATGCCCAAGAGCTTGGTCTGGCCGCCACTCGAAGGCTGGCGCGGCACCAAGCCCAGCCAGGCCGCCAATTGCCGGCCATTTTCGAAGCCCCAGGCATCCCCGATCGAGGTCACCAATGCACTCGCCGTGAGCGGACCGATCCTGGGAATCTCCGCCAGTTTCCGGTTCAGCGCCTGGTCCCGGTGCCAGGCCTGAATCTGCTGCTCCAACCCATCGACCTGCCGATCCAACTCCTTGAGATGCTCGCGCAACCGTTCCATCAAGGCATGAAAGGCCGCCGGGAGTTCGTTCTCGCCGGCCTCCAGAATCTCGGCGAGCCGTGGGAGGATGTGGCCGATGCCCTGGGGTAACACCAGCCCGAACTCCCCGAGCAAGCCTCGAATCTGATTGGCCTGAGCCGTTCGCGCCTGGACGAACCCCTGTCGGGCGCGGTGGAGCGCCAGCACGGCTTGCTGATCCTCCGTCTTGGTCGGCACGAACCGCCTCCAGGGCCGGCCCACCGCTTCGCAGATCGCCTCCGCATCGGTGGCGTCCGTCTTGTTCGACTTTACATAGGGCTTCACGAACTGCGGTGCCATCAGTTTGACCGTATGGCCGAGGGCCGCCAGCTTCCGGGCCCCATAGTGGGAGCCCCCGCACGCTTCCATCCCTATCAAGCACAATTCCAGGTTGGCGAAAAACGGAAGCACCTGGGAACGTTTCAGGGACTTTCGTAGCACCGGTTTGCCGCGCCCATCGACGCTATGCACCTGGAACACGTTCTTCGCCAAATCCAGCCCAATCGTTGTCATCTTCATAGCGGTTGCCCTCTTCGTTACGTGGATGCTTCGCGAATCCACTGTGGCACAACGATGCCGTTTAAGGAGGGGGCGACCATTCCATTAGGCGGGATAAGGTCCGAATTCAGAGGACGGCAAAAAGCGCAGTTTTTTGACAGTTTGTTGGAATGATCGGATTGACGATCTCTTACCCTGGAATCTGGCCAATCACATCACGGCACGACGCCATCTCTCGCCACGTGAGGCCGTCACCATGGTAACTCTGGGCTTTCCATTACCCACAATCACAATCCTGCGGATCCTATGAATTAGAGGGCATTCCCCGGTGGTTCTGTCCGGGGCTGCGATTTCCCCTGAACCCGGGATGCGGGTTGAATACGGGAGAGACCGTCATGACGGTAGTGTACGGACTTCTGAGCAAAAGCTTCTTACGGAGTGTGGGGTGATGGTATGAGGGTGATTCACCACAATCGACCTAACCCTCTGAAGAGGATCACACCATGACCGTAAAGAAGCTTAAAAC
>CADDYU010000292.1 GCA_902810705.1 Methylococcaceae bacterium
GCCTTGCGGGGCGTCTGGATGCAGGCCCAGTTCTCGATGGTGAAATCGGCGGTCACTGCGGACGGCGTCTGCTCGGCGACCAGCCAGGCGTGAATAACGGAAAGTCCATGGGCATTCCAGCAGCACCGCTCGCTAACGACGTTCATCTCATCGCGCAGCGCGTTAAGGTCATTAGTTACGTGGGGGCCGAGATTGTCGCCCAGGTACGCCAACGTGACTTCCAGCAAGGCACCTGGCGTGTCCAAGGCGGTCTCGATCTCGTCGAGCCGGGCCTGGAAGTGTCTGTTGAATTCGTTGAAACGTCGGTTGAGTAGCGCCTTCACGCCATTGATGGTTTTGAGCACCTCATCCTGTGCCGGCGCGGTCCCGGTGCGCTTAAATTTTGACTGGGCGAGCACGATCCGGTTGCGGGATTGATCAATGTATAGGGCGTCGATCCCGCCGTCGTTCTTGCCGTCTGTGATGGCATTGGCAGCCGTGACATCATCTACGTTGGAGATGCCGACGATCGCGTATGCCGCGAGGGCCCGCGACAAGCGATCCACGTCGTGCTGATCCTCCGTCCAGTTGACGCGGTCGGGCGTTTCAACCTTTGGGATAAGGGCGAAGAACCGCCTTCGCAGCGCGGCTTCTATCTGGGCAACTTGCTCTTGTGGCGTCGGCATGATGTCAGACGAGCCTCCATCGGAAGGACACGATGGTTGCCGACGTGACGTTCTGGGCCAGCTTGCCTTCGATGATCGTGATGAGTTGCTCCCGCCGCTGATCAACGGCATCTTGCGCTTCAAACAACGATTTGCGTTTGGCGTTGCGCTGTGCTTCCAGCGCCTTGATCTGCTTTTGACCGGCCAGCTTTTCCTCAAGGGTCAGTGCGACGGTTGCGGCCCGCTTGGCCTCCTTGATCTGGCGGTCGAAATCCTTGATCTCACGCTCCAAGGCAACCTTGAGGTCGTCCGCCCAGGTATCAAGCTTGTCGGCCTCCGACTCGAAGACGCGAGCATTCCGTTCGGAAATGGCGCGTTGGATTTCAGCCTGTCGCCGCTGCATCTCCTGCAGCAGTTGCGGGCTGGGTTCCGTTGGCGCCTGTTCCGCCGTCGAAATTGCGGGGAGCGAGAAAATGCGACAGGCTACATCGTGTTCGACCAAATCACCCCATTCCGTCAGAGCAGCGGCGAGCACATAGTCCTCAGTGTAGTCCAGAGATTCGACGGTGAGCTGGGTGACAAGCATCTCGCCGCCACGACCGACGAAGGGACGCAACGCAGAGACAACAGGCTGGGTGTTGGAGTAGTCGAAGGTAACCTCGGCGAACGGTACAGAACGGGCCTTAGCCCGCTGAACGATTCGCTCCGCCAGCGGATGCCCAAGCCGATAGAGATGGGCCTCACCTGTCCGGCGGGGAAGTTCATAGAGCCCAAGGGGAATGTCGCGGACCTCCGGGAACGGGTTGGCGCGTAGGCGGAAAGAACAGCCCTCGCCGTCGACGAACTCAGCGCTCTCGCCCAGTTCGTGCCGCGTCAGGCGCATGAGCATTCGCTCGTACTGGTTCAGGTAGGCCCGGCTCTGGTCGAGGCTTACACGGAGCTTATCGTGGACTTCCGCGTCGAAGTTCTCCAGGAGCTGGCGGCGCGTGCGGGTCATCGCATCATTGATCTGTGCTCCCAGTTCCACCTGAAACTTGTCAAACGAGGTCTTGATCTCTTCCGGGGTGCGGCAGCGCTGATAGATGTCAGCGATGCGTTTCTCGAAATCCACGCCCGATTCAATCGCGCCAAGCACCTCGTCGCTCGCGCCGAACACACCCTCGAAGAGCTCGAATTTATCAGCGAGCAGGCGGAATACCCGCTGGTCCGCCTCATTCTTCTGGTTGAGGAAATTCACGACGACAACGTCGTGCTTCTGGCCATACCGGTGACAACGGCCAATGCGTTGCTCGATCCGCTGGGGGTTCCAGGGGAGGTCATAATTCACCACGAGGCTACAAAACTGAAGGTTGATGCCCTCCGCGCCGGCTTCGGTGGCGATCATGATGCGGCCGCGATCACGGAAGTAGTCCACCAACGCTGACCGCATGTCCGCCGTCCGTGAGCCGGTAACTCGGTCTGTGCCGGCGTGCTGGTCCAGCCAAGCATTGTAGATGTCACGCGATGCCTGATCTGTATTCGAGCCGTTGAAAAGCACAACGCCATCGCCATAGGCGCTATCACCGAGCACACGCAACAAATATTCCTGAGTGCGCCGGGACTCCGTGAAAATAATGGCCTTCTGGGCAGCGCCGAGCCGTTGCGCCTCCGCGAACGCACGATCAAGGGCGGAAATCAGCGCTCGTCCTTTGCCGTTGTGTGTGATGGATACGGCAAGCGTGCGGAACTCATCGAGGTCGGCGATCTCGCGCGCCAACGCCGCGCGATCGGCTGTCGAGAGCATCTCGGTGTCGGTTGGATCGTCGGTCCATTCCTCAGCCGTTTCGTCCAGGGTCTCGTAATCCTTATCAAGGGCATCTTCCAAGGATTCCGCGGCTTCCTGTTTACCCAGCTTGGATCGAAGGCGACCGATCAGCGTGTCGAGCGCACCGGCGATAGCAAACGATGAGGATGCAAGCAGCTTGCGAAGAACAAGTGTCATCAGCGATCGCTGGCTGGCCGGGAGCGCCTGAAGGTTATCGCGCTGCAGGTAGGCCGAGACGAGACTGTACAGGCGGTCCTCGCTCTCGTCCGGGGTGAATTCCTGCACCATCGGAAGCCGCTTCGTGTACGGCACATATGCCGTAACCTGTCGCCGGAGGGTGCGGTGACAGAGCGGCTTGAGACGGGCCTTCAAAACATCGAAGACGCCTTGGTCTTCGAGGTTCGAGAATTGTTCACGAAAGCTTTTCAGGTCGCCGAACGCGTGATCGTCAATGAAACTGACGAGGCCGAAGAGTTCGAGCAAGGAATTCTGCAGAGGGGTCGCGGTCAGAAGCAGCTTGGGGGTATTGGCCAGCGACTGCTTGAGCGTGTTGGCGATCACGTTACTGGGCTTGTAGACGTTCCGCAGGCGGTGGGCTTCGTCGATAATGACAATATCCCACGGTGTCGCCGCCACGTCGCTGGCCTTGGCGCGAGCGAACTGGTATGAGCAGATAATGATGGAGTCCTTGACATCAAACGGTCGGAAATGGCCGCGCTTGATCGCTTCGTTGTACGACCGAGACTCCAGGATCGTGCTGGGCAGGAAGAACTTTTCCTGCAATTCCTGGTGCCATTGCTTCCGCAAATTCGCTGGCGTGATGACCAGCACGCGGCGCTTTCGCTCGGCCCACTTCTGCGACAATACAAGACCGGCTTCAATGGTTTTCCCCAGCCCAACCTCGTCGGCGAGGAGCGCCCCCTTGGACAACGGCGACTTGAATGCGAACAGCGCCGCCTCAACCTGGTGCGGGTTGAGGTCGACTTGAGCATCGACAAGAGCCCCGGCGAGCTTTTCGATGCTGTCTGATGAGCATCGCTTAGTCAGCTCGTGGGCGAAGTATTTCGCGTGGTGCGCCGTCGATTTCATGGTCTCGCTCGCTGCTCCATTGCCCGTCGCAGGGAGTCGATTCAGACCAGAAAAGGGGCTGCGACCTTAGCAATTGACCATGATAACCGAAGGCGGGCTAAGGATCGATGATCCGCGACAGGATGGCGCGCGGACGCTACCAGAGGAGCAGCTAGACGTGGTGTTGAGGACGAAAGTTCTGGAGATTGTTAAGCCGACATGGCCTCTCGATTGGCAGCCGATTTTGATCCGTGCGACGCGAATTCGACTGTGTCGCCCATCTCCTCCGGAATCAGCGCGGCGTAGTGCCGCCGGCAAATCTCCGGCGAGTTACCCATCAACTTGCTGATCTTGTAGAGGCTCTCCCCTTTCATGGCGAGTTGGCTGCCGAAGGTGTGGCGGTAGTCGAGACACGTCCAGTGCAGCGCCTTGGCCTCGTTTAGCGCACGGAGGTCGGAGCTAAAATTGTCTGGGTCGTAGCGCCCGCCGGCGGAGTTGGGAAAGAACCACTCGCCTTTGCCGTGCTTGAGTATCCACTTGTCGAGATAGTGGCGCAGGGATGAACTGATCGGTATGGCGCGGTTTACCTTCGTCTTGGGTTGCCAAAATTCGTTCTCGATCGTCTTGGCCCTTACGCGGATCAAGCCGAACGCGCCAGCGGACCAGTCAATGTC
>CADDYU010000293.1 GCA_902810705.1 Methylococcaceae bacterium
CCACAAAGGCCAGGCACCCCAGCCACAATGCCAGGCCGGCCCACAGAAGCGCCGGCGCGCTCTGCTCGAAGAGTCTTGCTCTAGCCGGATCGGCCTTGAGGCGCTCGGCCGCTGCCTCGATCCGGGCCCGGTCCGGCAAGACGCCGGCGGCGCTCAGAATCAGGATTGCAAGTATCGTATAGCCGACCGCGAGCGACTCGAAGAACAAGGCCGCGGCGATTGCGGTCGCGAACATCCCCAAGGTAACGAGTGCGGCCCGCCCAACCCGCCTCGAACCGAACTTCCAGACAATCAGAAAGAGCGTCGCCCAAACAACGCCAGGGTGACCCAAGGCGGCGAGCCGCTTGCGCTCAGCTTGAGCATCGCATTCCAGAAGGCGATGGCCGCGAGCGTGGCCGCCGTTGCGAGCAATTTGGGGTTCCGGATCAGTTGGATCATCGATGTTCCTCCATGCCTGGGTTCAGCGGACACATAGAATAAAACTGTCATGTCAGTGCCGGTGGATCAAGTTTTGGTCGATCCCGGCCACGATGAAACACCAGGGGCTCCCTCTGATGGGTCTCGTAACTTCTGAGCCGCCTATTCGGCGGAACACCCCATTTTTTCAACAAACCTCCTTTCGGTTCATTAGGGTAAATGAAAAATCCTGCTGTAAGATCAATGCTTGAAGCACTTCCTTAAGCAGGTGGTCCGCAAATGGGATGTCTCACTAGCCATCGGATGATGGAACGAGACGACGTGGGTAATTGATAATTTTCACTGCTCCACTCGTGTCTCTAACCCGGTTAGCAAGAATGCAAAGCTGAGCAGAAAGCGGAAGGCAACTGGAGTACTTCAATTTGCTCGCCAGGAGCATTAACTTTTTTTCCATGTCGGTATCCATTTCGGAAATCAGCGAGTGAGTCCCGGCAGCGAAAGATTCGGGCTGTGACTTCATTCGTATCGAGAAGTTGTCAAAGGACACTACTTTATTCCCGATGCGGCGGCAGGCATCCGCGAGTACCAGATTTGCACCCCCTCCCGCAAAGGTCCACCATCGCCATTCGGTAAGAGAGTGGCCAACTACTACCGTCTCGACGGCCTGAAGAAACGGGAATGCGTCGGCCAATTCGTCGAGTCTGAGCTGTGCTCGTTTGGACATTTTGGCCGGAATCGCGCGGTCAACCAAAATGGCGTGGATCATCTGACAGAGATCGAAGCCCATGGATTTTGATGTACCGAACCATGCGGCTTTGCCTTTATCCTCGCTCGGCTCAACCCAGACGATTTTGGCATCCCAGTCGAGGTTTATAATCCGCCAGTAGCGACCTGCCAGGATTAAGACGGATGGCCCATCGCCTTTCGATCGAACACTCATGGGATCGACGGTTCCGAGCTCCTTTTGCCCATGAAGCACAGTCATGAGCAGAGGGCTATCGAAGGTTGAGACAACAGTTTCGAAATTTCGCCTTCCAAACCCTTCCTCGCCTTTCACGCCCATACCCATGATTCCTGCGTCATTCCAGAGAATGCCGCTTTCGATCATGAATACGATGATTTGATCAATCCTCTCCGAGCGGACTTCCGGAAAAAGGTCATGAAGCGCGCTAAGGAGTTCGGTATATCCCATCCCGCGATGATGGAGGATCAATGCCAAGGCTTGTTGCGCGACGATATGCAGAGGATCCGGCGGCGGCATGATGGCTTCCACGTAACCTTCTCGCCATAGACGCATAATGGCTGCCGCCATGAGGAAACCTTCCTCTCCGGTCGCCAGGAACAGGCAGTTGCGTGTCGTAGTGGAGCGCCGTCCGGTTCTGCCCATCCGTTGAAGAAATGATGCCACTGTCGAAGGGGCATCAATCTGTATGACTCGATCGAGGTCGCCGACATCGATGCCTAATTCCAGCGTTGATGTCGCCACGATGACGCATCCGGATTCCTCGGCAAAGGCCTTTTCCGCCTGCCGGCGTTCATCGGCGCTGAGCGAGGAATGCGAGACGAAGGTTCGGACGCCCAGGGTCCTGAGCAGGGCCGACAGTTCTTCGACCTTTGACCGGCTGTCACAGAACACGAGGCGTTTTTCGCCGTGATGCAGGCGGGAAATCACTATCGCGGCATTTTCCAGTGACCCGACATAATCGAGCGATACATCGGCTTCGGTGCCGGAACTGCCCTCGCCGATCACCTCTGCCGGTTCGCCGTAGGCCAGCCAGTTGATCAGTTTCCCGGGATTGGAGACCGTGGCCGTCAGGCCGATCGTCTGGATACGCCCGGCGGCCAACCGGGATAGTTTCCTGATGAGACAGCGAACGTGCCACCCACGGTCATCCCCGCAGAAGGCGTGCAATTCATCGACAACAATCGTCCGAATACCTCTGAGGAGGCTATGTCTTCGTTCGTCGGTGGATATCAACATACCTTCGAGGGATTCCGGGGTCGTCAGCAGCAGATCGGGGGGGGATTTGAGAATCCTTCGCTTGGTGGAATTGCCGACATCCCCATGCCACACGCCAACCCTCCTGCCCACCAGCGAGAAATAATGGCTTAGCCGCGGCTCCAGATTGTTGAGCAGCGCCCGGATCGGACAAACGTACAGAACAGACAGGCCGCGCCAGTCCTCGCTGATCATCCGAGACAGTAACGGAAATATCGCAGCCTCGGTTTTTCCCCCGGCAGTTGGTGCCAGCAGGAGGCAATGGCGACCTTCCAGAATGGGGGCAACGGCGTCCAGTTGGGTTCGCCTCAGTGATGACCAGCCCAACGAGTTGACAATGTGATGCTGCACGGCCGGGTGCAGCCGCTCGAAGGGATCCGGGTTCAAGGGCGTAGTTCGATATCGTCCAACCCGACTACCCCCGTTGAAGCTTGCTCCGCAAGTGTCATTTCGGCTGTCGCCACGGTCAGCGCATAGTGCTGGTGCGGATCGAAATCGGGAAACTGATCGACACGGTCCAGCACGTCGCCGACCAGCTTCTTGAGGAAAATCCGCGGCGCCACACCCACTTTGCCCCCCAGTTTTCCAGCGACAGCCTGCGCCAGTTCCCGGACATAGGCATCATTCACTGATTGGGCAATCCTTTCATGTGAAGGACTGCCTTCGGCATAAATATCCCGCACTTTGCAGCCTACCTCGCAAAGCAAAGGCAGTGTGAAGTTCGGCAACCGAATCTGCACGGCTCTCGGATTGTCGAAACGCGGCTCGGCCGTGAAGTCGGTATGGATACGCTGGGCCAAGGGTGGCAGTCGCTGAACGCCCTGAGGCCCATCGTAGAATGCCGGTGTACCTGTGATCAGCAAATAAAGTCCGGGATAGCGGCCCGCGTCGATGTCATCGATCCACTGGCGCAAGGCGTTCAAGCCTTTTTCCCGAGTGTCGGCGCGCATTCTCTGTAGTGTTTCGACCTCGTCGATCACCAGGGCCAGACCCGCATAGCCTGAATCCCTGAGAATCGTCACTACGCCGGCCAGAAAATTCGCTGCCCCGAAGTGATCGATGTCGCCTTTGATACCGGCTGACCGACGAATTTGGGCGGCCACATTCGGTTGTCCGGCAACCCAATTCACCAAACCCTCGGCCAGAGCATAGTCGGCGCGCGCGATTGCTTGCCGGTATCCGCGCAGGGCGGCCGAAAATGCCGGTGCTACCCGGCTGATGGCGCTGAGCCTCGATTCCATGAGTTCATCGGTTGCCCGAATCAAGGCAGGTTCGTCATTTGGGTCGATCGAGCCCTCGGTCAGGACATCCTGCTCCAGGACATAGAACCAGCCGTCGATGATCCCTCTGAATGAACCGATACCGCTATCCGCGGTGCAGATTCGCTCGATCATCCGCCGATAAATCGTCTCCATCCGATGCAATGGCGTTTCGGTTTCGGATACCTGCACTTCGCTGGTGGCAAATCCCCTGGATCGAGCACGTTCCTGCAGCCAGCGCCCGAAAAAGGTTTTGCCGCTGCCGTATTCGCCACGTACCGCCTTGAAAACACCGCGCCCGGCTTGGGCTGCATTCAGCTCCTCATCCAATGTCGGCTGAAACCGATCAATACCGACGGCGAGCGCATCGAGGCCGTTGCCTGGGACGGTCCCTCGGCGCAGGGCATCGATGATTTCCGCGCGGCGTGCAGGGCTGATCATCCTAAACCTTACCCGGCGAGAAAGGTGGCTTAACGAAGGCTTCCTTGAACTGGGTTTCCA
>CADDYU010000294.1 GCA_902810705.1 Methylococcaceae bacterium
CCCCACGCACGCCCCGCCCCATCCCGCTCCCGTCAGCCGCGCTCCGTAGACAGCCGGATGACTTTGCAAGAGTTCCACCAAAAGATCGAGCGCCGGAACCGACGCTTCGAAATCCTCCCTAAGGCTGGCGTGGGATGCGTTCATCAGCTGGCCGAACTCTTCGGCCGAGGCGCCAGCAATCGCCCGGAGCACACGGGCGTTTTCGCTGACGACATGGTGCGCCCGGCGATCCAGGGGCGGCGGAAGCCCGGCCGTCGCGGCACTGTCCGAAACGTCCCGCAAGGCCGACACGCCCAGTTGCCGCGCGGCTTCCTCGCACTCCAGCCGCCGTTGGTTGTAGGGGCTCGTGGCCAGATCGCGCGGCACGCCGCTGTCCAGCACAATCAGCTCGGCCCCGCCCGGCAACGGCAGCAAGCGGCTTTCCAGGGTACGGGTATCGATGAACAACATGTGCAAAGTATCGCCGCAGAGGCTCGCCGCCATTTGATCCATGATGCCGCAACGCACCCCGGCATGGCGAATCTCGGCTTCTTGTGCGAGAAGGGCAATGTCGAGGTCACCGATAGGGAATCTGAACAGGGCGCGCAGACCCCGCAGCACCGCCACCTCCAGCGCGGCGCTGCTGGAGAGGCCCGATCCGATCGGCACCTCCGAACGGATCCGCAGCACGACTGGCGCGATGGTCCGGCCCGTCTGCCGCAATACCTCGATGCATCCCGCCACATAACGGACGTAACCCGCTGGAATGTCTTCCCCCACCCGATAGCAAACCATTTGATCGAGATTGGTCGAATAAATGCGGCACCACTCGTCCCAGCTCGGCGCCAGTTCCACGTAGGTTCGCTGCGGAATGGCGGTGGGCAACACGAAGCCTTCGTTGTAGTCGGTATGTTCGCCCAGCAGGTTGACCCGGCCTGGGGCGCTGGCCTCGGCCTTGGGTTCTATTCCGAATATATCCTGGAATTCCGGCATAAGACGATTGCTTTCTTAAGTCATCCCCACAGGAATAGACTCGAATTCATCCGAACCTACGTCGCGCAAATCTTTCCTCGAAGGAATAAATCCGCGCCTGCCTCTAAGCCAAGCCGCTCACCACTTCACCGCCACCGCCTGCAACTCTCTGGCTTTTTCCTCCGGCAGGGCATCGTTCGCGAACATGCCGGCGGCGAGCTCGGTGCCGGCGAGATATTTTAGCCGGTCCTGGCTACGGTAGGGCGGGTAGAACTCGGCGTGCAGATGGACCTCGGGATGCGGATTGCCGTCGAGTGGCGCCTGATACCAGGCCATCAGATACGGAAACGGCCTTTGCCACAAGCCGTCGTACTTGAGCAGAACCGTTTTCAGCGCGCACGCCAGATCGGCTCGCTGCCCGGGCGTAAGATCGAAGAACGAGGCGACGGCGGTGATGGGCGCCACCCAGACCTCGTAAGGATAGCGCGCGCAGGCGGGTACGAAGGCGATAGCCTCACGCCCTTGATACAGCACGCGCTCGCCGCTCTGGACCTCCGCCCCGATCAAGTCTTGAAGCAGCGGAGTGCGGGCCAATTCAAAATGCGCGGCCTCGTTTTCGTGCATGGCCTGGGGAATCGGTGGCACAAACGGATAAGCGTAAATCTGGCCATGCGGATGATGAAGGGTCACCCCCACCTCGGCGCCGCGGTTCTCGAAAGGCAGCACATAGCGCACGTCCCCACGCCTTTCCAATACCTCGGTACGATGGCTCCAAATCTCCAGCAACAGCTCGATCTGGTCGAGCGGCAGCCGGCCCAAGGCGCCTTCCGGATCCTGGGTAAACACCACGACCTCGCACTGACCGCGAGCCGGCAGGGTATCCACCAGACTCTCTGGCGGGTCGTGGGCGCTTCCGGTCAGCGCCGGAAAGCGGTTGTCGAACACGGCCATGTCATAGTCGCCGCGGGGCAGTTCGGTCGGATGGACGGGGTCGTTCGAGGGCGCGAAGGGATTGTACTCCGGAGGCGGCAGAAAAGTGCGGGTCTGCCGGTAGGCGGCATAGGCCACCCATTCGCCCCGCAGGGGATGCCAGCGCAGATGCGGGTTGGCGCCGGGTGGAGCCTCCAGCAACGACGGCGGGATGTCCCAGGCGATCGGCCGGCGGCTGTACAGGTTCAACTTACGGCCGTCCGGCTTGCTTAATTCACGGATGTACATAATGGTTCCCGCGCACGGCTTGGGCGATCTCTTCCAAGGGTATCTTGGGCGTGCGATCCTCGAATAGGAGACCGTTCGCTTCCTGGAAGGTGTCCGCGAATTGGGTATAGCAAAATCCACTGAACATGGCCGTCGAGCGCACCGCCTCGATGAGGGCGACGGTATGCCGCCGATACTCCTCGAGATCGTCGTGGCGGGCATAGCCCCAACCCTGCTTGTAGCGCTCGTCGCCCGGCCGAAGGTAGGCCACGCCGCCGAACTCCGACAAAAGGACGGGTTGCCCCTGATGAGGATGACCGTCCAGGGTCAAAATGCGCCCGCCGGTCCAGCGTCGGTCGATGATTTCCTGCAATCTGACTTCCGGCCCATAGCGGGCGCGAATGTGATTCGGGTCAGAGTCGTAGTCGTGGATGCCGATGACATCGGTCGCCGAGCTTTCCCAGCCGTCATTGCCGATGACCAAGCGCGTTGGGTCCAGCGAGCGGGTCAGGTGATAGAGGGATTGAACCGCATCCCTGGGCGCCGGCAGGGTCGGCAGATCCGGAACTCCCCAAGATTCGTTGAACGGCACCCACATCAAGATGCAGGGATGGCTAATGTCCCGTTCGATGACCTCGATCCACTCCCGCAGCAGCCGATTCAGGGCTCTATGAGTAAACCGATAGGCACTCGGCATCTCGGCGAAGACCACAAGGCCCAGCATATCGGCCCAGTAGAGATAACGCGGGTCCTCGATCTTCTGATGCTTGCGGACGCCATTGAAGCCCATGGCCTTGACCAGCTCCACGTCCCGCCTCAAGGCAGCGTCGTCCGGCGCCGTCATCAACGAATCGGGCCAGTAGCCTTGGTCCAGCACCAAGTGCAAGGGGTAAGGCCGGCCATTCAACAGAATCCTTTCGCGTTGCACGCTCACCGAACGCAACGCGGTATAGGACGTCACTTCATCGACGACCTTGCCCTTACAGAGCAGTTTAATGTCCGCATTGATCAGGATCGGCCGCTCGGGCGACCAGAGCAGTTCATTCCTGAAGTCGTCGACCCCGGGATCGGACAGCCCGATCCGCCGATGCACCTCGCCGCCGATGACCTGATAAGTGTCGTCCGCCAGAATCTGGCCGCCCTGGTTAAGACGCACGGCCACCTGAGTATCGTTGGGATGATCGCCGGCGATCTCGGCGTCGAAGGCGATTTCCCATCGCTCCAGATTGGGCGTCCAGCTCAAGTTTCTAATGTAGTGGGCGCCCACGAATTCCAGCCATACGGTCTGCCAGATGCCAGTGGTTCGGGGATACCAGATGCTATGGGGCTCCAGCCGCCAATCCTGCTTGCCACGTGGCTTTTCCAGATCGTGTGGATCGTCCTCGGCCCATACCGTGATGCGCTGCCGGGCCCCCGGCACTAGCGCGAAGGCGATGTCGGCGCTAAACGGGGTATGCCCGCCCTGATGCTCGATGACCTTGAGATCGTTGATCCAGACGCGGGCCTGCCAATCGACCGCACCCAGATGCAGCAATACCCGCGCATCTTGGCCATGCCTTCCCGGCAGGTCGAATTCTCGCTCATACCAGCAGGCCCGATGAAAGTTGGTGTCGCCAATCCCGCTCCGCTTGCTTTCCGGCGCAAATGGCACCTGAATGGTCAAAGGCCAATCCGGGATCTCCCGAGGCGTCCTAAACTCCAGGCTATTGTCGAATCGAAAGCGCCATGGGCCGTTGAGCGACAGCCAAGCGGATCGCCGGAGCTGAGGACGCGGGTAAGCGTTGTCCATGCCTAAACTTAAGGATCTTAAGTCTTAAGAGGTCCTTCTTTGATGGTAGCCAAAACGGCCGGCTTGGAAGCCACAGATGCCCCGGCGCGCCGGGCCTCCCGTGCTTTTGCGGTGTGGGCGGCGCGTTGGCCGGCGAGGAAGGCATGGTCGGAGTTGTAGTACTCCCACTCGCTATAGCGCCCGGCCAGGAGAATGTCCTGCTCGGCCAGCCAGTCGCGAATG
>CADDYU010000295.1 GCA_902810705.1 Methylococcaceae bacterium
TCATGGCTGTCCTCTCAAGTTGGATGCCCTAAATTCATTTCTCTCACCGCGCCTACACTGGATTATCCGTTCTCAATGGGCATAAAAAAGGCTATCGTCGATAACAGCAAAAGACAAGACCTGACCCTTTTGCCTTTCTGCTATCCGTTTGGCGGACGAGGACGGCAACCCGCGCACGGCGGCCGACCCCAACTGGCTACCGCTTACCGCCAATACCGCTCCAGATCCCTCCTATCCAGGCGCCCACGCCGCCATCAGCGCGGCGGCCGCAATCGTGCTGCAGGGATTTTTCCACCGCGATCGCTTTGATTTCGTCGTTACCTCCGAAGTGCTGCCCGGCGTGCAGCGTAGTTTCGCCCGTTTTTCCAAGGCGGCGCGTGAAGCCTCAGACAGCCGCATCTTCGCCGGCCAACACTTCCGTTTCGACCTGACCAGCGGCGCCCGTCTGGGTCGCGCGGTCGCCCTGACGACCCTGAAACAGGCCATGCTGTGGCGAATGCAGGGCAGGTCCCGTGGACGAGACAACAAGTAAATAGCTGCAACCAAACGTAGGGTGAGCGATGCTCACCCTACCGTGGCTACTCGGCTACTGAGAATGGGAAAACTTTTGATGCTAAGGCCAAGTTCCCAAGCATAGGCCTGGGAGCCAAAGCAAATGCCGTGCCGATCACTCGGCCAGATCCGTGGCCTTCAGAATGACCATCGAGACATCGTCGGCAAAGGAATTGCTATGGCAAAAGCCCTTCAAATCCGTGACGATGGTGCTGATGATTTCTTGCGGGGTATTTTGGCATTGGGTGGTCAAAAGCCTGCCTAGACGCTCGGCGCCGAAAAATTCGCCTTCCGGATTCTGCGCTTCGGTGACGCCATCGGTGTAGAGCAGTACGACATCTCCCTCTTGCAACACGCTGTGTTTTTCCTCGAACGCCATTTCCTTCTTCACCCCCAAGATAAGCCCATCGGCATCCAACTCCCGGCATACCGTTTCCCCGCCCTTGAGCAGCAGCGGGCAGTTGTGCCCCGCATTGGCGTAGCAGAGCTGACGGGTGGCGCGGTGGTACTTCAGGTAGAACATGGTGATGAAGAGGTCCGCCCGGTTCAGATCCTCATGAAGCAGGATGTTGAGGGTACGGAGGATCTCCCCCGGCCCGGATTCCGCTCCACGCTCGGCCTGCAGCCGGCGCAGGGCTTCCGCTCGCAAGGTGCTGCGCATCTCGCTCATGATCAGGGCGGCGCCGACGGAATGCCCAGAGACATCGGCGATGACAAGGTCCACGGCGTCTGGTCCGCAGAAATAATCGAAATAATCCCCTCCCACGTGGGTGGCCGGTAGGCAGATGCCGGCGATGTGGGCACCATCGACTTGCAGCGGTGACTTAGGCAAGAGGGAAAGTTGTATCTGTTTGGCGATTTCTAATTCATGACGTTCTTCCTCTGCGCGCCGGAGCTCCGTCACATCGGTCTGAGTGCCGATGAAATGGGTGAGATGGCCCTCGCCGTTCCGCACCGGGGAGATGAACAGCTCATTCCAGAAGGGCGTGCCATCCTTGCGGTAGTTCTTCAACGTGATCAGACAGGGCTCCGCCTCTCGCAGGGCGCTGCGGATCTTCTCGGTGGCCTCGGGGTCGGTTTCAGGTCCCTGCAGAAAGCGGGGATTGCGCCCGAGCAGTTCCTCGCTGGAAAAACCCGTCATTCGCGCGAAAGCGGGATTGGCGTAGATGATGGGATAATCCGCCTGCCGGGCATCCGTGATGATGATGCCCACGCTGGAGGCCTCAATGGCGCGGTCCCGAAGCTTTAGTGCCTCCTCGTAGCGTTGGCGCGCGCTGAGTTCCGCTAGCTGTTTCAGGCCTTCCCACAACAATTGCCGGCCGCGCGCCAGACGCGACATGACCGTGCCGATGGGGATGCCTGCAACCGCGGCAATCTCCTTGTACGACAAATCCTCGAACTCCCGTAGCACCATGATTTCCCGGAACTCCAGCGGAAGTCGTTCGAGGGCCTGATTGATCAGTCGCCGGCCGGCCTCTTGCAGCAGCAGGGTCTCGGGATCGCCACCGGCCTGATCCGGAGCCGTGGCTGAACCGGATTCCTCAAGCTTATCGGTGTCCTCGTCGAGCGAGGTCTCAATCGCCTCGCGCCGCTTGCGCTCGATCCCTGTGTAACAGGTGTTGCGCACGATCGTGAGCAGCCAAGCCCGGCCGTCCTCCCCATGAAAGCTGTCCAGGTATTTGAAGGCCCGAAGACACGCCTCCTGCACGATATCCTCGGCATCCTGCGGGTTGCGCGTGAGCCAGCGCGCCAGATTGTAGGCGGCGTCGAGATGCGGCAAGGCAAGCTCCTCAAAGCGCCGCGCCTTTGCCGCTTCCCGCGCAGACTTCCTTAGGCGCCACATCGAGGTAATACCTCCCGGCCAACGAGTTTATTCCCAGAGTATTGCCATTTTTCGCTAAACCCGGTGGGTTTGGATAGAAATACGGCTCGAATGCTCACTGACCTACAGGTTCTGATCGGGTACCCGCACCTGTTTGGCTTTCTGAGGGCTTGGCCAAAGCAGCAACAAATTCTTTGAGCTCCGCAAGATCGAGATCGGAGATGGCCCAAAATACCATTCCCGCATGAGCCCAATGGATTAGGTTATAACCCTGCTTCGATAGGGTGTCCGGGGCGCTCACCTCAGCCGGCGTAGCCGGCCAAATGAAAAGATTGACCAGGTGCTGGCGATGGCGGTACACGAGTGCTGCTACCGGCCGATTGTCCAGGTAGTCGAGTCGGCCGCCAACCAGTGCGAAATCTTGTGCGGTCAGGTCGGTGACCGGCGGAGAGAAGTCGAGCTTCCCGGTAAACCAAGGTTTGACCGTGTGTTGATCGGAGGAAGCGATATCCGCCAGATGATTCGCCATGAGAGAACGAACATGACTGGAGATGATGTCCTCCGTCAGAAGCTCACTTGGGGGGGGTGCCACGAGATAAAGCGAAAGACCCAAAGTGGCGACGACCGCCAAGGCGAGGGACGCACCGAAATTCAGCCAGGTCAAGGACAGCGTTCTGGACCAAGGGGTGGCTTTATGGGCACGGGGCAGGGCCAGGGCCGATCGGATCCGGCTCTGCAAGTATTCCGGTGCCGAATAATACTGGCCCTGTTCCTTGAGTGCAGACTGCAAGGTCTTATATTGCCTGTAGGCCTCGCTACAGGCCTTGCAGGCCTCCATATGTTTCTCGATCTCGATGGCCCGGACCAGGTCCAGTTCATGGTCCAGGTGGCCCTGCATCAGGTCATTGGCTTCTGAACAGTTCATCTTATGACCCTTCATTCATCGGTTTGATATATTCCCGCAACAATTGCCGGCCGCGCGCCAGACGCGACATGACCGTGCCGATGGGGATGCCTGCAACCGCGGCAATCTCCTTGTACGACAAATCCTCGAACTCCCGTAGCACCATGATTTCCCGGAACTCCAGCGGAAGTCGTTCGAGGGCCTGATTGATCAGTCGCCGGCCGGCCTCTTGCAGCAGCAGGGTCTCGGGATCGCCACCGGCCTGATCCGGAGCCGTGGCTGAACCGGATTCCTCAAGCTTATCGGTGTCCTCGTCGAGCGAGGTCTCAATCGCCTCGCGCCGCTTGCGCTCGATCCCTGTGTAACAGGTGTTGCGCACGATCGTGAGCAGCCAAGCCCGGCCGTCCTCCCCATGAAAGCTGTCCAGGTATTTGAAGGCCCGAAGACACGCCTCCTGCACGATATCCTCGGCATCCTGCGGGTTGCGCGTGAGCCAGCGCGCCAGATTGTAGGCGGCGTCGAGATGCGGCAAGGCAAGCTCCTCGAAGCGCCGCGCCTTCGTCTCGTCACGCGAGGATTTCCCTAGATGCCACATTGGTGCCATATCTCCCAGCGAACGGGTTTATTCCGGATATCGGGCCGCACAGACGTTAGCAACTGTGTTGTAAGTCAAGAGAGGGATTCCAGGGAGCGTGATGTTTCAACATGGCATTCATGATGATGAGCAGCTTGCGCATGCAGGCGGTCAGCGCCACCTTGGCCGGTTTTCCCTGGTTGCGCAGATGCGGGTAGAAGTCGCGGATCA
>CADDYU010000296.1 GCA_902810705.1 Methylococcaceae bacterium
TGGCCTTCGCCAAGCAAGCCTTGGCCTGCTCTAAAACCTCCCGCCCGCTGGCCGTTCTCGCCATTGCCGTACCTCATGACAAAACACGGCTTATTGTTTCATCTATGATGTAGAAATGGAATTACCCCATTGTCCCAATGCGCCCCTTTGCGTAGCGTCTTCGCCGCACAGCCTCTCTTCGCCGCAAGCAAGCCGATGGCCGACCATTGCGTTTCGGGTTCCTTATCGATGTTCAAAGACTAAACGAATCGCTCGCTCCCGGACTTCCGGTGAGAACGTCGATGACGTCTTCATGACTCCATACTCTCAAAAAATGGAGTCTCCGGAAATCCCCGGGCGGTTCAGTCCCGATGGGCGTGAGCCCGCTGGGGACAGGTCATGAGGCTCGTGGCGTCGATAAAGCTTAGCCCGGTCACAGGACCGCGCCGTTGATTCTTAGAACACACAGAGCGGTACCAGGGCCTCGGGCATCAATTTCACAAATCGCGAGTAGCTGACCAGGCCCGGAAACTCGGCCCGGTGATACCGGTCGATGAACTCGGTGTAGACGTGCTTGAAGGTGCGCAAGTGGGCCAGGTGGAAGGCAATGATGAGGGTCATCGCCTCGCTCAATGCCAGCCCCGAATCGCGGACCCGCTGC
Source organism: Methylococcaceae bacterium (assembly GCA_902810705.1). Taxonomy (GTDB): domain Bacteria; phylum Pseudomonadota; class Gammaproteobacteria; order Methylococcales; family Methylococcaceae; genus CADDYU01. Next base: position 641 of record CADDYU010000296.1, read on the forward strand.
TTGACGCCCGCACCGATCAGATGCTGCCGCCATTCTGTTTCGAATCTCCGGCAGAAATCATCCAGGTCACAAAACAGGTGTTCCCCATCCACGCTCATGGCGGTCCTTCGGCAGATTGTCCATTCGCCTCCCTTTCTGTCAGACCTCTGATTTGGTCACCCTGCTTACGTCGAACTCACGTTAAAATTAAGCTGTGACGGACTACTGGTAATGAAAGACGATGGGTGAAGGATTCCCGATTGTCTCCGGGAGAAAATGAAACGGCTGCGGCCGCCACGGGCGTCGGAAACACATATTAATCCACATTGGCGCGCACGACGCGGGGCTCAAACACGAACAGGTTCGGATTCCGGGTATCGATCGTCGCGCTGACCCAGTGGGTATTACGGGCGCCGAACGTTTCGACCCGGGTAAAATTCGCGACCACGCCACCCGAAGGACCGGAAAGCGGCTTGTCGGTCTTGAAATAATGGGTGTCGCCGTGCACGAGGGCCACTTGCCCCGGAAATGCGAGAGCCGCCTCGCGCAGCGCGTCGACATAATCCGGAAAGGCATCCCAAGAGCGGGGGTCGGCCAAGTGCTGTTCATTGTTGAAATTGAGGTCGGCCTGGAAGAGGATCCTGATACCCGCCGCACCTACCTGCTTGGCATAATCGAAGCCTTCCTTGAGCCAGTGGAGGTTCGCCGCCTTACGGGCCACCTCCTCCGCGCGCTGCCGGGCGATTTCCGCATCAGGACGCGTTTCGCCATCGACTCCGTAATAGGGATAATTGTCGTTGGATCCCTGCACGTTCAGGCCCATATAAACCACCGGGCCGTATTTCCAGCGAACATTCTCCGCATACTGCGTGTATTCCCCACCCTCGGCCGATTGGCGTGTGAGCCGCAATTTGCGCTGGCCGAGGCTATACGGCGTGGCAAAGAACAGCTCGCGCTCATGCTGCAGACGCTCGATCGGATCGTCGGTGCCTGGCGCGGTCGAAGCGGGACCATAGCGGCCCCAACAGTCGGTCCAGTCATTGTCACCCGGTAAAAAAATCAGCGCCCGCTCGAACGAATTGAAGTTCTCGAGCGCGGGCCGATACACATTCTCGTCGGTACAGGGACCATCGCCGCCGGACTTCAAATCGCCGTTAAACACCGAAAATGCGACGCGGGCTCTGTTGATGTCCGCGATCAGGTTCGGATACTGTTGCTTGCCGAGAGCGTTATAGGGCACATCGCCGAGCAGCGCGATGGTATATTTCGCAGGCCCGCCGTGCCCGTCGGGATCGTGCCAGCCATGGCTGAATATACGGCCATCGGCATGGGCGGCGCCTACTAAAACACTCATGATGGCGAGGACGATAACAGGTTTTTGGAAAGGCATGGTCGACTCCTTTGCGTCTTTACGGAGGAAGGGGCATCGCTAAGGCTAGCCCTGTCGGTTTACAGGATAATTACTGTCGCCCTCGTCGGCGCCGCCAGGACATTCGCCCCCGGGCCGCCCGGCGCGGGATCGGGAGCCGGGGGCGCTGGGCCAATACCGCCGCGTCGTCGAGCGCACCCGTGCCGGGTTGCCCGGGTGCGCCAAACTCCGCATTCGCTTTGAGCGGCGGGCCGGCATTCGCTCGGCCTACGCCCTTGCCTGCGCTTCGAGGAGCGGTTTTGTTAGTGACCCGAAGGAGGCACGTAGCGGCAGCCGAGCTTCACGGCGTCGATCGCCAGGGCCCCGCCGGTGTTCTCGTCGGTCAGCACGATGCGTATATCATGGGGATCGTTCACCCGGAAGGCGTCTGTCCGGAAGCCATCGCCCGCCCAGGCGTTGCCGATTTTCGCCTGGTCGATCCAGACCTCGTGCACCCGATTCCATTGGGTGTCGAAAATCTGGTAGTGAGCCTTAGCGGTCGATACCGCGCTGTGGGTGGCCGGCACCCAAGCCTGCATCCAGCAGCTCGCGGGTCCGTCCATCGGAGGATGGAAGATCCAGTCGGCCTCCCAGCCGCCGCCGTTGGCCCAGGTCCACAGGTAAGGCCCGAAGGTGCAGCCGTCTCTCTGCCACTGGCCTTCGGTCTCGGCTCCCCAGCCGCTGGACGGGTTGGTGGCGAACTCCCTGGTCCAGTCCTGGGGACAGGCCGGGCCGGCGACAGCTTCGAAGCTTCCGGTGAGCGTTACCGGTGAGTCTGTCTTGAGCGTCACCACTTTGACTAGATCGTCGTAGGCGACGCCGTTCGAGCCGGTGCCCGCCGGTCGCCGCACATCCCGGACATCGATCCACCAGCCCTTCAGGACGGCCACGTCCAAAAGGTTCTGGACGAGGTGATCCCGCCCCCGGTTGAAGCCGTTGTCGACAATGCAGTGCCACCCACCGCAGAGATACTCGTGAGAGACCGCGATGAATTCCGCACCGCCTTGTTGCCGATAGCGGCGCAGATGATTGATATCGGAAACTGCCAGTGTGCCGCAGCCGCCTACACGGGCGGAAAGGTCCTGAAGCTTGGGTTCCCCGGCGGCATCAACCCGCCCGCTCATACCGCTTATGCACCGGCCCTGAGGCGGATCTAGGATAGTGGTGCCGATGCCCACTTGTTCTCAATACAACGGCTCGGGTACCTCTTCCCATTCTAAACACGTAAGGTTTCCGCCAGGGTCGTTAGGGTCAGGTTTGCCCCCCGCGAACCTCTTGCACTTCTGCCCCCAGCCGGCCTGCACAGTCCCGGCCATCGCTTGGATGGCCTGTTCGAGAGAGATATTGGACTCGGCGGAGAGAATGACATTCAGTGGATCATGCCCGTTCGGGTCATCAACGCCCTGAATCTCCCACTCTTGGGGTTCGTTGAAATAGGGCCATTCCGCCTGGAGCGGCAGGGCGCTCACTGCCAGGACGACAGACGTCATTAAAGCGAGCCAGTGGCCTCGCCGGGTTGTTCCCCGGGGGCGCGAGCAGGCGGGATCGTTTGCAGGGATCGGGTTCATGGTGCCTCCTTAACACATTGGCGTTGGGTTTTCACATCGCCGCCTTTCACCGGGGTTGGGGCTATTCCGCCCGGATCGGTCAAAGGCCGGAGGCTTTAATACCGCACGAAAATGACGGGCATATTAATCCCATCACTCTCGCCCGCCCTTCCAGACGGTCGGACTGTATATGCTGGAGCGCGAGCTGATCGACTATATGGAGCAGGGCCAGGACGATTTTTATCGGCGCGGTGGCTTGTCCAAGTCCGATACGTACCCAGCGACCAACCGTGCTGGGCTTCTACACCGCCGCGCAGATGTTGCAAATGAGCATCCTGCTGACCAACCCTATCCAGATCGCCCATGACGATGGCAGCGGCAATGTCATTCTCAACGGCAGCCCCATCGGCACGGTGAACGACGCCACCGCGGCGGTGGCGTTCAACCC
>CADDYU010000297.1 GCA_902810705.1 Methylococcaceae bacterium
CCCCCCGCCGGCCTCGACCGGCCCGAACAAGCCGGCGCAGAAAGACCCTGCCAGCGAGACGCGCGAGAAGCTGGCCGAGGCCGAAAACGCCCTCATCGAGAAGCTCGCCGATTATCAGGCCAAATCCGCCGAACTCACCCAGCTCTTGACTCAGCCGCAGGACGGCGGCGAAGCCCAAAAACGCATTACTGAAAGCAAGCAGAGCCTGCAGAATCGAGCGCGGGAAATCGCGGCGCTCAAGCAGCAGGTGGAGCAGTACAATCTGAAGCTCGCCGGCCAGGCGAGCCCCGAAGTCCTGGCCCAGGCGGGTCCCCGCATCGAAATTCTCGAACCCGCCGTCGCCTCGACCCGCGGCCTTCCGGCCATTCGCATCGCGGCCGGGACCCAGGAACTGGTCGGCAGGATCGAGGCTCCGGAAGGCTTGCGCTCGCTTTTCGTCGACAACCAGCCTCGAACGGTCGACGCCTCGGGTATCTTCCGCGCGCCGATCGAGCCCAATCGGCAAGATCCGTTCACCATCGTCGCCACCGACAACAAGCAAAAGCGCACCGATCTGACCGTCAGCCTGATCCGGGAAACGCCTGCCACCTCGGAAACCCCGCCGGCTCCGAAGTCGGCCGGACCCGGCGAGACCCCGGGCGGAATCGAGTTCGGGAAGTTTTACGCGCTCATCATCGGCAACAACGACTACGCGGCGTATCCGGCGCTGAAGACCGCCGTCAACGACGCCAAGAGCGTGGACGTCGTGCTGCGCGAACGCTACGGCTTCACCACCACGCTGCTGTTCAACGCCAATCGCCACGCCATCATGACGGCGCTCAACGAAATCCAGAAGCGGCTCACCGAGCAGGACAACCTGCTTATCTACTACGCCGGACATGGCGAAATCGACCGCGCCACCCAGAACGCCTATTGGCTGCCGGTCGACGCGGAAGCGGGCAATCCGGCCAACTGGATTTCGAGCCAAAGCATCACCGAGCTCCTGTCCATCATGCCGGCGCGGCATGTCCTGGTCGTCGCCGATTCGTGTTACTCCGGCGCCCTGACCGGCTCGGCGGTCGCCAGGCTTCCCGAGGGCATGGATGAAAGCAAGCGGGCCAAGTGGCTGAAAATCATGGCGACCCGCAAGGCCAGAACGGTGCTCACCTCCGGCGGCGTGGCGCCGGTCCTGGACGAGGGCGGGGGCGGACATTCGGTTTTCGCCAACGCCTTCTTGCGCGTCCTGCGGAGTAATCAGCGCGTTTTAGAGGATTACGACATTTTCGGGGAGGTATCGCGGCAAGTGAAGTCCTCCGCCTCGCGCGTCGGCTTCGAGCAAATGCCCCAATACGCGCCCTTGCAGCACGCGGGGCACGAGGGCAGCCCGTTCTTCTTCGTGCCCGAGGCGGTATAAGCCAGCTCAAATGGACAATCAGGAAACATCGAACCTCAAGGAAGCCGAGGCGACGACCCGCGAGCTGAGCGTGCCGGAAGCCCTTGCCCTGGCGATCAGGCTTCACCAGTCGGGGCTGCTCTTGGAAGCCGAGCGGATCTATCTCTCGATCCTCGAGATCTGGCCGGACTTTCCCGACGCCCTGCATTTTCTGGGCCTCTTAAGGCATCAGCAGGGAGATAGCGGGCAGGCCATTGCCCTGATGGGGCGCGCGATCGAAATTTGTCCGGACTACGCCGACGCCTACAACAATCTCGGCAACGTCTACAACAGCCTGGATCGTTTCGAGGAGGCGGTCGCGGCCTATGGCAAGGCGCTGGAGCTCGTGCCGGAAAATCCCACCCATTGGGCCAACCTGGGGGTCGCGCTCAAGGAGTTGGCGCGTTACGAGGAAGCGGTCGCGGCGTTCGGTCGAGCTCTGGAAGCCGACCCCGCCAATCCGGTTTACCTGCAGAACCTCGGCAACGTCTATCGCAAGATGGGCAATCTCGGAGCCGCCGCCGAAATGTACCGGCAGGCGATCGCCCAGAAGCCGCACAATCCCTCCGCTTACAAGGCGCTCCTGCGCACCCTGTACGTGGCCGGGGAATACGAAGAGGCGGTGAAGCTGATCGGGCAATGGCTCGTCCGGGAACCGGACAATCCCATCGCCCTGCACATGCGTTCCGCCTACACCGGCGAGGCCGTCCCGGAACGGGCCGCCGACCGCTATGTCGAAGAGACGTTCAACGCGTTCGCCGAGAGCTTCGACACCGTGCTGCGCCGTCTCGACTATCAGGCGCCGCGATGGGTCGCGGGCGCGGTGGCCGAGGTCGTCGCCCCCAAGGCGGAGCTCGACATCCTCGATGCGGGCTGCGGAACCGGGCTGTGCGGGCCCTTGCTGCGGCCTTTCGCCAAACGCCTCGTCGGAGTCGACCTCTCGCCGGGAATGCTCGCCCGGGCCAAATTGCGCGGAGACTATGACGAACTGGTCCACGCCGAATTGACGGCCTTCATCGAGGCTCGCCGGGAGGACTTCGATTTGATCGTGTCGGCCGATACCTTGGTGTATTTCGGCGAGTTGGAGCCGGTTCTCAAGGCCGCCTTCGGAACGCTCCGCGCCGGAGGCCATCTGGTCTTTACGCTCGAAAAGGAGGAACGGACCGCTGACGCCGGTTTCCGGCTAAACCCGCACGGGCGCTACAGCCACACGGCATCCTACGTTAGGGCGAGGCTGCGGGAGACGGGATTCATGATACAAGGCTTGAAGACCGCCACCCTGAGAACGGAGCGCGCCGAACCCGTCGCCGGATGGGTCGTTTGCGCGGCCAAGCCATGAAGGTTCGGCCCGGGAGAGACCATCGGCTGATAAGGCTCCGGGCTGGATCGACCGGTCCGCGGCTGAACTATCCCAGTCCACAGGTTGCCTATGAACTCCTTTATCCGTGAAGTCGGCCCCGGTGACGACGCCACCGTGGCGGTACGCCTCTGTCCGAAATGCGGCCACGCCGCTCCCACGAGCGAGTTGATCCGTTCCGGCTACCGCTGCCCGGCCTGCGATTTCGAGCTGGCCTATCTGGATATCACCGTCGGCGGCAGCGTGCGCGGCGTCTTGGGATGGGTGAAGCGGGAGGGGGAGATCGTTCAAGGACGCTACCGGATCACCTCGGTGCTGGGGCGGGGCGGCTTCGGCACCACCTATCTGGTCCAGGATTTACAGCTCAGCGGCAAGCGGCGAGCGCTCAAGGAGATTCCCGAGCCGCTATTCGACGAGGCGGAAGCGGCGCTCCTCAGCCGCCTGGATCATCCTTCCATCCCCGACATCATCGACCGGATCGTGCAGGACGGCATGATCTATCTGGTCCTGGAGTTCGGCGGCACCCGCACCCTGGCCTCGGAACGCAAGCGACTGGGCGGACGCATCCCTTGGCCGGCGCTCGTCCCGCTGGCGCATCAACTGTGCAAGGTATTGAGCTTCCTGCACGCGCAAAGCCCGCCGATCATTCACCGCGATCTGAAGCCGGACAATATTCTGCTGGACGACCAGGACCACGTCATGCTGATCGACTTCGGCATCGCCAAGCTCGCCAATCCCCTGGAGGCGACCCGCACCCTGGGACGAGCGGTCTCCTTCGGGTTTAGCGCGCCGGAACAGATCATGGGCACCGGAACCAACCAGCGCTCGGACATCTATTCCCTCGGCGCCACCCTTTACTTCCTGCTCACGGGAGCCCATCCGCCGGCCCTGAACGCGCAATTGGCCGGCAAGAGGCTGGAGCCTTTGTCCAAATTCCTGCCCGATCTGCCCGCCGCCCTGGACAAAGCCATCCTGCGCGCCCTGGAGAACGATCCGGAGCGCCGTCAGCAGTCGGTCGACGAGCTCGCCCGGACATTCGACGATCTGGAGCGCACCCTTCCTCGGCGTCCGGCCGGGGACATCCAGCGGTCGCGCACGGCCCGCGGCAAAAACCTGTGGTGGCTCGTGGCGCTGCTGACGGTCATGGCCGCCCTCCTCGGCAGCGCTCTTGTGCTTTGGCGCCTGTTCCCGAACTCCGGGACGGAACCGCCGCCGCCAACGGCCAAGCCGGCCCTCCCCGGACCGGAC
>CADDYU010000298.1 GCA_902810705.1 Methylococcaceae bacterium
CTTTTACCATCGCCAACGGCGTCACTCCCGCCTTGGCAAGGTGGCCCCCGCCGTGTTTGCACAGAATTTCCGCAACCAACCGCAGGCTGTTTGCAACGCGAGTGTCCACGATTGCCAGGACACCTCACTTTGGCAGACCCGGGCCGTTCTGGACACGACCCGATCCCAAGCAGTGGGAGGTATGCCGTCCCTATCTGTATGGAATTGACCTCTTCAACCCGGAGTATTACTGGGAGGCCCGTGAGGTCTGGGAAGGGCGCCTGCGGCCGGCGCGGCGTGGCCGCCGACTTTCTCAAGGGGCTGCTTGCCCTGGCCGCGGCTGGAGTGAAGTTTCAGGAAGGCAATGATCGCGGCGTGCGGGGGCGTACTCTAACGGGCACAGGCCCTGTTCGAGCAAGTAGCGCGGGACGCTCGGCCCGGGGGAGATGCGCTATCTTGGATTGGAACGCTAGGTGCTCTGTCGTCGCGCGGCTGCGATAGCGGGTGGCGCTAAGGTCCCGTTGCGCCCGGCCGGAGGCGGTTGGAAGTGAACCGCGTGATCTCACCCGAGCTCACGGCGGCAACCTCACCATTTTCGATAGGGGAGAAACTTACCGTTATAGGTGATCTTGACCCGATCGCCCTTGGGATCAGGCACCTTTTCGATGTCCATTTCGAAGTCGATGGCGCTCATAATGCCATCGCCGAACATCTCGTGAATGATCGCCTTGATGGTGGTTCCATAGACCTGCGTGATCTCGTGGAACCGGTAGATCAGCGGATCAACAGGCACCGCCTCCGGTAAAGACCCCTTGTGGGGGCACTCCTGGAGAACCTTAGCGACCTCCGGATCTAGGCCAAGGAGATCAACCACCCGTTGCGCCTCCTCGCCACTCATGCCCTGCTGACCGAGCAGGGCCGAGGTGCACCACACCTTGTGCCGCCCAATCGTAGCTGCGATTTGCTCGAAACTTAGCCCTTTGGCATGTTTGGCTGCCAGGATTTTTTGTGTTGCTTCTTGGCGCGTCATGGTCAGCCTCCTCAGGCAATTAGGTTTCGAACTGTACGGGGGTTAATCACGCGTTAAAGTCGAGGGTTATCGCCTGAGATGGCTATCTTACACCCGATACGTTTGTAGCGGAAAATGGCCCGCTGGATGCACAAGTAACGTTCACTCCCGGATAGTGGGTTTCTCCAAAGAGCGCCGGCAAGTCGCGCGCCGTGCAGCACCCGCATGATGCCGCGCGTATCTCCGATGAGACGGTAGAAAAGAAGATGCTTTTCGAAGCCCTGAATCGGCCACAGGCGCACGTCCGCTAGCCATGGGCTAGCGAAACGACGTTGTTCCTCGCGACGCTTCTGATCATCGCGGATGAGGGCCCGGATATGGTCGCTCGGGTTGCGGTAGGGTTCTTCGGCCACCCGTTCCTTGACGTACCGTTTGAGGGAATCTGGCAGCCAAATGTGCATGCTCGTCGTGCTCATAAGCATAAACCGGGTTCGTTAGCCTGATTTCTGCAATCTTTGACAAAGATTGTTACACCTTCGCTTCATAGGAGGCTCAGCTACTGCCAAGGTCGGATCTCTTACATCGGTAGCGAGCACCTTATAGAAGCGGTTCATATGGCTCGGACGGGTCGGCAGGGCTAAAGACGCCTTTCATGGATCAGCAAGCTGATCGAGTCCCTGTGCGAACTCGACGATCCTCGCTGCCCAACGGCATCTCCTTTCGCATGACCCGTTGCGGCGAGTATTCAGGCTGATCGATGCTGATGCCTTCGAAGGCTGCTCCACTGCCTGGGTGCGCGGAATTACCCGCCTGGACGAGTCCTCAAGGAAAGGTACTGGCCCGGCGCCAGGGTTGAGGGCAAGTCCAACGAGATCACCGCGATTCCTGAGTTGCCCGACGTGCTGAATCTGAAAAACACCCTCGTCACATGGGAGGCCAGGGGTTGCCAGAAGCCCCTTGCCCAACACCTTCTAAATAGCGAAGCGGTCCATCTGCTGGCGCTGAAGGCCCATTACCAGTCTGCCCAGATGGGTACAAAGCTATCTCGACCGCCCCGGCTTGCAGCGCCGTGCCGATCTTAAGCCGGCGGTCGATGCCTTTGATGAGAGTCATGGCCGATAGGCACGCCGGCGCATGTTTGTCAGTGCCAAGGCCGGCACACTTGTCTCGGCTGGCTGGCCAGCATCGGCAGCACCGCGCCGCTCTTGACCCAGGTGGTGCGGGTCAAGCTGCCCAAGACCGAGCCGGCCGAGGACCCGCATGTCACCATACTGAGGGTGAACGCCGACGGCCAGCCGTCACTGGATGACCGGCCGGTGCCGCTGGAGTCCCTGGAAGCGGAGCTGAAGGCCATCAAGGAACGCGATGCCGAGATCGCTGTGCAACTCCGGTCTGATCGGGCCGCGGTGTTTGACGCCGTCGCCAAGGTCATGGCCAGTGCCCAGCGCTCCGGCATCGGCAAGTTGTCCTTCGTGACCTTGCCGCAGTAGATAGATCCACGGCATAGAGGTGGCGGCGATCCCAACGTGGACGTCGCTCTCATGAGTAGCGCGATGATGTTCCGGCGGCGCTTAGGTCTGAACACTAAAGAATCCGGAGTCAGACAGGAGAAATCAAAGGACTCGCGTCGCTCTCGGCCGCAGCGTGTCGATCGCCAAGCCGGTGTGCGGCTGTTGCGCCGCCAGGTGGCGCAAGGCTCGGGTGGCCTGCTCTACGCCACGACCCTGGCCTGGAAGGAACTCAAGGGATCGATGGACGAGGTCCTGGATATTGTCGCTGCCGCCTCGCGCGATGCGGACTGGCTGCCGCTTCTCTGGACGGCGCCTGACGGCATTCCGCCGCCCTTCGTCATTGCACCGATTCCCAAACTACCCGTCGACCGCCGCGGCCATCTCGGCGGCAGCGGCCGAGGTGTTGATCCAGAACTTCGGCGATCACGAGAGCTCCGAGGCCACGAGCACGTCGGTACCTGGCCTTGACGCGTCAGTTCAGGTATTTCACCCACGCTGTGGAGGAAAACGGGCTATCCCGCGTGTATCGTGAGATCGATTTTCTTCACGCCGTCAGGGACAGTTACCGACAGGATAAAGGCATCGGCCACGCTGTCAGCCGAATGCTTCCGCGCGTTCGCCGCTAAGCCCAGGAAGCTGGCGTTCCAGGACGATTTATCAAGGGGTGCGACATCCATTGCATCCTGCAATCTCGCTATCTGCCTGATTTTCAGGCGATCTTCGCAAGTCCCGGCCTCACCCTGTCAACTTATGTCGCAGGGGTCAAGCCTCGCTTCGATGCCGCGTTGCATCTCCTATCCCATTGATTCTGTGGAAATAGTTAGAACAATTCGCGCTCTGGCATGGAGCTTCCTATAGGGATAGCGACGGGGGTTGCCATGCTGCCCCTCAGACTACGGAGGTTACCAATGAACAAACTTATCATGCTGGTAGAAGGAATACCGGCCGGTCTGTGGCTGTGACGGCAAAACCTATAGCAATGCATGTCAGGCGGCCAGCGCGGGCGTTTCTATCGACTATCCGGGGAAATGTCGTAAGACAGAATCCTCTTGGAGGAAGGAGAAATGGCACGTTGCGCCAGCAGCTAACAAGATTAAAGGAGAAAGTGATGAATAACCTACTATCGGCCATATTAGGCTCATACTCGACGCGGACGATCATCAAGTTGGCGATGGCCGCCGGCCTCTCGATGGCGGTGCCATCGCCCGCCTCCGCCGGACAGAGCGTGTGCATGTGGATCGGCTCAGCCAAAGGTGGCAACGGAAACATCAAGGCACAACAGAACTGTGGCGTGACCGGGACCTACCACATGGACGTTTGGGGGGCCGGGCATCCGAGGACGCACACCCGCAACTACAGATACACCGGTGTGGTCGCCATTATGTGGAATTAGGGTAACTGTCAACATTTCTTGCAATCGCCACACTTAGGCCCGTCCGGTGTCGGCGTGGTCTCGAGTCGTTCGAGAAGCCGTTCGATTGCTGCCATGTCACCGTCCACCGC
>CADDYU010000299.1 GCA_902810705.1 Methylococcaceae bacterium
CTAGACTTAAGGGAAATGGCTGTTCGAACAATCTAATTTGATTTATTTTCCTGGTACAATAGGTGCTTTTAACGAGATCGAGTTGGCAACGGTTAGCGAACTTTTCGATTTCACTCAGCCCGATTGATTACAAGGTTCGGACGGTTTTGAGAAGTTCTCGCCAACGCATTGAATCATTCGCCGCTTTCCGGGAGTTGGCAGACCATGGGAATCGTCCATCGGGTTCGGCGAACTCGGCGCCGAAACGCAGATCGCATTAATATCGGGCAACAGCATGATATTCAAAGAATCACACCTACAGCAGAGGCAGCATAGCTACTCCCGTGAAGAATTGATTCAATGCGGCTACGGCAAACTGTTTGGCCCGGGTAACGCTGAACTGCCGCTCCCTCCGATGCTGATGTTCGATCGTATCACCCATATTAGCTCCGAAGGCGGCCTTTACGATAAGGGCTTAATCATCTCCGAATTGGATATTCATCCTGACCTTTGGTTTTTCTCCTGTCATTTTCGGAACGATCCGGTCATGCCGGGTTGTCTTGGACTAGATGCCATGTGGCAGATGATCGGATTCTATCTTGGCTGGATGGGAGGCTTGGGACGGGGCCGTGCGCTCGGCGTCGGTGAAGTCAAGTTCCGCGGTCAAGTGTTGCCCAATCATAAACTAGTAACCTACCGGATCAATCTAAAACGAGTAATTATGCGGAAGTTGGTGATGGGAATCGCTGATGCCGAAATGGCCTGCGATGGGCGGGTCATCTATGAAGCCAGCGATCTTCGGGTTGGCCTGTTCACTTCCACAGACGCCTTCTGATGGAGTTTTACGGTATGAGACGCGTTGTTGTCACTGGGATGGGGATCGTTTCCAGCATCGGCAATAATCGGCTGGAGGTAACGGAATCCTTGCGGCAGGGCCGATCGGGCATCGAATTCAGCGAGGAATATCGCGAAATGGCCTTTCGAAGCCAGGTTTACGGCCCCATTAAACTCAACCCGGATGAACTGATCGACCGAAAAATTCGCAGGTTCATGGGGGATGGAGCGGCTTACAACTATCTCGCCATGCAGGAGGCTATTGCAGATGCGGGCTTAGAAGAAGCCGAGATCTCGCATCCCGGTACTGGTGTTATCATGGGCTCCGGGGGGCCCTCGACTTCCAATCTGCTTTTGGCTTGGGACAGTTATCGAGACAAGGGGGTCAAAAAAGTCGGCCCTTACATGGTACCTCGCACCATGTCCAACACCAATTCCGCTTGTCTCGCGACGCCATTCAAGATTAAAGGCATCAATTATTCCATTAGCTCCGCTTGCGCTACCAGTGCCCACTGCATTGGCAATGCCGCGGAACTCATTCAACTCGGCAAGCAGGATATCATCTTCGCCGGAGGCGGTGAGGAAGTCCATTGGACCATGACAGTATTGTTTGATGCCATGGGCGCCTTATCCTCCAAGTACAATGAGGCGCCGAAGGTCGCATCCCGCGCCTATGACGCCGGGCGAGACGGCTTCGTGATTTCAGGCGGAGGGGGCGTTCTGGTCTTAGAGGAGCTAGAACACGCCAAGGCCCGGGGCGCGAAAATTTATGCGGAACTAATTGGTTATGGCGCCACCTCCGATGGCTATGACATGGTTCAGCCCTCGGGAGAAGGAGCTGTCCGCTGCATGAGGCAAGCCATGGCCCAAGTCCAGGGGCCGATCGACTACATCAATGCCCACGGGACCAGTACACCGATTGGCGACATCAAGGAATTGCAGGCTGTCAGAGAAGTCTTCGGATCGGAAATTCCACCCATTAGCTCCACTAAATCCCTGACTGGCCACGCCTTAGGCGCCGCAGGGGTTCACGAGGCAATTTATTCGCTATTAATGATAGAAAATCGCTTTATTTCAGCTTCGGCCAATATTGAAACGCTCGACCCTGGCGCGGAAGGCATTCCCATTGTTCGGCAGAGAATGGACAACGCTCGGGTTGAGATCGTCATGTCCAACAGCTTTGGCTTCGGCGGCACTAACGCGAGCCTAGTATTCCGACGTTATGGTGGATAACGCGACAATTCACTTTAGCGAAAAGCAGCGCTACGACTTCAATAAGCTGCAGAAGCGGCTTCGCCGCCTTGTTGGTGAGGCCATCGCCGATTATCGAATGATCGAAGACGGCGACAAAGTCATGGTGTGCCTGTCGGGCGGCAAGGATTCCTACACGCTGCTGGACATCCTGCTCAGCCTCCGGATCAATGCCCCGATATCGTTCGACATTGTCGCCGTCAACCTGGATCAGAAGCAGCCTGATTTTCCGGAGCATATACTACCCAATTATCTGTCTAGTCGCGGCATTCCGTTTCACATTATTGAGCAGGATACTTATAGCATAGTTAAACGGGTTGTTCCGGAGGGAAAAACCACGTGTGGCCTTTGCTCGCGCTTAAGACGGGGTTTACTGTACCGGTATGCCGCTGAAAATGGAATCACCAAAATAGCCTTGGGCCATCACCGCGACGATATTCTGGAGACTTTTTTCCTCAATTTGTTTTACAGCGGCACGCTGAAAGCCATGCCACCCAAGCTATTGAGCGATAATCGTCGGCATGTCGTAATCCGACCTTTGGCTTATTGCAAGGAAAAGGATATCGAATCGTATGCTCGCGTTAGGGACTTTCCAATCATCCCATGCAATCTCTGTGGCTCGCAGGAAAATCTCCAGCGTAAGGTGATAAAAGAGATGCTACGATCCTGGGAAAGGCAGCAGCCAGGACGCTCGGAAACCATTTTCACGGCCTTGCAAAACGTGGCTCCCTCGCAACTAGCCGATCGCAATCTGTTCGACTTCGCCGGTCTCGAACGACTTCGTGAACCCATCTTAACGGACACTGTGGAGCCAGGACTGGAAGTGCTCACCTTGTAAGCGCTTGGTTAGCTCATTTTCATGGCGTCCATTGCCGGTCAGCTTTCATTCTTTGGCAGCCCATCGCCAGAAGTTCCGGCCTCTAGTGGGTAGGCACACCGAACCTTCCAAGCTCATTCGTAATCCTCCGGTAAGCTTCTCTCCCTGTAAGAGGCATTAAGGCGCGATTGGCAAGCTCTCTAGTGGGCCAGGCTAGCCCCTCTTGCATTTTTAAGAAATCTTCTTTATAAAATCCCTCGTGCTGTAGGCACTACCAACTATAACTCTTAAGCTTTTGGAAATTGAGGAGGATCTATGAAGAAGCTGCTCTGCGTTATCAGCGTTATCATGATGTCTCTGGTTATCTCTGGCTGCGGTAATTCTCCAGACGGCGATAAACAGAAGCTTGAAGCTCCAGCCTCTCCGGCTCTTTAAAGGGTCGGTGGTTATATCTTGAAGACAGCTTTCTGCATCTACCAAAAATACCATTAAGAAGACATAAAATCCGATAAATGCGGATAAGTTCTTCAAGCTAAGATCTTATGAGCCCGGGCGTACTGTCCGGGCTTTTTTGTTTGCTCTCGTCATCCTGCGTCATTTTGCCGCGCCCATTGTCCTCTGTTATCGACAAAACAAGGCCACATTGACTTGACAGAGCTTCAGTAGACGGTAAGATAGACGGCGCAATAGCTTTTGCCGCTATTCCAAAAAGCACTTAAGAGAACAAAATTTTAGGTAGGTATAAGAAATGGGAATGATACTTGAGTTGGTTGAAAAAATGAGATCTCCGGTAGGTATCGTAGTAACCATCGGGATTATCGTTGCAGGCGTACTTTTTGTACGCTGGGTTTTCAACGACGAAGAAAAGAAGTAAGTTTTCGAAGCGTGGCAAGTATAGGTATCTATAATATAGCTTTGGCATATTTAATTTCTATTCTTGCCACACTGCCGTATTCAAAGCCTTAGGGTAGCTAATCGCTCCTTCGTGATTTTTTTTACTCCAAGTATTTTTTTAGCCAGTTTTCCCCGCTCCTTCCCTTCAAGGCACCTCAACATATTGCCTAAATTCAGAAGACCTCGTCGGTAAGGCTAAAATTCTTAACTTCAA
>CADDYU010000300.1 GCA_902810705.1 Methylococcaceae bacterium
GACCCCGGCCCGGACACGCTACGGCCATGACTTCATCGAGGGTCGGCGAATGCTTTCCCACGCCCTCTCCCCGCCCCAAGAGAGCGGAACTTCCGAAGGAATGAACCGGCTCTATGTGCTGGAATCGACCCCGACCCTCACCGGCGCCATGGCCGACCACAAGCGGCCGCTGCGGGCGGGCCACATGGAAAGGGTGGCGCGGGCGCTGGCGGGAAAGCTGGGCCTTGCGGGAATTCAAGCTGGCGAGCCGCCGCCGGTGCCGGCCGCCTGGCTGGACGCGGTGGCCCTGGAGCTTGCCAGGCATCGAGGCGCCAGCCTCATCGTCGCCGGCGACCATCTGCCGCCGGCCGTCCATGCCCTGGTTCAGGCCCTGAACGAGCGGCTCGGCAACTTCGGTCAGACCGTGACTCATATCGACCCCGTGGCGATCAATCCCGCCGGCGAGCGAACCTCGCTCGCCGCGCTGACGGAAGCCATGCGCGCCGGTCGGGTCGAGACCTTGCTGATCCTCGACGGCAATCCCGTCTATACCGCCCCGGCGGACCTGGATTTCCCGGCGGCGCTCGACAAGGTGCCGCTGCGCATCCATTTTGGGCTTCACGCCGATGAAACCGCCGCGCGTTGTCATTGGCATGTCCCGGCGCTACACGAACTCGAGAGTTGGTCCGACGCGCGCGCCTATGACGGCACGGTATCGCTGATCCAGCCGCTCGTTTCGCCCCTCTACAGCGGGCGTTCGGCGCATGAACTTCTCGCGCTCCTCTCGGGGCAGGTCGGGCGCTCCGATCACGATCTCGTGCAAGCCTACTGGCGAAACCGCCATGGGGGACCCGATTTCGACGCCTTCTGGCGGACCGCGCTCAAGGACGGCATCATCCCGAACACGGCCCATTCCCCGCTCACGCTGGCGGTCCGGCCCGATCTCCCGACGGCGCTGCCGCCGCCTCCGCCGGCGCCGGCGGCGCTGGAAGTCCGCTTCCAGCCCGACCCGAGCGTCTTCGACGGCTGCTATGCCAACAACGGCTGGCTGCAGGAACTGCCCAAACCCTTGACCAAGCTGACTTGGGAAAACACCGTGCTGCTCGGCCCCGCCACGGCGCGGCGCCTCGGCCTTGCCAACGGCGATTGGGCGGAACTGCAATACCGGAGCCGCGCGCTGGCCGCGCCGGTCTGGATCATGCCCGGCCATGCCGACGAGACGGCGACGCTTTACCTGGGCTATGGGCGGACCCGGGCCGGGCGGGTCGGCAGCGGCACCGGCTTCAATGCCTACGCGCTCAGGACCTCCGCCGCTCCGGGTTTCGATGACGGCCTTGAAATTCGGCGGATCGAGCCGCGGCGGGACTGGCTTGGACTGCCGCTCCGGAGAGCGCCCAGGGAACTTCCCAGCACTCAGCACCACTTCGCGCTCAACGGCCGCGACCTGGTTCGGGTGCTGAGCCCGGACCGGCTTTCCGTCGCGAGTCCGCCGCCTGAATCCAAACCGTCCCTGTATCCCGAGTACCGCTACGAGGGCTATGCTTGGGCCATGGTGATCGACCTGAATGCCTGCATCGGCTGCAACGCTTGCGTCATCGCCTGCCAGGCGGAAAACAACGTGCCCATCGTCGGCAAGGACGAGGTCCGCCGCGGACGGGAGATGCACTGGCTGCGGGTGGACCGCTACTATGCCGGAAGTCCGGAAAATCCGAAAACCTACTTCCAGCCGGTACCCTGCATGCAGTGCGAGCAAGCCCCCTGCGAGCCGGTCTGTCCGGTGCAGGCCTCGATTCACGATTCGGAAGGCATCAACAATCAGGTCTACAATCGCTGCGTCGGCACCCGCTTCTGCCAGTCCAATTGCCCCTACAAGGTGCGTCGTTTCAATTTCTTCGAGTATTCCGCGGCCCCGGAGACCAACGAGGGAGCGCCGATCACCGCCGCGGCCCGAAATCCGGACGTCACGGTGCGAAGTCGGGGAGTCATGGAAAAATGCACCTACTGCATCCAGCGCATTAACGAGGCGCGGATCGCGGCCGAGAACGAAAACCGCCGCATCGGCGAGGGCGAGGTGATGACCGCTTGCCAGCAGGCGTGTCCGACCCAGGCCATTCTCTTTGGCGATCTCAATGCCCCCGGCAGCCGAATCGGCGGACTCCGGCGGGAACCGAGGCATTATGTGCTGCTGGAGGAACTCAACACCCGGCCGCGGACCACTTATCTGGCGCGGCTAGAGAACCCAAACCCGGAGCTCAAGGATGAGTGATTTTCAAGGGAAGCGGGCTCTGGCCCTTCCTCCTCCGGCCGGCCTCGGGTCGAAACCCGCTCTCGCAGGGCGCGGCTCTGCTCGTCGTTGGGAACAGGACGGTGCCATGGCCGACGCTCGGCGGACGGGCCCGGAACACCTCGCTCGCTCCGCCCGGCGGGCGGCAGAATTCCGCTCGGGAGGTGATGCATGAACAGAGAGGCTGATGCTCGATGGATGGAAGAAGACGACCGCGGCCCGGTTCTTCGGCCTGATCAGACCTACGCCTCCATCAGCCATCATGTCAGCGACATCGTGCTGCGTCCGGCTGGCGCGGGTTGGTGGTGGGGATTCGCGCTGAGCTCCCTCGGCGTGCTGCTGTTCATCGTCGCGGTGGTCTACCTCCTCGACCGGGGCGTCGGCATTTGGGGCCTGAACACCACGGTCGTCTGGGGCTTCGACATCATCAACTACGTCTGGTGGATCGGCATCGGCAACGCCGGCACCCTGATTTCCGCCATGCTTTACCTCGCGCGCCAGCCCTGGCGGACCTCCATCAACCGGTTCGCCGAGGCCATGACCATCTTCGCGGCCTCCATCGCCGGTCTATTTCCCCTGCTCCACCTGGGCCGGCCTTACGTGTTCTACTGGCTCGCTCCCTATCCCAGCACCCTGGGAGTATGGCCGCAGTTCCGGAGTCCCCTGGTCTGGGACATGTTCGCCATCCTCACCTACATCTTCGTGTCCATCCTGTTCTGGTACACGGGGATGATTCCCGACTTCGCCACGCTGAGGGACCGCGCCAAGACCCGCGGCGCGCGCGTGGCTTACGGTATCCTGGCCCTGGGCTGGCAGGGTTCCGCCAAGCACTGGCAGCGCTACGAGACGGCCTACGTCATCATGGCGGCCCTGGCGGTGCCCCTGGTGGTGTCGGTGCACAGCGTGGTGGGCTACGACTTCTCGACCGCCGTCATGCCCGGCTGGCGCTCAACCATCTTCGCGCCCTTCTTCGTGGTCGGCGCGATGTTCTCCGGCTTCGCCATGGTCATCCTCATCACCGTCGCCCTGCGCTCGGCGTTCAGGCTTCATGCCTTCGTGACCGAGCGCCACCTGGACGCCATGGCGAAAATCCTCCTGGCCGCGTCCCTGCTCATGGGTTATTCCTACGGCATGGAGGTCTTCATGCCCTGGTACGAGGGCGATCCGGACGATTGGCGCGATGTGCTGGCCCGGATGTCCGGCCCCTACGCGCCGGCCTACTGGGGCATGATCTTCTGCAACGTGCTGACGCCGCAGCTCTGCTGGTCGCGGTGGGTGCGACACAACGCGCCCATGCTGGTCCTGGTCGCCGTCCTGGTGAGCGTAGGGATGTGGCTGGAGCGCTACGTGATCGTGGTGCACGGATTGAGCCATGGCTTCCTGCCGGCTCAATACCGCTTGTTCTTCCCGACCCGCTGGGATTGGGCCATGCTGCTCGGCAGCGTCGGGTTGTTCCTCTGGTTTTTCTTCCTGTTCGTCCGGTTCGCGCCCATGGTGCCCATGCACGAGCTGCGGAGACTGGCCCATGAATTAGGGAGGGAACGATGAGCTCGGTGGATCCGTTCGGAACCGAATCTTTGCTCGATCGGCCTTCTCCTGGCCCTCGTTCGCCGGCGGAGCACGCGGGGAACCGGGTGGCGGTCCCCACGCCGGGCAAGGTCTCGCTCATGGCCGAGTTCGCCGGCGCCGGTCAGCTGCTCGAGGCCATCCGCCGCGCCCGGA
>CADDYU010000301.1 GCA_902810705.1 Methylococcaceae bacterium
CGCGGCGCCCGCCGCGTGGCCGGCGCGGAACTGGTACTGCTTCGCCCACTCGATCAGCGCGTGCCGCGGGCGGCTGTCGGTCCACCGCACGATCAGCGCGAGGAACGTCGCCAGCGACGCCGACGCCACCGCGACGAGCGTCAGCAGCACGACCCACGAGAACGGGACGGAGACGTTGTTCGCTGCGGCGAGCATCGGGCGGTGGCATTGTATCGGACGGCGGGCGTGAGGCGTTGCCCGAGTCACGACGAGCCCTTCACGTCCCTCGACACCGCCGCGCCCGCGCTGCAAGATTGGCGTTACGTTAGCCGATGAACGTCTGGAGCATGCGCGACTTCACGCCCATCGTCCGTCAGATGAAGCGGCGGTACGACATCCGCGTCCGCCGCTGGCGGCGGAGCATGAGCGGGTGCGCGTGGCGCGTCTACTACCACGACGGCCGCGGGATCAACTGGATCGAGTCGCCGCGGCCGAAGACGCCGATCAGCCTGAGCATCTTCCTCCACGAGGTCGGCCACCACGCGATCGGGTTCAAGACGTACAAGCGCCGCTGCGAGGAGGAGTACCACGTCTGGCTGTGGGCGCTGGACCAGATGCGCAAGCTCGGCGTCGAGCCCGACGCGAAGGTCCGCCGGCGGTTCGAGGCGTCGATGCAGTACGCCGTCGACAAGGCCGTCCGCCGCGGCGTCCGCGGGTTGCCCCAGCCGCTCAAGCGGTACGCGTCGCGGCGAGCCGCTTGAGGCGAAGCTCGGCCGCGAAACGCCACGCGAAGCACCGCGCAGGAAAGCGCCAAGCTCCAATTCACAAACAACGACCAAGCGACTCCCGGGACTCGTAAGTTAGAACCCGATCGCTGCCCCGCCGTCGACGGGAAGGCAGACACCGGTGACGAATCTCGCCGCAGGAGACGAGAGGTACACTGCGGCCCAGCCAATGTCTTCCGGGTCGCCGAAATCCCCCAGCGGGGTACGCGAGAGGATCTTTTCCTTGCGCTTGGGGTCGGCGTCGACCGCTTTGTGCATCATCTCGGAGTGAATCCACCCCGGGGCAATGGCATTCACACGCACGCCTTTCGGAGCAAGGTCGGCCGTCAAAGAGTGGACAAGCCCCAGCTGGGCCGTCTTTGCTGCCGAATAGGCAGAAAGCAGCGGTATCCCGATGTAGGAGGCCATCGATGCGATGAAGAGGATGTGGCCGCGGCCACGCGCGACCATCCGTTGCCCGCACTCGCGGCCGAAGGCGAAGCTCGCGTTCACATGCGTTTGCATGACCGCTTGAAATTCGGCGTCGGATACTTCGCTGACGTCTTTTTTTAGGTGGATGCCCGCGTTGTTGACCAACGTGTCCACCGGGCCGAATTCGGCCTCGACGGACGCGACGAACGCGGGAATGGCCTGCAGATTCGTGACATCGAAGGCCCGCCAAGCGGCGTCCCGGCCAATTTCGTCAACGGCTCGCCTGAGCGCGGCCTCCCTGCGCCCGACGATTATGACCTGCGCACCGCTCACGGCGATGCACCGCGCCGTGGCGAGGCCGAGGCCCGACCCGCCTCCGGTAATCAAGGCGCGCTGCCCGGTGAGATCGAATGGGTTTTTCATGAATCAAAGCACCCCGTATTCGCGAAAAACCCCGGTGCTCGACGTGCCGTTCCCGATTTCGTTGCATACCCGGGTTTCCCGCGCCGGCTTTCTCAGTGGCGCGTTCCAACACCCCCTGCTCGCCTGAGCGAAACGGCCAATGTCGAACGCCGGCCAACCCTGCTGGATCCCGCGCGTGTCGCGGCGCGTACCACGAGCGACTGCGCTGCGGCACCCCGCGCGCGGTGGCCTTTGGAACACGAAACTTATATGAACGGCTCCGGCATCGGGTTGTCGCGGAAGTTCACAAAGTCGGGATGCGGCGAAGGAGCGTGCCTTTTGTCTCGGCCCGCGTACACGGCCAGGTAAAAGACCTGGCAGCCCGGCGCCGCAGTCACCGTGTGGTAGCCGCAAGGCATCTTGTGAATCGTGTTGTTGCGGATCATAAACGCGTAGTCGCCGCCAACCAGTCCGCCAAACTCGCCGCAGAATCCGAAGCCCGTTTCCGGCGAGACCTTGTAGAAATACATTTCCTCCTGAAAGAGATCACCCGGCACGTCTTCGTGCTTGTGCGGGGGATACGTGGCCCAGCACCCGTCGCGCACCACCACTTCGGTAAACCAAAGACGATCGCTGCTGCGATCTCCATTGATCATAACTCGAAAATGGCGCTCGGTGTTGCCGTCGCCCCACTGCCCGGTAATGGCTTCGCCTGGAGTGATCGCATACGGTGCGAAAGTTGCATCGCTGGTTGCAGACCCGATCCCGATTTCAACGTCCGTCAGCGCCTCGATGCAGACCTGTTGATTTGACGGCGCGTAAACCATCGAAGGCGGCCCGTCAAAGACGGTCCCGCGTCCGCCGAGTTGCGCGAACTGCTGCTCCATGACGCTGATCGTCGCCGATCCGGTCAGCACGTCGAAGGCGCACTCGCGTCCGGCGGTCGAATAAGTCCACTTTTGGCCGGCCCTCAGCGCCAGCAATTCAAAGTCGATAATCCGACAGGTATTGTGTGCCAGACGGTTGATCCCGTTGCCGGTCCCGACCGATTCGAAATAGGGTTGGCCGTATGTTGTCGAAGTCATACTGCATTCTCCAACGGCTGACGCTGCATTCGTTCGAGCTCGGCGACTAAACGAAGAAGCAGCCCGGTCGCGTATGGGCATTCGGCCATCATGGACTGCTTATGACTTTCCCACCCGCCGGGGCCGGCCGGACGCTGTGCGCCCATCAGGGCGCCCTCGGGGTTGATCCACGTCTGCAGCTCCTGCCATGTTTGAAGCACCTGCGCGGACGTTGTGGCATCGAGCCAGCGTTCGGTCACCCCAATTGCCAACGCCGCAGCGATCATGATGGAGCCACTGGTTTCGAGGTGCGATTCGTCGCGCTCTGGCACAATTCTCCAGAGCCCACAGGGGTGTTGGAATCGCAGCAAACCTGTCGCGAGCGATCGATAAAGCGCCAGCAGCCGGTCATAGCCTGTTGTCGATGGCGGCACCAGGCGCAGCGTATCTGCCATTGCCAGGATTACCCACCCGTTACCGCGCGCCCAGAACCAGCCAGTCCTGCGGCCACTCGCCGGATGCGCGTCGTGAAAGAAGCAGCCGGTGCATTCGTCACGCAATGCGTCGGCGTGCAGCAGGCATTGGTTAACCGCCTCGGCCGCGTACTGCGAATCGTCGGTGACGGCGAACGCGTGCGCCAACGATGAGGAGGCGTAGTACAGCGTGTCCACCCACACCGTTTGCCGCGCGAAGCCGCCATGCGCTATCACTCCACCGGGCAGACGGGTGCTGCGGTGCAGAATCGTATCGCACGTCGCCCGAATCAGCGACAACGCTTTGTCCGAGGGCTTCAGTTGATGGAGTGGCGCGAGCGCGAGTGGCGCTCCCCAGTTGCCGCAGTAATCGTTGAGCACAAAACCCCGGCGGTGGTTGATGGCGGGGTAGATGTCCGGGCGTTGCTCCACCTCGACGGCACCGTGGTGTTCGAGCCACGCTTCGACCCAGCGCAATGCTTCCGAGTCGTTACATTCGACGGCACATTTCACCAAGCCCTGCAGGATCAGGATGTCTTCCCACCCGCAGAGGGTTTCCTCCACGGTTCGGTGAAGAACGCGTTGCCTGAACTTCTGCAAAACCGGCGAGCTAAAATTTTTCGGCAATGGTTGGCTCATGACGTGCAGCAACCTACCCGGAACCGTCGGGTTCTGGGTAGGATTTTCGCCCCATTATTTGCGCTATTGTCCGGGGATCTTTGCTCTTGAACTCTGATACGTGCTTGCCGCACCACTGCCCGACGCTTCGAGCGTCGCGCCCGGCGCGTCCGCGAAGGGTCAGATCACGTCGCGGAC
>CADDYU010000302.1 GCA_902810705.1 Methylococcaceae bacterium
ACGCGAGCTGGTCGCCGGGCGGACCGGACGACCGCCGGGCCGCCAAGGTCGGCGCCGACGACGCGCTGAAGCGGATCGTCCTGTGGAACCGCTTCGCCGAGGACGAGCTGGCGGCGACGAAGCGGTGGGGCCGCACCGGGTACTTCGGGCACACGCCGACGACCAACTACCTGCCCGACACCGCGAGCGAGGTCGTGCCCGTCACCGGCCCGCAGCTCGTCCTGGTCGACACCGCCGCCGCCCTGGGCCCCGCCGGGCGCCTGACCGCGTGGTGCCACGAGGAGCGCCGCTACCTGCAGGCGACGCGCGACGGCCGCATCCTCGAAGGCCGCGCCGCGCCCTGACCCGCCCCCGCGCCGCCCGCTTCGGCAGCCTTGGTGGCAAGACGCTGGCGTACGTCGGGGACGGGAACAACGTCGCGCGGTCGTTGTCGGTCGCATGCGCGAAGGTCGGCATGCGGTTCGTCTGCGCGACGTGCGAGGCCACGCGTGCGCTATCCACCGGCCTTTCGGTCCATTGTCATCCGTCCATGGCGAAGAACGGGCCCGCCGCCGCGCAAACCAAGCCGCTCAACCGCAGCCTGCACGCCGCCAAGCCGGCCGCCGGCCGGCCGTCGGCGCTGCTCGACACGCGGGTCGTCTACTGCGGCGACAACCTCGAACAACTCGCCAAGCTCCCCGACGCCTGCATCGACCTGATCTACATCGACCCGCCGTTCAACTCCAACCGCAACTACGAGGTCTTCTGGGGCGAGACGAAGGAGAAGCGCGCCTTCGAGGACCGCCATGCCAGCACCCAGGCCTAGATCGACTACATGCGGCCGCGATGCGTCCAACTCGCCCGCATGCTCAGGACCGCCGACAGCTTCCACTCCCTGGATAGAATATAATGACTTGGTACGAGATCGCGAGCGACTCGCGGAAGGCGGCGAATGAACTGGTGCGGACGCGATACAGGTCGTGCCTGTCGCGCGCGTATTACGCCGCGTACGCCAAGGTAACCCATCTGCTCGTGGAGAAAGGCGTACTTATGCCTCCCGACAGGGAAGGGCCCCAGCACCCTGGGCACCTGCCCACGGGTGAGGCCAAGCACCAGGGCATTCGACAGTTGGTGGTGGAGAAGTTAGACCAGTGGGATCCCGCCAAGCGGCGGGCACTCTCGGAACTCATCGGTGAGCTCTACACGCTTCGGCTCTTCGCCGACTACCGTCCGTCGCAACAGGTCGAAGCCGCGGACGCGCGCGAGGCAGTTTCCATGATGACCACGGTCTTCGAGAACTTCTACGAGCGACGCAGATGCCGAATGAAATAGAGATCAGTACGGTCACGAAGCGGGTCCAGGAAATGATCGCCGCGGCCAAAGCTGACGGGGTCCATCTCCGACTCACGGGCTATCGGTTTGACGACGGCTGGCTGTACCTCGTCGTCGAGCCCACCCAGCAGGGGCAGCGGGCGTCACAACACGCCCACCTTATGACGCAGATCGAGCGCACGCTCCAGAAGGAAGGCTTCGATCAAGTCCTGCTGGTCCCCGCCGTCCCTGAGCACGCGGGCCTGACGGACGTGCCACCGCCTGCCGGGTGACGGCCAAGCGGCTGCGGGACGTGTGCGGGATGAAGGAGAGCGAGCCGCTGCACCGGGCGCACCGGCCCGACGCGTTCATCGTCCGCGATTTGCCGTGGACGATCGAGAAGCTGCGGGCCCTGCCGCCGTTCGAGTTCGAGAACTGGGCGGTCATCGCGCTGGGCGGCATCCCCAACAAGGTGCAGGTGGGCGACATGGGCGTGGACGGCCGCTTGTTCCCCGTCGGCGCTCGTGGGAAAGTGGGGCCGGCCGAGGGCGGGCTTTTCTCCGACGACTGGTTCCCCATCCAGGTGAAGCAGACCGACCGAGTCGGCCGCCCCGACATCGACGCCTTCCAAGCCGTCATGGAGCGCGAAGGCGAAGGCGGCCGGCAGCGCGGCTTCTTCGTCAGCTTCGGCTACACGAAAGACGCCGAACAGGAATGCGCCGCGTTCCACCGTCGAACGGGCAGGATCATCAAGCTGTTGACGGTTCAGGAGATTCTGGATGAAGAGCATGTGCAGAAGATGTGAGTCGGAGTAAAGATGCGGAACTTTGAGATCAAGATCAACGAAATTGAACTGAAACTCTTGCTCACGTTGCGGGAACTTTGTGAGGATGGATACGATAAATTCGGTCTAATTGAAATTGATCCGTGCGCTCAGAAATCCGGCATTGATGTCAAAGAATTGATCAAGGCTGCATCGTTCTTGGAGGGCTTTGGGCTCGTTTTTGCTTGATGGCCACAAAAGTCATAGCAGTGACGGATATTTCCCGTTTATCAATGGTATCGCTTTGACAAGTCTGGGTGAGAGCTATCTCCGCGAAATCGATTCAGCGCCTGGGATCGCGACCCGGCTTACACTGGCAACGTTTAATGGGGTAAAATCCGCAGCGATCGAAGCGGCGCGAGCGATCTTATCCGAAGCCGCCAAAACAATGTTGAGGCCGGGACCGTGAAGCCCACTGAGCACAAGCTAGGGCACTACCCAAAACCCTCAAGAAAGGAGCCATTTCATGCCGTCGATTGAACGCCAATTGAGTCACCCTGACGGGTCCGTGGAGGTTTTCCTGCCACACCGGAATCGGCGGGGTAAGTTTGTCATCGCTCCGCGTGAAGCGGTCTATCGAAACGTGTCGGACGTGCAGATCGAGGTGGATAACGAGCCGGAATTGATCGACAAGGCGCGGACGGGCGAATACTGCATCCGTATGTCGTCAGGGAGGGGAGCGCCGAGCCTTATCGCGCCGGAAAGTTATGTCGTTCGCGATTAGGCTCGTAGCTCCGGTTGTGTCGGAAGTGTGGGCGGGGGGCAATTGCCATCCTACCGGTTGCGTTTTCGGGTGAGCTTCGGCAACATGGGTGCGTCGCCGGTTCCCCGCCACAGGTTTCCCCCCACCTTGGCAGCCGGCGACATTTTTATGGATGGGATGCGCCTAAAGGGCGATTCGACGGGGCTGCGACGATCTCTTTTTACCGGGGGATCGGAAAAGGTGGCATCCAACATTTGTCGCTTTCTGAAATCGCACCGGAGGGCAACCGATCGGGCCGGTGGCTCGCCCGTGTGGCCGTCCTATCTGACGCTGGTGGGGCTGAGGGTGTTGATGAAATTCCTTTTGTTCAAAGCGACATAGCCGCGCCGGTTGGCTGGACTTCGCGCGCGCAACTTCGAGGCTTGCGTTGAAAGCGGGCGTTCTCAATCCGAACGCTCTCGCTTTGGATGCCAACGCCTGAACGTTCAAGTCGAAAGTTTAAACGTTCAAGTCGAAAGTTTGAACGTTCGAGTCGGTCTTGAACTTTTGCATCCGATTACCGCGGTTTTACTGCGTGGCTGGCGGTTTTTGGTCCGATTACCGCGGATTTCTCAATACTTCTTTGGATTCTCCTCAAGTCGCTTCACCATTGGCCGAGTTTTTGAACGTGCCTTGGTGATGATGCTGGCCGATTTTGCGAAGACGTTTGTCTCTGCGCGGCCGGCGGTCGCGGGGAATCGTCGTGGTTGTCGGCCAAGATTTACCGTCCCTGTATCATACGCGCGTGCCGCGACAGTTGGTTGATCGTCGCCGCGAGGTCTTTGGGGATCGGGGCGATGATCTCGAACGGTTGGCCGTTCATGCCGGTCACGCGCAGTTTCTCGGCGTGGAGCGTGAGTCGTGCGGTCAACGGCCGTTCGTCACCGCGGGTGGGACGGGGTTGTAGAGCGGGTCGATGGCCAGCGGCATGCCGCCCGCGCCCGTCCGCGTCGCGGCCGCGGCACGCTCACGCGCCGCCGCCGGCGACGACGTAGTGCCGAGCGATCGCGGCGAACGCCGCGACCTGTCCGTCGCGCCACGC
>CADDYU010000303.1 GCA_902810705.1 Methylococcaceae bacterium
ATCGACGCTCTGGAGGATCACTTGGAAGACAGCTTGAGAACGCTGGAAAACGACCACGGCCGAGTCCATTCGATCGTCGCTTGGCCATGGATCATAGATTCACTTCAGAATTAGAAATGGAATTACACCTCGGTCTGTTCCGAGATTTCCAGGGCATCGTCCACCTCAATACAGAGATACCTCACCGTGCTTTCAAGCTTTGTGTGCCCGAGGAGCAATTGAACCGCGCGAAGATTTTTCGTCCGTCGGTAGACCAACGTCGCTTTCGTTCGGCGCATCGTGTGGGTTCCGTAAGCCGCCGGGTCAAGCTCAATCGATTTTACCCACGATTCGACGATCCTCGCATATTGCCGGGTTGAGATGTGCGGCGATGCGCTCATCCGGCTCGGAAACAGAAACTGGTCGGACTTGCGCTGGGCTTTGCAGATCCAGGCCAGAAGAGATTCCCGTGTCTGTTCGGTGATCTCAAACTGAACCGGACGGTGGGTTTTCTGTTGCATGATGATCGCGCGCGACGCGACTCGGTTGCCTTGAGCTACATCGCATACGCGCAGCCGGACGAGGTCGCAGCCGCGCAGTTTGCTATCGATCGCCAGATTGAAAAGAGCCAGTTCCCATGCTCGATTGGCGAGTTGAAGACGGATCCGAATCGCCCAAATCTCTTTCAGCTTGAGCGGAGGTTTCTGGCCAACCAGTTTGCCCTTGTTCCAGGGAGCGTGGCAGGTTTTGGTTTTCTGGTTTGGGAGATCCATGGCGGGCTCCTTAACAGTAAGAAAGGAAACCCCATGGTCATGGCTCTTAACCGACCTGTGCTTGCGGCGAGGCCGGTCAAACCCAGCGCAGACCTTCCGGGCATTGCTGTTTATGTCCCCTGCCAGCCTATCCTTTGCAAACGTTTTCCGCTGTCACTGCGGTCAAAATACGCTCGCCCCACCGCAGTAACGCCTCCGCATCCGCGGCCCGCACCCTGGCCAGGCTGCTCTCGTCCAAAGGCCCAAACCGGAGTTCCATCTGCCGCAATAGCAAATTTGCCTCGCCTTTCTGCAAACCTTTCTCCAAACCTTCCTCTAACCCCTGTCGCTTCCATTCCTCGGTCCATTCGACCACCCGTGCCGCCAACATACTCTGCACCTCGTGCAAATCGTTCAAGTTAGTAAATTCGACCCTCGGCAGTCTGCCGGGTAGGAATACTCGTTTCAGCCAGACCGTGAACGCCCGCCGCAGCGAAGTCTGTTCCGGCGCCTTGAGCCAGTCGACCAAGGGCCGCGAGCACCTGTTCGATATCGTGCGGGGTCCGGCTGTTCTCCAGCCGAAACAGTGCCGCCGACAGGTTCCGCAAGGAGGCCAGTTCGGCGTCGCTAAAGCGCCCCTCGTCCAGCAGAAAATACCGGAATTGCGGACGGTAACGTTCCAACCCGCCGGGTACCGGAACAATCAGTTCGCCCACTTCTTCCGGCGCATTCCAGCGCTTGTTGCCGTTGTATAGAACTATGGGCAACACTGGGGGGAGGCGGCCGTCCGCAGTCAGCTGTCCACTGCGGATCAGATCCTGGTAGAGCAGCCCCAGATACACCAGGACGCGCACCGCCATAAACCGGTCGATGGTGGACTGAAATTCCAGCAGGAGATAGACATAGAGCCAGTCTTTTCCCCACCGTACCCGCCAGATGACGTCATCCTCGCGCTCGCGGAGGTCGTCAGCCACATAGCTGCCGCTGACTTTCTCCAGACTGGCGAAATCCAGTTCGGCCACCCACGCTTCATGGACAAACCCCCGCAACAAGTCCGCCATCATCTCGGGATGGGAAAACAGTAACTTATACGACTGGTCATGGTCCACGGGAACAGTCTACGCCAAACGATCTAACGGCAGTCAGTCTTGCCGGCCGAATCTTTATACCCAAGCCGTCGAATTCATCGAATGGTAAAGTCGCCCTAATGATCTCGACGAGGCGAGATTCAAGGTTGGGCAAACTAAAGGGAATGCCAATGATCGCTTAGTGCCCATAACGGTCAAGGGACCTATTCACCGTGGTGCTGAAAAGCGGCCGTTTGTGTGATGACTGCTAGCTGTAGCAACCTGCAATCAATTGCATTGGGCCAGAATTATTTGCAACTCAAAATCGTCCAAAAAGTCAGCAACAAGAGATTTAACTGGACGATGATTGATGGACCTGAATCATGGACGCTGCAAGCTGCATCGCGCTGTGAGGCTGGTCGACTGTTTCTGAAGTCCATAAGAGGTTGAGCAAAACTTGTCTGATTCGCCTTTCATCCCCGCGCAACGCTGGTGGAAGCGCCTCTGTGATCTGGCAGTGAAAGGCCAATCCTTTGCGCTCGGCCTGAAAACGGGCAAGGCCAGCGATCCGGTCGATGAAGCGAGGGAAATCGATTTTCGCCGTCCTCAAGGTTAGTCGGCGCGCCTCGATCCGGGCAATGTCGAGGGCATCGTCGATCAGCGTGACGAGATGTTCTCCGCTCTCGCGAATGAGGCTGACGGCATCGCGGCGATGCTCCTGGATGCTGGCGTCTTTTTGCAGGATCTGCGCCTAGCCGAGGACAGTGTTCAGCGGGTTGCGCAGTTCGTGACTCATGCCGCTGAGAAAGCGACTCTTCGCAAGATACGCATCGTCCGCAACTTCCTTGGCCTCCTGCAGTTTGGCGTCCGTCTTGCGATGTTACTCGATTTCCTGGAGCAGCAGCGACGTTTGTTTGTTCGATTCATCTTGCGCGGCCTGGCGGCTTTCGCTGGCGAGCACCAGCCACCAGGCGCCTATCCCCAGAAACACCAGGAGGGCCACAAACGCTTTCAGAAACGCCGTATAGAGGAGGCTTCCGGCGTCGGCGAAGAGTCTCGGCGAACTGATGAATTCCTGGTAATAGATCATGCCCTGAAGCGCGCCGGTCAGCATCGCCAGCATGGTGAATACGAGAAGGTAATTGCCGATGCGGGTTCGCACCGCGTTCGACAGGCTGTTCGGCAGCCACCAGCGGGTGAACACGGCGACCTGATCGGCCATTCTGACGCCGGGTTTGCAGGCATCACCGCAGCGGGCGTCCAGCGCGCAGCACAGCGAACAAATGGTACCCGCATAAGCCGGACAGTAGGCCTGATCCTCGCGGTCGAACTCATTGCCGCAGATGCAGCAAGCGCTACAGCCGCCGCCTGCCAGGTCGCCGTCCTGTCGGCGCGCGAGGTAATAGCGTCCGCCTGTGAGCCAGGCGATCAGCGGGGCGAGCGGGAATGCCGTGGCCAAGGCGATAAAAGGCGAAAAGGCGCGGGCCAATTCACCGAACGCGCCCATATAGGCGGCCATGGAGAACAAGAAAGCGGCCAGCATCGAACCCACACCCACTGGATTGATGTCATACAGATGCGTGCGTTTGAATTCAATGTCGGGAGGACTAAGCCCCAGCGGTTTGTTCACGACCAGGGACGTTTCATTCTACCATTCGCCGAGTCGAACCAGGTTAACGGCCGCGGCCGTGATGACCTGCTGTCTATCTATGCGTTTTGGCCAAGCCGATATAGCGCGAGCGGCGCAGGCCACACCGGCGGATGGCTTGCTCATGAGTGCTTTCGATGCCCGCCCCGGCCGCGTACTGCTTCCGGAATTCCTCAGTGGCCTATCGCTTCCGGGCCTCCTGCAAGGCTTCACGCTGTTCCCGCGTTTGCAGTCCGATGATTTGAGGTTCTACTTGCTGCGGGTTCACTGTGCGCGGGACGGGCACGAGGTGCAGTCCTGCCGTGCTAATCAGCGTGCAAAAGTATCCAGGTTATCGGGGAAAACAGCGTCCAAAAAGGACCACCCCGATGTGTTAAACCCTCCGGTTTTCGCCGGAGCAACCTGGAGTGATTTACGTGGAAACCCTC
>CADDYU010000304.1 GCA_902810705.1 Methylococcaceae bacterium
CCAGAATGTGCCCCCAGGAGAACGGGTAGCCGCTCGGCCCGGCCGGCGGCTGGCCGAGGGCGTTCCGGGTCCGATAGGCCGCCTGGGGCGGGCGGTCTTTCGCGCTCGCGGGCAAGCGGCCGCGGCGGCGGTATTCCTCGAGGATGGCGATGGGCGGCGTCAGGGGGTCGGTCATGGCTTTAGCGAACCGTTGGATGGCGGGGGCGTCGATGATCGTGGCGTCGGCGGCAGGGACCGTCATCAGCCGCGTCCTCCGGGGAACTCAAACGGCGTCAATTCCGGCCCGCGCTTGCGGACGAGCTTCGGGGCCGTGGCCGTGAGGCCGGCGATTTGGGAATTGAGGCAATTCGCCAGCTCATTGAAAGACAGGCCGGACGGGGCTTTTGGCCCCGTCCGGCCTGGAGCGTGATTCGTTTTAGTCTTTGGGCTGGCAAATGGACAGATCCGGAGCTTCCGTACTGTCTTCTTCTTTGACGTACAGCACCTGGTTGTACAGAAAGGCAAAGAGGTCTTTCTGGCTCGCGGCATCCAATTTGTTAAAGGCCGCCCGTGAGGCGGAATCCTCGCCGCCGTGATAGCGGATGGCTTCCCGGAGGGTAGTCGCCCGTCCGTCATGCAGCCAAGGGCCGGTGCAGCCCACGCCCCATAGCTCCTTGGTGCCGAAGGTGGAACGGCCGGCCCCGGAGCCGGGTTGACCGCCCAGATACTGAATCACGGTAAGCTTTCCATTGCCGAGTTCGTCGATGCTTTCCGCCAGCTCCGGACCCATGTCATGGCGTTTCAGATCCCCGTAGAGGCGGATGATGACGTGGCCCGCGGCGTCCTTGTCGGTGAAAGAACCCAGGTGAATAACCTTGCCGTCCCGTGTGATCTGGTTGTCCGGATGGTCCTTGGTCAGGTCGAAGGTAATGGGATATTGCCAATCCAAGCCTTCCTGTACCGGATTCTGCTTGGATTCGAAAAACTTATCATCCCGAAATTCCACCATGGCGCTGGGCTCCCGGAAGATCGGATCGACCAAGGTCAGCTGCGGTTTGTGACAGGCATCGCAGCCGATTTTGCCGAAGACCACCGCTCCCCGGTCAATTGCCGCCTGATCCGTGGGCAATTGAGGGCTCTCAGGGTCGTTGGGATTGTTGAGGAGCCCCAACCCGATCAATTCGGTTTTGGTGGTGGGCCGCGCTTGGGCAGCCATGTAGACGGTAAGCTCAGTGATTTGGCCAATGGACAGTTCGTTGGCCACGCCATCGCCGTCGCCGTCCTGCCCCACGCCCACCAGTTCGACACCTTGCATTCCGAGCTCGTTATGGGCAGCACCGCGGACGAAGTCGCGCAGGAAGATTACGCTCTTTTTCCACTCAAAGGGACGGACCACCAGATCCTCGGCAATGCCCTTCACGCCCGAGGTATCAAATTGTGGAGCTTTGTTGAAACAAGTTGCCCGGATCACTCCGAAATCCACGTCCTTGGCGACAAGCCGGCCTGTGGCGATTTGGTTGTTCTTGCAGGCCTCAGCACCGGCCGCCGCTCGAATATCAAAAAGCGCTTTGGTCATTTCCTCAGCCAGACGTTGCAGAGCAGCGCCGCCAAGTAGATGCGGGGTGTTGCGTTGGATCATTTGCCTGGGGTCGCCCGTATGGTTGGGATCGCGGTGGACGTTGGCGGCGATGAATCCCGCGCCATCGGTAGGGCGGTTATGACAGGCATCACAGGATTGCGCGTTGGGACCTGTGGGGCGAGCTGCCTTGTAGGTCAGCCATTCGCCAGGACATTTCCGGTCAGCGCGCGGCATACGGGTAAAGCGTTCGTTATTCCCGACGTTCGCCCCGACACCCTGGGTGGCGGTGAATTCGGTACTAAACAATTCATCGCCTTCCTCGAAAGCTTTTTCGAAAACGTCCTCGCCCTCGCCGGCTTTTACGCGGGCCAAGAGTTCTTTTTGCAAGGTTAAACCGGGTTCCGCCGCGCCATTGGCAAAAGGTGGTACAGGCGAGGGAGGGCAGGAGGCTTGCGAGGATTCCGGTGGATAAGGAGAGGTCTTGGGAGCATTGTATTCCCCGCCGGTCTCGCATCCTGCGATTAAGCGAGCCTGCTAGGATAGAACTTAATGATTTGCAAAGCAGACGGTGTGATTTCATGACTCGCTCCTGGTCATTCTGGATTATCTATTCCCCTGAGAGTCTGGCTATCAAATACACCTCCTGCGTCAGAACGCTTCTAAAGATTGGAAGGCGATGATGGGTAAGATGCATGACCTTGGCAAGCGAATACTCGTCTTACGTTCAAGTGCCATGTATAAAAGTTTGTACACCAAAGGATTGATGACGGCAGGCCCTGTGAATGGCGGCAACGAAATTTTACTGACAATTGCCTTTTTAAGGCGCCACGCTTAAAGGGGCTGGCTTGGATCGGACGAGGGCCATTCTTAGTTTGGCATTCAGCTAAAAGGCGCGGGAAAGAACACAGGTTAATTTAGATCGCATGGGGGCGCGGCCGCCGCGGCTCACCGGTAGCACCACATTGCGGGGGAACGGGCGGAGAGACATCATGGACGTGGACCGACGCCGCAGGATGAGCTCATCTGGTCCGCTAGTTTGCCGCGACCTATAATCCGGAACTTGAGACTTAGGTGTGCTCGACGATTAAAACTTGTTCCCGCGTCGTTGGTCGGAAATATTGGACGCCGCCGGCGAAGCGGAGTTTGTTCGGTGCCAAGCCGTCGGCCCGATCCAGGACGATCAAGTTCCGGAACCACCCCAGCGAGGAATCACATGGCAACGATTACTTTGAAGGTCGCCGGGATGAAATGCGGCGGCTGTGAAACCCAAGTTCAGGAGGCGGTCAAAGCCTTGGCCGGGGTCAATTCCGCCCGAGCCTCTCACCGGGCCGGCTCGGTGGAAATTGAGTACGACCCTGGCCAGGCGAGTTTGGATGCCATTAGAAAGGCCGTTCAGGACAAGGGATATTCAGTGGAGTAGGTGCGATGGCCCTACTTGACCCGCTTCGGGCAAGTGCATGGAACGCCTGACCGCCCCTGGATTTTTATATCAGTGAGCCGGGACAAGGCGGCTCAAGGGTCGCACGTCCTCAAGACCAAAGGTGATGAGATGAAAACACCGGTGCACATCGCCGTTACCGGAGCGGCGGGACAAATCAGCTATGCCTTGTTGTTCCGATTGATCGCGGGCGATCTTCTCGGCGAGGACCAGCCCATCGTGCTGCGTTTGCTGGAGGTGCCGGAAGTCATCGGCGCGTTGGACGGCATCGCCATGGAGTTGGCCGACTGCGCCTCGCCCCTCCTGCAGGGCGTGGTTTGTTCCAGCGATCCGGAAACCGCCTTCGAAGCCGCCGATCTGGCGTTCCTGGTCGGGGCGCAGCCCCGCGGCCCCGGCATGGAGCGCAAGGACTTGCTGCAAACCAATGCCGGCATCTTCTCCATGCAGGGCCGAGCGCTCAATGCGGCCGCCAAGCGCACGGTCAAGGTTCTGGTGGTCGGAAATCCGGCCAACACCAATGCCTTGATCGCCCGCAGCAACGCGCCCAATCTGCCGCCCGAGAACTTCTCCGCCATGACCCGCCTGGACCACAACCGGGCGGTGAGCCTCTTAGCGGCCCGGTGCGGATGTACTGCCGGCGAGGTCAAGAGGGTCATCATCTGGGGCAATCATTCGACCACCCAGTATCCGGACATTCACCACGCCATGGTGCAGGGCCGGCCGGCGCTGGACAGGGTAGGGCGGGAGTGGTACGAGCGGGAGTACATCGCCACCGTGCAGAATCGCGGCGCCGAGGTCATCAAGGCCCGCGGCAAATCGAGCGCGGCATCGGCGGCGAACGCCGCCTTGGGCGCCATGCGGACCTGGGTTCTCGGC
>CADDYU010000305.1 GCA_902810705.1 Methylococcaceae bacterium
CTAAGCCCCCGCTTCCGGGGGACAATGTTTTTTCAACCGATGCGAACCTTGCACCTGAACCGCCTCGGCTGACCCGGAGACCGGTTGAGTTGAGTCAGGCTGCGTTGACCCGCTCACGTTTTCTTGCCCGCTCGTTGGCAATCAATGTGAGCACGCGCCGGATGATTGCGAGCAGGGCCGCCGGGCGGTCCGTTCAGTGGCCGAGAATTTGGGGTCTTGCGCAATTTTGGTGAACAGGGGGTAAAACCTGGATTCGGCATTCCGAACGCACCGCCAGCCCCTTTTCCCGGCGGGTTAGGCATGAAGATCGCTTCCGGCTTCGAGCTTACCCCCGCCAGCCTTTCAGGTCGCCCGTAAAAACCGTCGACTCAATAGACCCAAGCCGGCACGCCCGTACATCGCTCGCGTCAACAGTTTGAGTCGGTGGATCGGGCCCTCGACGGCACCATTGCTCCACGGTCAAGTGAGGCCGGCCTGCACGGCCGGACAGTCCTCGCGCCGCCCTTTGACAAAGCGCCGCGAGGCGGGATGGGAGAGCTGCGCTTCAAAATACCAGTGCCCGAAGAAGGGGTGAGGCGAGTAGCCGTTGAACAAGAACATTCATCCCCCGGATAGGGAGACGACGTGGTGAAAAGCATCACCAAAACTGCGCAAGATCCAGAATGTGAGCACGGAGCGAAAGATAGAATCAGTTAATCCGACCACAAAACCGCCGATGATTGCGCGCACAGCTTCGAATAATTGCAAGCGCCTACCGCTAGAATTAGCGACATCCGCGGGCAAAAGCCGAAATCGAGAGGATAAAACCGTATGGATACATATCCTGGAATAAAAACAGCCCATCGCTTTTTTACAGGCACGGGACACAGTTACGACCTGATCGTCAATCTCTGTACCCTGGGCCTCGACTTTTGGTGGAAGCAAAGGATCCTGGACAAAATTCCTCCGAATGCCTCCCGTATTGTCGATCAAGCCTGCGGTACCGGCATCCTGACCTTCAAGATCGCGCGCCGCTTTCCCGCCTCCCAGGTCATCGGAGTGGAGCTTCGGGACGAATACCTGAACATCGCCCGCGAAAAGGCCAAGGCCATGAACCTGAAGAACGTGGAATTCTTTTTGGGGAGAGCCGAGGAAATCCGGGTCGAGGGCCCCGTGGATTGCATTACGTCCTCCTATCTCGCCAAGTATGCGGAACTGGAAAGCCTGATCCGAAATGCCAAGGCCATGCTTCGCCCTGGCGGTCTTTTGGTCATGCACGACTTCATCTATCCATCCGGCGCCGTATTCACCGCCCTTTGGGAGCTTTACTTCAAGATCCTGCGGACCTTGGGATCCAGGGCTTTTCCGGAATGGACGACTGTCTTCAACGAGTTGCCGGGATTTCTGAAGCAAACGGCCTGGCCGGCCGAACTGCTCCGGACCCTCGAGGAGGCGGGTTTTACCTCGATAGAGATCGAGCGCCTAAGCCTCGGGACGTCAGCCATGGTCACGGCGTTTAGTCCCGGAGCCTGATTGGCCTATCCCCCGCCCGATAGTGGCCGTGGCATCCTCTCGGACAAGCCTATAGCTACGATTGGCCAAGCATCTCGACGACCTCCCTCGGGGTCTGATCAATCATTTCATCCCAGGGAGAATCGGCCATGAGCGTGGACGCTTCGAGGCGGGCCAATCCCACGCGCCTCTCCTTCTCGCGCTCCATCCCTTTCCGTACCGCCTCGAAGCCTCGCGCGAGGGGACCTTGCAGCAAAGCGCGCTCTTGCGAGAGCAAAGGCACGACCTGGGCTTGCAAATCCTTCCCAAAGGACATTAGCGCCGGAGCCAGAACCGTGATTTCCCGGGCGCCGATCACCCCGGTCGCCAGATGACGCCGGATCTCCATCAGATCGTCGGCCATCTGGTAGGCCTCGCCAATCAACCTGCCATAGCGATAACAGACGTTTCTGACGGCATCGTCCTGGCCGGCCGCGATGGCTCCCAACTCGCAGGCGGTACCGAAAAGCACGCCGGTCTTGAGGTCGATGATCACGTCATAGAGTCGCCCGGGCAGAGCATTCGTTTCGAGATGCCCGGCCAAATCCAGAGGATTGATGGGCTCTTGGAACGCCCCCTTGGCGAGCCGGGCGATGGCCCGTGACACCGACAATCCATCCTCCCGGCCTAGTTCGCTCATCATTTCGATGGCGGAGGCAAAGATGACATCTCCCATGAGAACCGCTTTTCGGGCCCCTTCCAAGGTCCAGGCGGCAGGCTTGTTCCTTCGGGTACGGTCCTGATCGACAAAATCGTCATGGATCAAGGTCGCCCCGTGGATGAGCTCCACCGCGACGGATCTTGGAAGGGCCGCTTCCAAGCTCCCTCCGAGGCTTTCGCTGATCAGGCAAACGAGAGAGCCTCTGAGCATTTTTCCGCCTTGAAAGGTGTCTTTCAGCAGAGCCGCGGAACGGCTCGGCAGTTCCTGAAACAGTCCCTGCAGGGCCTGTCCGACGGCGCTCTCGAGAATGGGCCTGAGTCTTAGGCAATAGGCGCGAAATCGCTCGTCCTGGTGGTTTCTTCCCTTTGTCATTGATCATCCTTGGCTCGAAAGGCCCTCGCCGCAACCGAGCTTCCGTCGCCCGGCGGGAGAAGCCTGTCAGACGCGGCCGAATAGCCGAAACAATAAAAGCCCCAAACCCAAGGCGATGGTTCCTAAGCTGACGCTCTTGAGAATCGCCTCGAGCCGATTTATCAGGAACAGATCCGCCTCTTGGGGATCTTTGGGAATTGGACTCCGTTGTTTGAGTATCTTGTAAGGCCGTGAGGCCTTGATCTCCACCAGGCTGAACAAGGCCATGGCCAAGGCAACCCAGAATGCCGGGAAGGAAAGGGTATTGGTTTGAATGATATAGCCGGCCAGGACGGGCAGGAATCCCCAGGAAAAGGCGAACCATCCATCGCTATGGTAGCGCCCTTCGAACCATTCCAGATTGTAGGCGAAGACGAAAAAGCCCTCCACGAGAGCGATGACGGCCAGATTCGGTACCCAATGGATCATGTAGTAAGCCGCGACGAGATAGGCGGCGGCGAGGGAACATCCCGCCAGGAGCCACAGTTGGCGCGGGCTGAAAATCTCTCCCCAGGGTTTTCTTCCCCGGCTGCCCAAGGCATCAAGCGCGTGGGCACCGATTCCAAGACCCAGAGCATAGATAAGGGCAATGGCCGCCACCCGATCCCAATGCAGATCATAAGCAAGCATGGATCCTATGACGCCAAAGGAGATGACCATGCCGGTATAGGGAAGAAACAGCAAACCGACGGCTCTCCTGAATCTCGGCGGTCCGAATCGGGGCACGAACCATTCGGACCCTCGGTCCGTCGATGAGAAATTGTCGGATGCCAATGTTAGTCCTCCGCAGTGGATGCCAGCTCGGCGGGCACGTGGTTCGAGGTCGCCCACCGGGTTTGGCGTCAGGGAGAAGCGGTGCCAAGACCGCTCCTTCCGCCTCGGTCAGCTCCGTAGGATAACCCCTCGCCAGGACATCGCCCCCCGGAAAAGACGATTATACCTGGGCCGCCCGGGCGAGTTTCCCGGCTTGGATCAATTGCCTCAGACAGGAGGTCACGCCCGCATTCGCATTGACCTGGATACGCGCCATGTTCTGACGCCAGTGGTCGGCGCCCAGCAGGTCGCTCACCGCCGCGGGGATATCCGCCAGGGACTGGACCCGTTGACCTATCCCTTGTTGCTCCACCCAACTTAGGTTGTACTCGAAGAGAAGGCGCAGAGACGGGTTATCCACCAGCACGAGGGGGACACGGCAGGCTATCGCTTCATAAATGGAGATCGGGCCCGGCTTGCCCACCATGACATTGG
>CADDYU010000306.1 GCA_902810705.1 Methylococcaceae bacterium
AGGTAGCTGTAGAGGGTCGGCTTGGAAATGCCCACCAGCCGACCCTCTACAGCTACCTGGCCGAGGCCGATGCCCTCGACGCGGCCTAAACCCCTGCCCGTCGAAGCGCTCTTGGCCCTCCGACAGCGGCTGGACGATCTGCCGCCCCGCGCGCCCGAACGGAAAGTCCTGGTCCAAGGCACCGCCACCCTGTATGGCGTCTCGCCCGCTACGGTGTACCGGGCCTTGCGCCACTTCCACCAGCCCAAGGCCGTGGGTCGAGCCGATCGAGGCCAGTCCCGCCGGCTGCCGACCGCCGAGATGGAACGCTACTGCGAACTGGTGGCGGCGCTGAAAGTGCGGACCACCAACCGGCAGGGCCGCCATCTCTCCACGGCGCGGGCGCTGGAACTCCTGGAGCAGTATGGTGTGGAAACGCCGGAAGAGCTGGTCCAGTCCCCGCCCGGCCTCCTGACCCGCGCCACGGTGGACCGCTACTTGCGGCACTGGGGCCTCGACCTGCCACGACTGACGCGGGCGCCGCCGGCCGTGCGCTT
Organism: Methylococcaceae bacterium; assembly: GCA_902810705.1. GTDB lineage: Bacteria > Pseudomonadota > Gammaproteobacteria > Methylococcales > Methylococcaceae > CADDYU01. The sequence continues at coordinate 537 of CADDYU010000306.1, forward strand.
CCAGGCCGAGCACAGCAACGACGGCTGGCAGTTTGATCTGTCCCCCTCGGACCTGAAGCAGATCGAAGCCCCTTTGTGGTTCGAACCCGGTCGGGGCCGGCCTACCCTCATGCTGTTCAGCGTGGTCGATGACCGCAGCGGGGTGTGCTACCAGGAATACCGGTGTGTCTACGGCGAAGAGGTCGAAGCGGCCCTGCGCTTCCTGTTCAACGCCATGGCGCCCAAGGCCGATCCGGACTTTCCCTTCCAGGGTCGCCCCAAGTTCCTCTACCTCGACAACGGCCCGGTGGCCAAGAGCCGGGTGTTCCAGCGGATCATGGACCAGCTCGGCATCACCTGGCAGACCCACCGGCCGGCGGGTGAGGCCAAGCGCCATGCCACCGCCCGCGCCAAGGGCAAGGTCGAGCGGCCGTTCCGCACGGTCAAGGAAGCCCACGAAACCCTCTATCACTTCCATCGTCCCCAGAACGAGGCCGAGGCCAACCTCTGGCTGCACCGCTACCTCTTGAACTACAACCGCCAATCCCACTGAAGCGAGCCCCATTCCCGGCTCGAAGATTGGCTGGCCCATTTGCCCGCCGAAGGCCTCCGCGAAATGTGCCCTTTCGATCGGTTCTGCACCTTCACGCGGGAGCCGGAGCGGCGCAAGGTCGGCGTCGACGCCCGGATCACCGTGGACGGCACGGTGTACGAGGTGGACCCGGACTTGGCCGGGGAAGCCGCCGTGCTCTGGTGGGGGCTGTTCGATACCGAATTGTATGTCGAACACCGGGACCAGCGGTTCGGCCCTTATGCCCCGGTGGCAGGTCCCATTCCGCTGCATCGCTACCGGGCTTTCAAGAAGAGCCAGGCCGAGGAGCATGCCGATCGGATCGAGCAACTGGCCGCCCAGCTCGGCCTGCCCCGAGCCGCCCTGACGGGCGAAGCGGATCTCCGGCTGGCGCCGGCGGCCGGAACGCCCGAGCTCAAGAAGCAGCCCTTCCCGCCGGCCCCGGAGGATCGCTATCCCACGGCGATCGCCGCCAAGCTCGCCATCGCCGACGAACTGGCGAAACCGCTGGCGAAGCTCTCGGCCGAGGAGCGGCGCTTCATCGATCAGGTGCTCAGCGAGACCTTGCAGCGCCCCACCGTGTTGCAGCGTATTCGCGAGTATTTCCGCGCCAAACCGACCTCCCGAGGAGAGCATGACCATGCGGGTTGAAGTGATGCAGCACTATGGCCTGGTTCAGCCCCTGAGCCAGGCTGGCTATTACGAAACCGACCACCATCGGCAGATCCTCAAGGATATCCGGGAGGCGTTGCCGGAGGGACGGCTGATCGCGGTGTGCGGCGTGGTCGGCTGCGGCAAGACCCTGACGATCCGCCGCCTGCAGCAGGTGCTGCGGGAGGAGAACCGGGTTTTGGTGTCCCAGTCCCTGGCGGTCGAGAAGCACAGCATCAAACTCGGCACCCTCATCACCGCACTGTTCTACGATCTCTCGGCGGACAAGCAGGTCCGGATTCCGGCCCAAGGCGAAAAGCGCGAGCGCGAACTCCAGTCCCTGGTGAAAAAGAGCAAGCGGCCGGTGGCGCTGTTCATCGACGAGGCCCACGACCTACACCCGCACACCCTGATCGGCCTGAAGCGCCTCCTGGAGGTGGTGGAGAGCGGCGGCGGCCGGCTGTCGGTGGTCCTGGCCGGCCATCCCAAGCTCAAGAACGACCTGCGCCGGCCCAGCCTGGAGGAAATCGGCTACCGCACCGACGTGTTCACCCTGGACGGCATCGCCGGCAGCCAGCGGGACTATCTGCTCTGGCTCCTTACGGCCGGCACGCGGGGGAAGGTCGCCCCCGAGGCCATCCTGACCGAAGCCGCTCAAGACTTGTTGGCCACTCGCTTGCGGACGCCGCTGCGAATCCAGATGCATCTCACCCTGGCCCTGGAAGCCGGTTACCAGACCGGCGAAAGCCCGATCTCCGCCGAGCTGCTGGAATCAGTCCTCTCCAAGCAACTCGATGACCTGGAACCTACCCTGGCCCGCCACGGCTATCGGCTGCGCGACCTGGTGGAACAGTTCGACGCCAGACCGGCGGAGATCCGGACTTGGTTCGGGAATCAACTGGACCCTGCCCGGGCTTCCGAGCTGCGGGAGCGTCTACAAGCCGCCGGGGTGCCCATTTAAGGGGAGCTATGGGGGCTCCCGTCAGTTGCAGTTAATGTGAGCAGACGAGGGATGATTGCGAGCAGGGCCGTCGAGCGGTCCGTTCAGTGGCAAAGAATGTAAGCATGGCCCGAAAGATAGAATCAGTTAATCCGAGCAAAAAACCGTCGATGATTGCGCGCAGAGGCTTGGATGAGTGCGAGCGGCTACAGCTAGGCCCTCATCACCCTCGCCCGCCCTGTAAACAGTCGGCCACGAACGCCCTGGCTCTGCAAGGGACGCTGCGCTGTAAACCCCTTGCACACCCAGAGCGCCCGCGACTGATCGACTGCACGGCGAGTGAGGGTGATGGACGCTAACCGGACTCTAGCCACTGGCCGTGAACTCCCACTTTATTGTGATTTAAGGGCTGTATACGAATACTTGCGGGCCATTCCACTACGAGGCTGCGGATTCCACCTGCGCATCCATGCGATTTGCTAGCCGGTTCAGCCGCGCAGTCAAAGCCTGTAAACCAGAATCTATCGCTGATTGATGGGATTTTGTCAGATCTGACCTGCTGATACTGCATGCAATGTCCAGCCGGAAAGGTGAAATGGGCTCCGGCAAAAAACGGGTCAGGTCTCATGAATCCGGTTGCGAGCCTGAAGTCTGGGCCGGCAACCGCCCCTGAAGATCCTTCAAGGTGACCGGACCAGGCTCGGCGATCAGTTGGCGGGCGGCATCCACCTGTTCCCATACATTCCACAGCAATACACCCCGTACGCGGTTGTTCTGCAAATAGTAGATGACGCCTTCCTCGTTGGGCCGCTTCCAGTCGGCAAAAGTCTCCAGGCGGGAGTCCACTTCGCCCACGGCTTCGTAGCCCAAATCGAACAAATCGGAATAAAAGAATGGCAGATGATGGTAGGGCTCAGGCTTGCCTGCCATGTTTCGACCTGCCAACCGTCCCATTACATTGGCGTTGTTTTCGTGTTCGACCCGTATGCGCTTTGCCAACGCAGGGTTATAGAATGAGGCAACATCTCCTGCGGCGTAAATATCGGGATGGCTGGTTCGCAGGAATTCGTCCACGACGATTCCGTTTTCCACGTTTAGCCTGATTGAT
>CADDYU010000307.1 GCA_902810705.1 Methylococcaceae bacterium
GGATCGGATGGATTCGCAACGTTCTTTCTTGTGTCTGGGGTCATAGTCAGTTGGTTTTCTCGTCGAAGCGCGACCGCAATATGGGTAGGCGGCCCTTGACGATCCGCCCACCGGAGAGCTTCGCGATGTAGTGAAGGTCGGGCAGTTGCCCGAGCAACTGGGGCGCGAACAAGTCGCCCTCTTCCTCCATCAGGCGCTCGCCGATGTTGCCGGAAAACACCGCCGGGTTGGCTGAATGGGTGGAGACGCCCTGCGTGCGCATGATGTACTTCAGGCGCGTCTTCGGCAGGTTGTCGGTGATGTAGGCCTGGGTTTCCGCGTCCATGACGCGCAGGGTGATGAGGTTGTTGACGTTGCCTAGGATCTGGCGCGCCTTGGGCTCGGAGCCGGTACGCGCCGAGAAGTCGGCGAAGGTCTGGGTGGCGATGAACAGCCTGAACTTCGCCCCGCGCCCCTTGTTCAGCAACTGGATGCACGGGTCGTTGATGACCTCGGCCGCCTCGTCGACAAAGATGTTGACCGGCCGGTTGTTGACGCCGTAGTTGTAACGGTCGCCGGCCACCGAGGCCAGGTCCGCCAGCAGGATGGAGCCGATGGCGCTGCCTACCATGCCGTCGGAGAGGGAATCCAGGCCGATGTAGGCCACCTGGGCGTTATGGATGATTCGCGCCGAATCGGTGATCGGGCGCGGATCGTCCACGTCGCTGGGATCGGGGGACAGCAAGGGTCCGAGCGTGCCCGAGGTCAGCATGTTCATGATGGGGAGGAGCGAAGCCACCATCTTGCCGAAATGGGTGCGGTCGTGCTCGAACATCGAGATCAGCCCTTCGAGGTCCAGGTTGGGATGGTCGGCTTGTACCGTTTCCCGGTAAAACCGGACCAGAGCGGCCGCACGGCCATCGGCATCCCTGCCCTTGATGACAGCACGGCCACGCCAGCCTTCGTCCAGCGCGTGATCGAAATAGCGCTCCAGGGCGCGGGCGACCAGCGTCCCCGGCCCGCCCTCCAGGTAACGCCTGAGCTTCACCAGGGTGGGCCGCTGTTCGAGGGCACACAGCCCCTGCACGATGTTGTCGAGGGACTTCTGGCCGAAGGCTTTGAAGGGATCGGAGGCGTTTTCCCCCGGAATCACCGTGGCGATGCGGCTCGCGACTTCCGAGGACCGGTTGAAGTTGCGCAAGGGGTCCAGGCGCACGCTTTCTTCCGGGAACGCCGGGTGGAAATACACGAAGCGCTCGGGATGTCCGCTCAGACGGCAGGCGCGTTCGGCGCACCACTTGAGATCCTTGTCGCCCTTCGGATCGATGATGATGACCGCTTCCTCGCGCAGCACCGCCTGGGTGACCAGGGTGTCGAACAGCCGCGTCTTGCCGGCGCCCGTGGTGCCCACGATCAATGTATGGCCGGCCGAGTGGGCGATCGGCTGGAAAACCTCTTCTTCTTTGGTTTCCAGCCCATGCACCCAGGTCGCGCCCATGCGCTCGTGATCGACCGGAATGATGGCGGAGGAATCGCGCTTGAGGATTTCGTAAGCGAGCTGGGCATGGCGTTGCGCCCAGTCGAATCCCCAGCCGAACCAGAGCTTGTCCGGATGCTTGCGCACGGTCCGTTGAAGTTTTTCGACGTCCAGGTATTCGAATGTGAATCGGCGCAATCGGTGCTTCCGGTACCAGACACCTGCCGCGGCCGGCAGTCGCCAGGCGGCCATCGCCCCGCAAAAGACAATCAACTCAAGGAATGGCGCCATAGGCAGACCGGACCCGCGGCCGGCGAGATACGCCAGCCCCGCGCCGAGGATCCAGCCGCCGATGGCTTGAATTTCGAAATTGGGTCGCCAGGGCAATTGGTAGTCGTAGTCGCTTTTCACGTTACGACTCTTTCCGGACCTTCAGAACACTGTTGCCTTCCAGCTGCGTTTCACCATGACGGTGCAGGGCGATAATCAGCCGCGATCGGGTCAGCGCTGGATGAAGCTCCACGTACCAGTCGATGATCGTGTACGGCACGGACAACCATTCCGGGGACTCATCCACCGGGCACGGCAAATCTTCTCGTTTACGGATTCGCCGGATAAGGTCGTCGGCCGGTCCCGTCTCGGGTTTTCTGTCCAGGGATCGTGTGGGTACGCTCTGTGGTACCTGGGTTCGTTCGGGGCGCGTGGCCGGTTCGTTCATCCCCGAAGAGGGATGCTTGATTCGCGTCGACGGAACTGCCTCTGATTCGGCGGTGGCCGAGACCGTCTTTTCAGGAGCGGTGCGCGCGGTTTTTCCGAGGGCTGGCGCCTTCTTGGCCTCGGCCGCAGTGTTAGGTAACTCGTTTTTGTTCACATGCGACACGGCTACGGTGGGTTTGAGGGCTTTCCCTTCCGCGAACTCGGGATCGCCGGCCAGCGCCCACCAGCAGCGGCTCGCTTCCCGATTCAGCATCACCCCTCGGATACCGTTGATTTCACGAATCTTCCGCATGGGAGCGAGCACGTCGGTTTCGATCCAGCCGGCTTCGTCGAGAAGCCGAAGCGATTCGCCGGGATCTTTGCCGAGCTTCCGGGCCAGGTCCGGATGAGGCAGGAGTACCAATCCGTCGACTTCGCGCACAGGAACAGCCGGAGATTTTCGATACGCCTCGATGGCGGCACGCAGCCACTCGCCGGCGAGGCCTTGCGAGGCCAGCCAGTGGGCGGCTTCCGTTTCCAACTCATGCCGCTTGTCATCTGAATCGAACGGCTTGTTCGATGGGAGAAATTGTTCGTGAGTCGGGTTCGGCTGATTTTGCTTCTCGTCCAGCTTGGATTTCGTGTTCTCTGAATTCGCCTGTCTCGTCCGCTTGCGACCGGAACTGGAGCTGCCAGCGAAACTGGCTTGTTCCTGAGCGGGCTTTTCTTCGGTCGGTTGAACAAGCACGGCATCATTGGGGACGTTTTGTTCGCCCCGGCCAGCAGGCTCGGAGTTGGGCGCGATGGTCCGCGAATCCGTTTCACTCCCTGCACACGATGGCGCGGCCGTATCGTTCAGGCGCGGCGGTGCCGGCCGTTCCGGAATGGGTTCAAGCCGAATAGCCGGTTTCCGCGCTTCCTCAGTCGCAAACGGCATCTCCAATCGCAAACGGTCATCCGGGGAGCACTCGGATGACCTTTCCAGGAGCGCCGGAGCCGCCCTTCCCTTGGACAGGGATGTTTCTTTTTCCGTCTCCTCCAGCAGCCGGCCCTCGACGACGACAGGCGGTTCGCCGTGATAGATCAGCTCCGGCGAAGACAGCCTGAGCATGTAGAGGGCGACGTCCAGTTCGGCCGGTGCCATGCGCCAATAGCGGTAGTTTCTCCCATCCTGAGTTCTGCGCGGAATCGCCAGTCCTCGCTCGATGAGGATATCAGCGAGGGTGTCTGGGTCTCTTGGGATACCGGGAATCTTGTCATTGGCCAGCAGCTCGCATATCTCCTGAGCCCCCGCTTTCCAGACGACGTGCAGACCCTCGTCGAATCGCCACACCCTTGCGCCCCGCGAGTTGGCGCTCCACCGGCCACTATTGACCAGCCTTCGCATGGCGTCGAGCAGGTATTTTTCGACCGGTACGCCCAAGGATGAATCCACCGGAAGGTGATTGGCCTTAAGGTCGCGCTCCACGCTCTTGCGATCGGCCTCGATCACCAGGGTATGAAACACGCTTCCTCGGTCGACGCCGGCGATCGCTTCCAGCATGGCCTGCATGATTTCGGGACCGGGTTGGGTGAGATAGGTCAAGCACTCCGGGGTCAACACGCGCTCGGTCACCAGTACCGAGA
>CADDYU010000308.1 GCA_902810705.1 Methylococcaceae bacterium
CCGACTCGCTGCCAAGATGGCCCTGCATAATTTTTGCGTGTGGCTGAATCAGCAACTCGGCCGGCCCCGTTTGGCATTCGTCGATTTGATCGATTGGTAAACCCGGGATCACACCAAACGTTTAAGTCCGCGGCTTTCCAAAAAATGCGATTGCTCTGCCCATCCACTTCAATCCCGTGCTGAATCTGGGCGACAGCCTCACTCACCTTGCGCGATCCGCGCGAGAGATGAATCCAGTAAGGGTAATTCATGTATTTCACACGAGCAAAATCGTCTTGGTCCAGACGTACGCGCTCCCATCGGGCGCCATCAGGGAATTGCTTAAATAGTCTGAAATTCTTTCTGTACCCCCGGCTTTCACCAAGTACCATCGCACGGTATGCATTTTCGTGAGGATTGCTGAGATCAGGATTATCAATAATGCGGCGATCCACCCCGTCACGATGCAAAACTGAGAGGATGCGGTGTCGCACGCGAGTGGAGTTGATTTCAGCTTTAAGAAAGACCGCGACCATTTCGGCTTCGGTGATCGCTTCGATAGTCTGCATCGTTTTTGCCTTTTTCCTTAGTCTCTAAAAACTCACGACCAGTCCAGTCAGTGCTTGCAATATCACACAATGACTTCGTTCAACAACCTCGCAGGATAGCGCGATCGTTATCAGTGCCGTGGCGCCACAGTCGCTTAATAAAATGGTTACGAGGCAATCGAATAATGACGATTTTATTTACTGTCGATGCAATGAAATCAACTTTTCCATGCCTTCCCTATGAAATAGTTCACACCTTATCTCATTTTTACTGCTTGGCGCAGAGTATTTCGAAATGGCCGTCGAAAGCCGCCGTGAATGCCTGTAACCACGGTAGTTCCGCCTCGGATACCTAGGCAATACGCTGGTCGTTTTGCTCTGGATGGAAACGCTGTGCCAACTCCCAGCAATGCTGTTCCAACCAGGCATTGAGCTCGGTGAAATCAGCGAACGCGAGGCGCGGCGAAAATAACTTCTCCTGGATGTTGCCTATCTGTTTTCCACCTAGCCTCAAGGAGAAAACAGAGCGGCTGTGAAGTATCTCATAGCTAACCAGGGAAATAAGTCGGATTCTGTAATCGACCCTATGAAAATCATCCCCAAGTAAAAAAAAGCACCCGGGGTGTGAAGTGCTTCGTAGGGAAACGGGTGAAGGGATGGTTGAATGGCATCAACGGTGAATAAAACCGTCATAAGCGTTTTAATTAACTAGATAACTTATTTAGAGGAAAAGACATGATTAGTAACAAGCAACCATGGGTAATAGCGGGCCTTGTCGCCGGACTGCTTGGATACGGCACGTATACCACTTCGGTCTTGGCAGATACTGTGGCCACAGCCCCTGTGAAAGGTATTACCGCAAGGGTCTCCGTTGATTACGTCTGTCAAACACTCGCCACTGAATTGGCGCCGATTCCGGGCACGACCACCAGTTTTTTTCAAGCTTCTCCGACGCCTCAGGAAGTTGTGGTGACTTTTACTGCAGAGTGGTCCAAGCCTGATCCAAGCGAGATACCCGCTGGTAGTCAGGCAGCCGGCGCGTTTATCTTCTTGTTCATTGACGGCAACCGCGTCGACCCCGTCAGCAGCAACGGAGGGGTATTAGTGCACGAAGGGACTGCAATCGGCCCCTCAAATGGTACGCATGGCTTCACCTTTGTCACTGAGCCAATTCCTCGCGGCCAACATACAGCCAGAATGTACTGGGAAGATAATGTGCTTGGCCCGTTTGGCCAGCCGAATGGCACGATCTGCGTTAAAGATCGATCGCTGGTGGTACAGCACGACAGGTAATTACAGGTAATTACAGGACAGTAATCCTTGTTAAGGATCAGATGATCCGGAATGGAGATAAGGAGAAAAGACATGCTTAAACGAGTTAACACAATGGGGTGTTTCCTGCTATTAGGAATCTTTGCCTTTCCTGTCGAGGCGGAATTTTCTCGCTGCAGCGAAATTTGCAAGAACGATGATCCGGATCCATTTGCGCAGTCCACAGTTCAATGTAACACGGCCTGTACCTACGCCGACGGTGCAGCGACCACCTGTGGAGCGGCCGGTTATGGCTGTAAACAACTACCAGGAACAGACACGGAGGGTGGAAATGGTGGCGGGAATGAAGGAGGTGGCGGCGAAGGTGAGAGCACCGGCGGATCTCCAGGCTATGGCGAGTTGCTGAGCCATGCCGCCGGCGCGTGGGTCTGGCAGAGCAGCACCGCGTGGGGCGGCGATGCCTACCGGGCGGTAGACGGCAACCCAGACGGTGACTGGGCCGGCGGCTCCGTCACGCACACCGACATTAACGTCCGCCCCGAGTGGCATATCTACGCGAATGGCACCTACAAGTCGGTCACGATCTACAACCGCACCGACTGTTGCGGCGAACGCCTCGGTGGAGCCAGCGTCTGGGTCCGTCACTGGGACAAGAAGAGCGAGACGTATAAATGGCGTAAGGTGGCGACCATCGGGACGAGGGGAAAGAACCCGGGCCGTACGATTCACGTCAGCTTCTGGGGCAAGCTGCCCAACCACTTCGCCGACGCCCTGGCGATCATGTTGCCTGAGGGATCGAAAGTGCCGCTCAGCTTGGCAGAGGTCGAACTGTGGGGCTGTGGCGGTCCGTACACCTGCGTGGAGTGATAGGAGCAGGAGAACGGGGACGCGCTGACCCCGTTCTCCTCTCGCTCAACCGTCAGGCGCCCTACCAAAAACTCCTGGTCGATAATTCTTGCCCCGTAGCCACTCGCCAACTTTCCGTCCAGTACGATGAGAATCGGGGTATTGTCCATATTCTCAATACCCCTTTGGCGCTACGAACTGGTGCATCCTTTGCTGGTTAGCACGACACACTGATCCGCACTATCAGAACAGCTATCTATGTACCCCACCGATTAGGCAAAAAAACCCGGGGGTGTGAAGTACTTCATAGGGATTTGCTGGAAATAATAAGTTAATGGACTTGCCTGAATGGCAAAATCCAGTGCTTGAAACTTGATTTAGGAGATCCGAAATGAACGTACCAGCGATACCGATCACCATGCAATCGAACAAAACGGTAACTCAACACAGGAAGCTCTTCCTCGCATTTTTGATAACGATTGCGATGGCGCTGTGCAGTGTTCGGGCACATGCGCTCACAACGAATGATTTTGTTTGTGACGAAACCTATAGGGGGAGAACCTTCGATCCCTTCGTATGGGATGGATGGAAGGGAAAGTTGAATCTTTACCAGGATGGCACCGGCGAGCTCTTGATTCCGGAAACTGGCGAAAGCATAAGCGTTAGACATGCGATAGCCGTTAACCCACAAGATGATATTGAAGGTTACCAAGGACCCGGATTTGTCAGCGGGGACACAGCGACCTATCAAAATCATCGGCTTGTGTTTTGGGTGGATTTCAACCACACACCCGACGACTCTAGTGATGACCAGCGGTTTGACGGCTATCTGGCGACCGCAACACCCGGCGACGAAGATGCCAGAGGCACAATAATCGGAATCACCTGGTGGGAAAAACTACCCTTTGCATTTTACTCAGGGAGGAAATATCAAATTGTCACGGATAATGGTTCTGTCAAGATTGTTTATGAGGATACCTGTATCCCGTGGTGAGCGATACGTGTAAGCGCGTTCGCAAAACCGATTTGAACACTGTGCGGTAAGCTTGTGCCCCCATCCCCCGCCATGACCGCTGCCCATGCCTTGCCGAATCCAGTTGACCGACGCCGAGCGCTTGACCTTGGAAGA
>CADDYU010000309.1 GCA_902810705.1 Methylococcaceae bacterium
TATCCGGAAGAGGTCTATCACCATGCGCTGGAGGTCGTCCGTGGCTAAGACCGCCCCGCGCACCAAGGCCGATTTCGAGACGGACATCTTCCCGACCTGGTGCCCCGGTTGCGGCGACTGGTCGATCTGGGGCGCGATCAAGGGTGCCTTGGTCGAACTCGGCTACGCCCCGCATGAAGTCTGCGTCGTCTACGGTATCGGTTGCTCCGGCAACATGTGCAGCTTCGTTAACGCCTACGGTTTCCACGCCTTGCACGGCCGGGCGCTGCCGGCCGCGATCGGCATCAAGCTGGCCAACCACGATTTGCCGGTATTGGTGGTCAACGGCGACGGTGATAACTATGGCGAGGGGCTTAACCACTGGATCCATGCGATGCGCGGCAACCATAACGTCACGCACCTGGTGCACGACAACCTGATTTACGGCCTGACCACCGGGCAGACCTCGCCGACGTCGGAGCAGGGCATGAAGACCAAGTCGACGCCCGAGGGGGTGATCGAACGCCAACTCAACCCGATGGCGCTGGCGCTGGAATCGGGCGCGTCGTTTATCGCTCGCGGCTTTGCCGGGGAGCACCATCATCTGAAGGACCTGATTGCACAGGCGATGCGGCATAAAGGCTACAGCTTCGTCGACATCTTCCAGCCCTGCGTCACCTTCAACCACGTCCAGACCTATGACTGGTACCGCGAACGGATTTACCGGCTGGATGAAGACGGCCATGATCCGTCCGACGAACGGGCGGCCCATGAGCGGGCGCATCAGTGGGGCGAAAAGCTGCCGATCGGTGTCTTTTACGACAAGCCCCGCGAGGTGTATGACCAGGAAATCGATCACCTCGACACGCCGCTGGCCAGGACCAAACCGTTGACCAATATTTCCAAACTGCAGGCCGAATTCAGGTAGGGTCAAAGACGGGTGATGCGGTGTTTGGCACCACCCGCCTTAGCGCGTTGACCCAGGGTTTAGACGGCGGTGAGATAGCTCTGGAGCTCGGGGGCTGCTTCGTGCATCAGGCTGAGCCCGGTAAGCGTGTCCCACTCCTCGCGAGCCCCTTCCAGGTTGTGATCGTGGAGCCGCGCTCCGAGATCCTGGAAGTGCTCGCTAAGCCGGAGATCGATCGCGTCGTAGAGGCTCATAATCCTCCGCGGAGTCAAATCGACCAGTCAGCCCTCTCCATTGGCTCTCTTGATCGCCGACACGATGACCTCTCCGTTCATCGTGTGGGTATTGCTGAATTCCTTGCAGGCAAGGTCGACGACCTTGAGCAAGTCATCGACACGCTCAGGCTTAAGCTCTCGCTCGAGCCGGCGACGGTAGACGTCCGGTGAGAACATTTCTCCTCCTGTTTTGGGGCCGGGTACGGGTCAACGAGCGCTCATTATCAGCTGTGTCATGCGTCCTGGCAACTGGCTATACTGAGGGTAGATGGGTCGGATTTACACCAGGACGGGAGACGAGGGACTGACTTCGCTCTACGGCGGACAGCGTATTCCCAAGCACAAGGTCCGGCTGGAGGTGGTGGGGACGTTAGACGAACTGAACGCCGCGCTCGGGGTGGTGCTGGCTGACCTCGATGACGACGAAATCCGCGAGCCGCTGTTGACGGTCCAGAACTTGCTGTTCAACATCGGCGCCGAAGTGGCCGAGGGCGGCACCAAGTCGAAGAAGATGATCGACGATGCGCTGCGGGTGAATCCGATGCAAGTCGCGCAGCTGGAGAAGTGGATCGACAAGTACGACTCCAAGCTGCCGCAGCTCACCAACTTCATCCTGCCGGGCGGCAGCCGGCTGGGTGCGGAATTGCACCTGGCCCGGGCGGTTTGCCGGCGGGCCGAGCGAGGGTTTGCCAAACTGAATGAGGAAGAGCAGACGAACCCAGCCAGTTTGATGTATCTCAACCGACTCTCGGATTTCCTCTTCGTACTGGCCCGGGCCGTTAATGCGGCCGCCGGCGTGTCCGAGCACGACTGGCAGAAGTAGGGACCGGCGTTACAATAAGGGGCTTAATGAACGCATTTTGAGTTCTCCGGAAACATCATTTGTCGACCTCGCGGAAATGGGCCTCGACCTGGACGATGAGGAGCTACGTTGCGAGTGCGGCGTGTCCGGAATCAAGGCCGACCACGATATCACCCCTTTATTTCGGGACATCCACGACCAGCTTCCGCATCGGGGTCATGATGCGGCCGGTATCGCCGTGCGGCAGGAGGGACGGATCATTCAAAAATCAGGCAAGGGTATCGCCAGTCAGGTCTTCGATGACGAGCTAATCGCCCGCATGGAGGCGACGGAAGGAGTTGGCCACAATCGCTACAAGATCACCGGCGAAGGGCTGACCCCGGTAGTGGCGGAGGGTCGACACGGCAGGGTCGCGGTGTCCCATAACGGGAACCTGACCAATGTCGAGGAGATGAAAGAACATATCCGGTCATTGCACGTGCCGGTTCCGGAAAACGCGACGGATACTTTGTTGATCGCACTGTGGACCGTCAACGGACCAGGGCGGAGCATTGAGGAGAATATGGAACTGCTCCGTGACGACTACGCCGAGGGGGCGTTCAGTCTGGCCGTCCTGGTGGAAGAAACCGGGGACGTCCTCGGCTTGCGCGATAAGCATGGGGTCCGGCCGTTGAACTATGGAAAGATCAAAGGTGGGCGGACGTTGATGTCGGAAACAGTCCCGTTGCGGGTAATTAGCGGTCATCGGGGCCGAGAAATCAAGCCGGGCGAGTTGGTACGGCTAAAGGTCGACGGGTTGGAGACGATCAGTCACCATCCCGACAAGCGCCGGGCATTATGTGCGTTCGAATATATCTACTTCTCACGATCAGAAAGCTCACTTGACGGGAAGTATGTAGAGTCCGTCCGCCGGGAAATCGGGCGCGAATTAGCCCGGGAAGCGATAGCCCGGGGTGGCTTGCCCAGTGTCGACATCATTGCCGGCGTTCCGTACACCAGCATACCGATGGCAAAGGGACTGGCCCGCGAGGCTGGGCTGTACGAACTTTTCGATGACGTCGTTTCGAAGAACCAGTACTCCGTCCGGACTTTTATTAATCCGGATGCCGGACCGAATTCAGGCTTGGATGAACTATCGCTGCACGAACTGGCGGAGCGTCAGAAAATGATCGAGAAATTCCGTCGTGAGGCCGTCGAACGGAAGTTTAATCCACTCGTCCCAATACTTCAGGAAAACCCCCGCGTCTTACTGATCGACGACTCAATCGTCCGCCTGAACACGATGCCACAGGTAATCGCGATGCTGCGGGATGCTGGGGCAACCGAGGTCCACGTCCTGATCGGCTGCCCCCCAATCATCGATACCTGTCACATGGGAGTGAATATCCCCGAACGGGCCGGCTTGGCGGCGGCGAACGTGTCGGTTGAACAAATTCGTAGGAAAATCGGTGCCAATTCGCTGGAGTATTTGTCGCCCCAAGGCCTCCTGAATGCTCTTGGCTTGGAGTTCGATGATGTTTGCATGGGGTGCATGACCAGTCGCTACCCGTTCGAGATCAAGGATAAGCGGGATCCATACGTGGTGGCTGACACTCTGGAGCCGAGCGCGGCCGACCGACACTATAACTGAGCTGCTTGGAGAAAATCCTAATGATTCGTCCGCCGAGCCGGCGCAGGATGGCGGGGTCGAAACCAACCCGTAAGCATTTGCGCGGGATTTATTAATAAGGAGACGTAATGATTGGCAAAATAGCAGGAATGATTC
>CADDYU010000310.1 GCA_902810705.1 Methylococcaceae bacterium
CATCTGACGGAGACCTGCGAGGACACGGTTCATCTTGTTGCCCAGGTCAAGACCACTCCGGCCAGCGTGGCGGAAGCCAAGTGCACCGAGGCCATTTAGCACACCCTGGTCGACCAGGGCTGGGCGCCGGGGATCCGTTTAAAATTGACTTCGCAACTTGGATCTTATGGGGATTTCAACGCTGTGCCGACCTCTTCTTGAAGAAACATCCGGGTCAGTCTGACCCCATCAGCAGCTTGGTGATGAGCTGATTCGTTTCGCGCGCACGGGATTGGAGACCGTGGAGACGTTGTTTTATTTTTGCGCGAATGTCCTCACGCGTGTCCCAGGAACGGTCGATCCGGGCGATGAGCTGACCGATGCCGACATTACCCAGCGGCGGCGTTTCCATCTCCAAGTCGTCGAGAAAACCCACAACCTTGGACGCGTAGGGAAGCGCGACAAAAGGCGTCCCCTGAAGAGCGGCGAAGATCAGGAAATGGAGCCGCATGCCTACGGCGAACTCGAAACGCCCCAGCAGGCCTAGGGTTTGCGGGGCCGAGTATTTTCGTCTCAGAATCTCCGCGCGCTCCGAATTGCGCATGTGCGCCACGACTCCATGGCTGTGCTGAACATCGGTCCTTTCCATCGGCACGAACACGACGTCGGCATCGAGCCGATCCACCATGAAGTCCGCCGTGTTGGCGAGCAGCGCGTAATAATGCTCTGGATCGAGATCGGGCGCGGCGGGACCGGGCTCCCTTACCGAGAATCCCACCAGGTGGCGTTCGAACTCGACGCCTTCCGATTCGAGGGCTTCAAGAGGAAACGGCTCCGGACTCAGCAGGAGCGCGGGATCGGCGGTCAGATGGATCTCGCGCTCGATACCTACATCTTCGAGCAGCCGGTAACCTTGCCGGTCCCGCACCGTGATGAGAGCCGCTTGGTTCAAAGCCTCGCGTACGGCGTTGCGTGCGCGCGAATCCGTGAGCGGACCCGCGCTCACCGCGTACACGACCACCGGAACTCCGAATTCGTGCGCGAGAAACACTTCCCTCAAATAGCTCTCGGCGTCCCGGTCGTACAGAATGCCGCCCCCGCCGAGGATGAAGAGGTCAAGCCCCTCGATTTCTCGGCTGACCTCTTTCCGCGTCAGGCTGAGGACCGGAATAGCATGCTCGACTTTGTGCCGGGTCAGGGTATCCTGAGGGTTCCGCGAAAATACCGTAATTTCGGCCGCAATCGACAGGCGCAGTTGAGTCACTATGCCGTCCAGAATGGCCTCGTCGCCCAAATTCATTCCGCCGTACGATCCTGAAATGCCGATGCGGAATAAGCGATTCTGCTGTTCCATAATTGCCTCCGAAATTCAGCTCTCCTCTAACTTCAGAGCGGCGAAAGCGACGGCCAGGAGCGCGCGATTCCCTGCTGCCCGAGCAGGGACTGGAAATCTTCCAGCAATGCTGGACGACTTCTGACCGAGCGCGGAAGAACCCTGCGTTCCAAGCAAAACGCCGCCAACAATCCCGCCGCTTCGCCCACGTTCCATTCGACATGGTGCACCCGATAAGCCCCGTTCGTGATGTGCGTCACTCCGAGATTCTTGCTGCCCGGCAAAAGGTTCTCGACGCGCACCGGCAGCAACGACCCGAGCGGAATCTGGAACGGCCAGCACCCGAGATCCAGATAGCCGGCGCCGCTGGTGCGGGGGTGGAGATCGATGCGGTAGCAGCCGATGCCGACCGAATCGGGGAAAAGCTCAGGGCCGTCCGGTCTGAGCGGATGCGCGATGTGCTGTTCGAGCACGGTGAACTCGGCCCGGATGCGCCTGGACTCACGGATATAAGGCACCGGCGCGAGTCCGTCGATGGTTCCGCCGACCACATCCCGGCGAAGGCGAAGCCCGCGATACCCGACTCCTCCATCCGGTCGCGGCGCTTCGGTCTGGAGCCAATAGAGCAAACTGAGGCTGAGTTGCCGAGCGGCCTCCAGATTTCGCGCCTGCTCCATTTCGTCCACTCCGCAGACGAGGCCAAACCAGTAATCATTTTGTGGCCAATTGACCACGCTGATGTCGCTGGCTGCAAAGCCATGCTCGAAGTTGGAGACGTCCAGAATCCGGCGAAAGTACCACCAAGGCCGTCCGTCCTCGGCCTCGAAGAGAAAACGTGTCAACGACTCGTGGGTTTCCGGCCGACTCGTAGTCCACCCGAGCAGGGGCTCCGGCCAGTTCGGAGGGTGATAATTCCGCCACAGTTCGTATTGTAGTGGCTTGTCGATCGTATGGTCTTCGTCCGGAAGATACTCCATGGCGAAACAAACCGTGATCGCCTGTTGAGCCTTGGGATCGGCCACTTCGGACGCGTGCGGCTCTCCGGTTTCCGCTTGAGACTCCGCCCCTATGACGTGTTCCACGCCAGCGAGATCGAGCAATTCGCCCTGCGTAGTCGCATCGATGAAATAAGAGGCTTCGATCAGGGTGTCGCGTCCGGATTCAAGCCCTCTGACGATGACTCCGGTCACTCGATCACCGTGGGTCCAGGCAGCGATCGGGCGGTGGCGGTGCATCACGAACAGTTTGCCGCTGAGCTGATAGGGGGCGATCATTTGATGGAGAACGGCGACCCCGACGCGCGGATCGTGGCAAAGCCGGCTGACCCAGCCGTTGCCTGGATTGAGATGCTTCGATGCCCGCGCCGCCGGTGTGAGCGGGAGATGAGCGCGGTAGTACTGGCGGATGCCTTCCCGCAGCGCTTTATAGCTGGCCGTCGCGCCGAACTCCTCGATCCAGGGATGTTCGTCCGGAGGAACCACTTGATTGGTCAATTGACCGCCGATCCAGTGGGTTTCCTCGGTTAGAACGACCCGGTATCCTACTCGCGCCGCGCCCAAGGCGGCCGCACAAGCTCCGAGCCCTCCCCCGATGATCGCAACGTCCGTGCGAAAAGCCTCCACCTAGGTCTCCTCCGTTCACTCCATGAATATGGACTGCCGTAATCGGCGCGGGTTCAAATTCGCCCTGCCTGCTCGAAATCTTCAATGATTTGTGCTGGTTGGTGCGGGCTGGCGCGCCTTGGCGGATGTTGCCGCATGACCTGCCGCCATGGAAAGCCGTTGATCAGCAGACCCCGCGTGGGCTCGCGGCGGACTGCTTCGAGCGATCGTGCACGGTCTCCGCGCGATGTTGCGCTTGGTTCCGGGGCAAACATTACAGTCGAAGGCTGCGATTTTGAATGAGCGAGCGCTGGCATCCAGTTGTGAGGGCGGGCCGCGTGCCCATTACTATGGCTATAAGCGCAAGCAGGGCAGCAAGGTCCACTGGCCGTCGATACCTTGGGCCATCTGTTGGCGCTCCTGGTAACCCCGGCCAATGAGCCCGAACGTGCTCAGGTGGCGGAACTGGCGCGCTCCGTTCAGCAAGTCACGGGACAGAGGGTGGAAGTGGCGTTCGTCAATCAGGGTTACATCGGTGACGAGGCCGCCCGCCAGCACGGCTGGAAGCGGTCAAGCTGCCGGAGGCCAAAAGGGGCATTGTGCGGTTGCCCCGGCGCTGGGTGGTGGAGCGGCGTTCTGGCGGGATCGCCCGGTTTCGGCGGTTGGATCGCGATTACAAGCGGTTAGCCGAAACCTTGGCGGGCTTGCACTTCGTCATCTTTGCCATCCTCATGCTCGTCAAGGCCTCTCCACTTCTGCACAGTGCATAACACGCTCTA
>CADDYU010000311.1 GCA_902810705.1 Methylococcaceae bacterium
AGTGCCCGACTCGCTGCCAAGATGGCCCTGCATAATTTTTGCGTGTGGCTGAATCAGCAACTCGGCCGGCCCCGTTTGGCATTCGTCGATTTGATCGATTGGTAAACCCGGGATCACACCAAACGTTGAAGAGAGCCATTATTATCGCGACCCGTATCCGGGAGGATAGCGTCCCGCCAAAACAGGACGCGCAGGAACGCTGACCGCTTGAAAGGGTTTTGGTCACTCGATTCGGGAACCGGCGCGCCGGATTTACGTTGTGCACTACTAGGGAGCCGCGATGCGTAAGCCCCAATCCGCCGATGCACTGGAAAAATTAGGCATGGTTCGACTTTCACCTTCGTTCTACATGCGGGAGTTTCTATACAGCGAGACGGCCAATTTCCACAGAATCCAAAATATCCCGGACAACCCTGAACTCGCCATCGAAGTGGGTCGCAAGCTTTGCGAAGAACTGCTTGAACCGCTTAACGCCACATTTGGACGGGTCACGCTTCGTTCTTCGTTCTGCTCTTGCGAAGTCAACAAATTCTGTAATGAGCACGGTTACAACTGTGCCCAAAACGAGGCTAACTACGCGAGCCACATCTGGGATCGGCTTGATGCCGAAGGTTTGAAAGGAACCACCGCGTGTGTTGTCCTCCCGTGGTTCACGGATCGCTACGAGAAAGGTGCCGATTGGCGGGCGCTCGCCTATTGGATTCACGATCATCTCCCTTACAATGAACTCCAGTTTTTCCCTGCTCTTTGCGCATTCAATATCAGTTGGCACGAAAAGCCGAAGAAATCCATCTATAGCTTTATTAAACCCAAAGGTTATTTGTTAAGGCTCGCCCATTTCCCGAGCGGGTACTCGGCACTGTATGAAGACTTTCCGCCTCTACGCAGAGGATGAGCAAGCATAATACGCCCTGCCAGCGGACCACCAAAACCCTGCGCTTTTTGCCAGTCAACTGAAAGCGCACATTGAGCTTCCGCTTAGGGATGAAACGGCCCCGCATCGAATGGCTGAAAAGGGTCTCTTAAGGCCGGGGTACACGTCGGCGGCCGTACGGAAGCCACGACGAGGGGCGTGCCACAAGGCAGTCCGCTCTCACCCGTCCTTTCCAACGGGGGTGCTGGATGAACTGGACGGAGAGCTTACCCGGCGCGGCCACCGCTTTGCCCGCTACGCCGATGACTGCAATCTCGTGGTCAGCAGCCGACGGGCGGGCAGGTCGTCGAACGCACTTTCGCATGGCTCGGTTCTTTCCGCAGACTGGCCCAGGACGTCGCAATCCTCACCGCTACCGCAGAAAACCTGATCCGCATCGCCATGCTCCAGTTAACGCTTGCACAATGTGCCCGAACTTTCGCCAGACAGGTACTTATACTACCCAGTCCAGCAGATTCGCTTCTAAGGGTGGAGCCGAGCCACCGTCTTCGATGAAGATCCTATGCCATAGCGCGATTTGCACCAAGGCCCAAAGCTGGCGAGTCATTCGTCCAGTGGTCCGCTGTCTTTGAATCAACCAGTCGATCCCAGCAACATTGAACCACTCGCGGATGGCATAATTCTTTCGCAGGCGCAGGCCTAATTCATCCAGTCGCTTTCCGGCCCATATCCCCTGCATGGGCACGGAAAACCCGCATTTAGGTCGGTCCAGATACCCGGCTGGGTAGAATCGGCGCGCCCAGCGTCGCAGAAACACCTTACCTTGATGCGGAGCGATTTTGAGTGAATCCGGGAGTGCCAATCCGAACTCCACTATTCGGTAATCCAGCAATGGCACCCGCCCCTCCACATCGAAAGCCATGGGCTGGCCGCTCACTTTTGGGGCGAGACTCTCAGCGGAGAAGGTCTGTAGATCAATTACTTGGCGCTGTGTTAGAAAGGTCCAATCAGGACGCATCCTCCTCCACATGGAACCTATAGTGGAAGCTGCTGATTTTCTCATGGAAAACAATGGCGCCGAATAAACTCTTTGAGACTGCCATAATGGCCAGTTTGTCTGGACGCGGTAACCACCAGACCCTGGCACAAGTAAGGCTCGAAGCGCTCGCAGGAGGGCCGGATAGCGATAATAACCATTTCCAGCAAACACCTCATCGCCCCCGTCGCCGGTAAAGACCACCTTGACTTCCTGGCTGGCAGCCTGAGCCAGCCAGGACACCGGTAACATCGCATAGTCTAGAACTAAGTCATCAGCCGCCCATATCATGTACGGCACGCGGCTGAACAGCGCCTCTCGGCTCAGAATGATTGAGGTATGGTCGCTCGAATAACGCCGAACCGAAGCCTCGATAGCCGGTATTTCGCTGACCACATCAACATCGGTAAACCCTACCGAGAAGGTGCGCACTGGGCGTGTCTGGCGACTCGCAATCAACGCGAGCAGCACCGAGGAATCTAGGCCGCCAGATAAGAACAGTCCAAATGGCAGATTGGTCCGCTGATGCTCCCGCATGACTTGGTCTATGAGTGCATCGAACTCGGCGGCCAAATCCTCATAGGTGTCCTGTCGCGGAACGATCACCAAGTCCGGCCAGTAATAATCCAGCACTTGGATGTTGAGATTGCGCTCGACAATCAGGGCCTGTCCGGGGAGCACTCGATGGATGCCGTTCACGAGGGTTTTTTGACCGAAGCTGCAATCGCAAGCCAAATACTGTGCCAGGGCTTCGGGAGCCAGTTGGGGCGAAGGGATATAAGGCAACAGAGCCTTGATTTCAGAACCGAATAGCACCCGATCAGGCAAACGAAGCCAATACAGCGGCTTGATACCCAGACGATCGCGGGCCAAGATCAGGCGCTCATGAGGTTTATCGTATAGGGCGAAAGCAAATATTCCGTTTAGGTGGCGCAGAAAGTCCAACCCAAAGCCCGCATAAGCCTGGAGTATGATTTCGTGATTGGAATTAATAGCGAGACGGCGACCTAGCCGGGTTAATCGACTAGTGAGATCCACATCATTGAAAATTGCACCATTGGCAGCCAAAGTTAGGCCAGAGGCCTCATCTATGATGGGCTGATGGCTTCCACTCAGATCTGTGATCGATCGCTGGGTTTGGGCGAGTCCCAGCCGTCCGCAGAGAAATAGAACGGGATTGTTAGATACAGGATGGACGAGTCGACACGCCATGTCCTGAAGAGCATCCACCTCGACCGGAGCACCGGACGTGTAAATTCCCGAAATGCCTCGCATAGTAGAGCTTGCGAACGCCTCATAGGGCGGGGCGGGATAGCAGGAGACAATACGTGGGTTCGATTCGAGAGGATTGTCGAAGCTGGCCAACAGACTAGTCCTTTTGAGTGGTGGTGATGCTAGCTTCTTAACGCAGGTCTCATGCCACCCGAATGAG
This sequence comes from Methylococcaceae bacterium, assembly GCA_902810705.1. GTDB lineage: Bacteria > Pseudomonadota > Gammaproteobacteria > Methylococcales > Methylococcaceae > CADDYU01. Next base: position 3,343 of record CADDYU010000311.1, read on the forward strand.
TGATTTAAGTATTTGTAAAATCAATGAATCGTGAAAAGATGCCAAGAAATAAAGGATCGGATGGTGTGAAAAGAACCCCATAGATAGGGGCATTTAGACCAATTCGAGATTTTTCACACGGAAAGTTAAGCTGGCGGAAAGGGAGAAATGGCCAAATCTTTAGGAAACTCTGAATAAGTCTTCATCCTCGATAAAATAACCTCAACGTACAATGCTCGACAGGCCACCCCAAATGAAGCAACTCGGACTCAGCGCGCCAGTATTTGTGAAGAGGCCGAAACGGACCAAGCGCCAGAAACTT
>CADDYU010000312.1 GCA_902810705.1 Methylococcaceae bacterium
GGCAAAGATGGCGTCCGCACCAACGACTCCTTCCTGGGCCAGGCGCGGCATCCATGAATGGATGCGGCGGGGCAATTCCTGCAATACGTCGCGCCAGTCGCCGACTTCATCGGTGCGGACAGAGCCGTCCGGGTTTTCGCGGGGGCGACAAACAAGATGGATGGATGACGCGAGCGCGGAGGAACCACTAGCGCGCATTCTTACTGCTCTTTCCGTATCTATCGGCCACGATGCCGTGACAATCCATCCCGCGTTGATGATGGACGAAAGCATTACCTCCCACCCTTGGGTCGTTTTGTGCGCGAACACAACCACCAAGATGCCTTGCGGAACGGTTATCCTCCGGGCTTCGGACAGGGCTGCCTGCATTCCTTCTTCAAAATACTCTTTCGTTTTGAACGCATATATCGGATTGCGCTCAGCTAGCTGGACAATTTCTCCATGTTTCGGTGTAAGGGGTTCACTAAATAGCCCCGGGTGTACTCCCTTCAACATTCGCTTAAGAAATACGTAGAAAAAGTCCGAGAGATCGGCATAAGGCACGGCGTCGTAATAAGGGGGATCGGTTACGACCGCTGCTACCGAGTCATCTGGCAACGGGTGCTTCGTTGCTGTGGCTTGATCTACAGTCGCCGCGCCGGTGAACCCGTTTGCAGTACTCTCCACAACACGGGCTACCCAGTCGATGGCCCCGTCCAAGTCCCCGGAGGCTCCATTGACGGGCCTAATCTCGGCAAAATCCCAGACAATTCCAAGTGCCTGCCGACCGAAGGTTCCAACAACGAACTCCCCTTTAGGCTGCCACCAGCTGAGACTGCTAAACTGGGCCGACACCCTGTCTACAGCAAGAGCGAGGCATGTAACAACATACTGACTGAGTTCGGTATAGCTGATCTCATGGCGAAGATATTCAGCGAGTTTTCGGACCAACCGGATCAAGGTGACGAGTGAAACGAGTTAGCGCGGTGTAAACAGATAGCTCCACTTAGTCGCGTCAAGCAGATGGATATTAAATATGCTTCGAAGATAAGGCAGAGCTTCATCGGGGATGTCATCGGGAGCATCCTGCCTTAGTCGATCAAGCTCCGCTAACGCTCGCTTCACAGCGTCTACATCCTCAGAAAGAGGAAGACGGTATTGCCGTCCCGATCCATTTGTGGTGGTTGTCACGACCGCCAAAAGCCTAGCGTCTGCTGCGCCGCCGGATCTGCCCCTAAATTGGTTTCGAACGTTGACTGCTGGTGTGGTGTATCCGCAGACAGGGCATGTTGCCGAACTCCTTCGTAAGACTTTCCCCTGGTCATCGTTCGTTCCGGGGCCGATCTTTAGGTCAAAATCTATCGTTTTCGCGCTTTGATCGCATTTGAGTTGGAGGTGAACAAAATTCTTGCCTCGGTGGGCAAGACAAGACGAACGAAATAACGGAATCCGAGTGCCGCATCCAGGTCCCTCGCACTGAATCGTCCGCGCCCAGAGATAGGCAATCGGCTTTGCGCCATCGGGGTCCTTGGGATAGAACTCGGCCAGCTCCTTTTCCGCCTCCTGCTTGATCCACGCTCCCCACTTGTGTACTTCGTCGGCGAGCCGCTGGCCGTACTTTGGGATGTATTCGAGGACGACTTTGTTCAGCAAGACTGGAATAGGATTGAGGTTGCTGGCAAAGGCATCGGCGCCGACACGCAAGGCTTCGATCGGAATGGAGCCGCCGCCGGCAAACGGGTCCACCACGAGCGGACGAGTTCCCGGCGTGCCGCCGAGCGCCTCGTGTGCCGCCTAGGTCAGGGCGCGGCTGGTCTCCAGGTATTCCCTGACTGTCGAGTTGTCCCAATTGGCAAAGTCTGCAATGAAGTCGAGGAGCGCACCGCGCAATTCTTCGTTATCATCCAGTCGCTCGGGTTTTTTCTGGATGGCGATGAATCTTGAATAGCTCTGCGGGCTGAGCTTGCCGAGATAGTCTTTCGACCACCGCGTCATCCAGTGCCGCGCTGCCTGGCGGAAGGAATCCGGGCAGAGATTATCGGCCGGGTCCGGCCACAGCGCCGCACAGATCACTGCCCGGCACGCCGCCAAGGGACGCCGCGCCCACCAGATATGTAAGGTCGAGATATGCCCGTGGCGGATGGATTTCTCCCGCCGCGCATGGTCGGAAATGCGCCGGATGGGAAGGTCAACTTCGATAAGGCGCTTCGGATATGTCATTGGGGATTTTTGTCGGTCGGGTCGAGCAGCTCAACCTGAAAATATTTGCTGTAGCCTCGGTCACGACTCACCAGACCATAACCGCACACCGCCGCATGGGCTCCTATCAGGAAATCGGCTAACATGCGCGGCTTTTCTCCGCCGCGTTCCTTGTACCGCCGAAAGGCCCGACCCGCGAGAAAGGCTGCATCCTTGGGGATAGGCTCACACCGGAAGATATCTTCGGGAAGCAATTCATTTAACCGCTCTTTGCTTTCGATCCAAGCGGCCACTTCGGCGTAAATCACGGGATTGATCACCAATGTGTTCACGGCGCCAAGGTATTCCAGGACCGCCAAGGAGGCGGAGCCAAAGGTCTCGTCCGCCTGCAATACGTCAATCAGCACGTTGGTGTCGATCAGCCACATCTTCACCACCGATCAGTCCCGCAGCAGCCGCATGATTTCGTCGGTGCTCTTGCCAGTCGTGATTTGCCCATAAAGCTGGCGGATACGCTCACGGCGGGTCTTGGGGTTTTTGATCAACACCAGTTCGTTCTCCCGCTCCACAAACTCCACTTCGGTATCCGGCAAAAGCCCGTAACGTTCGCGAATGGCCAAGGGAATCGTGACCTGGCCGCGTTCACTGATCTTCATCGAAGAGTCTCCCAATGCAAGTATGAATCCGAATTCTTATTCTCTGTGGGAGAGCAGTCAATGGATTTATTCGCCGATGTTGCCCAATAAGCCGGGATCAGCGCTGCGCGTGACCTCAGTGATTCGGAGCAAGCCGATCCGCCCCAAGGCGGTAATGCTCGATCTTCACGAGCGGTTCCCAATCGAGCTGGGCCGGGTCCTGAACAATCCGCAGTTCCGGTGTGGTGGCGCAGTTGAAGGCAACATAGAGCCAGTAATCCTGGCCCAGACGCTGCGCGGTCTTGTACTCATTGGTCGTGAAGGCCACCTCGCCGATTGCGGCGCGCCCCTTAACCTCGATGAAGCGGACTTCGAGCGCCGTCTTGGAGTTCTCGGGATGTGGCCGGCGGGAAATAAGATCGAACCCGCGATTGTCGGCCTCGACGCTCTCCACTTCGCGGCCCTGCGCCCGCTCATGGGCGATCACCGCCTCGACGGCGATCCACTCGATGTCATCGTCGCGCATGAAAGGCGCCACACCGGGGCTGATCCGCTCGGGGTGCGGCAGCACCCAAGCCCGGCCGAGCAGTTGAATATCGGCAATCGCGCAATGCCGCTCCTGCTGGACTTCGGCGCGGCGGCGGTCGAGTCGGGCGTTCAGATCGTCGATCCGGTCTTCTGTCGTTTTGATATTGGCCGCCAAGAATGTGCTGCTCCTCGGCAAGGACAACCAGTTAAGGGGCATCGACCTGGGATTGGTGCATTCGAGCGCGTCGGATTCATTGACACAATTCGTCTTGAATCACCTCCGGCAGAACGATGAAGTT
>CADDYU010000313.1 GCA_902810705.1 Methylococcaceae bacterium
GGCCGTCGTGAACAGGGTTTCGATGGTGAGGTTCAAGTCGCTATCCGTCAGATCACAATGGCTCAGATTGGAACCGATCCCAGCCCTTTGTTGAAGTCAAATTCCACTGGAAATGGCATAGAGCCAGGAATTTGAGCCGAATTCGGTCAGGGGCATCGCTCGTTGGCTGAGTTCACTGAAAATTGCGGGTTATTCGAGCTGCCCAAGAATAAGTCTTACAGCTATCCAAATCGACCACACCTTTCCCTGATTAAACATAATGTCGCTTTGCCTTATCGATTTGTGTTATTGGGAGCCTGACGGAGTAAGTGATTCATTCCGACTCAAGCTTAGCTGGCTTTAGGAACCTTAAATATCAGCTCACCTGCCGTAGCTGGCGCTTTATCATAAAGAGCAGCGATATCTTCCTCGATATGCGTCAAATCAATAGCGTGCATGAAATCCCGTAACGATGTCGTTGGCGAGTTGGAATCGATATTGGGCGCTCCGCCCATCGCTAAAACGTCATCGATATGGACGGTTCTAATATCCATGCTGAACCTAGTACGGCCTGAGGTATTCGGTACAGTGGAGTGAAGCTGCGCTGCGGAAAACAGGATCGCCCCGCCGGGTGGGCAAACGATCCTTATTTCAGGTTCCAACTCGATCGGTTCTTCGGGCTTTGGCTGTTTTCGGGTATCTTCCTTGATTTGCTTTGCCGCATTCTTGCGACCGTTTGCATTCCAATCGTAATAGTTAAAATCAGCCGAGCCATTTGTAACTTTGTTATTCCAATACCGGGGGTGGAACGCCATCGAGCTTTCGCTCTCAAAGTCATAGAGAGGAATCCACCAGTTTATTTGGCACATGGGTGCAGAGTACCAAGTATCGCGATGTGGATGGTGTGCATACCCGACGCCGGAGGTTAGGTACCCGCCATGCGTAACAGCTCTTAACCGGGGGACGTCAATACAGGTTTTACTGGAATCACAGCCTAGATCCTCAATGACTCTCTGGAAGAGCTGTTTAGTTCTTGGGTCATGGATGAACTGCGGTTTAACCGGAGCGAAGATCTCAACGAATTTCTCAACGGGCATCTGGTACTGCGCGGTGATAGGATCGAGCCCCGCAAAAGCTTTTTCAACCATCTCACGAGCCAGATCGCACAAACTCTGTATACTGGCCCTCGATGCGAAGACAAAAATATCACCCGCGTAAAGCCGTTGACGCCGTAAATCATCGTCCATAGTGGAATCAAAATAGATTGCTGTCATGTAATTTCCGTAAAGTTGTGGTCAAATGTAATACTAACAGAACTTAGAGGCTGTTTGGGAATTCCGGTTCGTGGGTTAGGGTAACGCCATTTTGCTATTCCTGGTCATGAGCCTGAGCCAAAAAAGCGGAAAAAGCGCTATCCGAGCAACCTGAGCGAAGGGGCGTGGCGTTGCCTGAAGCCGCTCCTTCTGAGGTCGGCGGTGGGAAGGCCCCGGGCATTGAGCTTACGCGAGGTTGTGAATGCGATCCTCTACGTGCTGAAGACGGGCTGCCAATGGCGGCAGTTGCCCGGTGATTTCCCGGCGTGGAGCGCGGTTTACTACTACTTCCACCGCTGGTCGCTCGATGGTACCTGGAAGCGTCTCAACCACACCTTGCGCACACGATTGCGGGAGAGGCGCGGGCGGCATAAGCACCCCACCGGAGCCTGCCTGGACAGCCGGAGCGAAAGGTACGGCAGTCCCAGGGGTACGGGGCTACGACGCGGGAAAGAAGGTCAAAGGCCGCAAGCGCCACCCCCTGGTCGACACGCTGGGGCTGCTGCTGACAGCCGTGGTGACCGCCGCCAGCGTGCAGGACCGCGACGGCGCCCGCCTGCTGCTGCGCCATCTGCCAGGCGGGTGCCAAAAGCTGAGGAAGGTCTGGGTGGACGGTGGCTATGCGGGTCGTCTGGTGAACTGGGTCGCGGAGCACTTCCATATTTGCCTGGCGGTGGTACTGCACCCCCCAGGAGACCAAGCGATTCATCCTGTTGCCCCGCCGCTGGGTGGTCGAGCGCACCTTCGGTTGGCTAAACCACTCGCGTCGTCTTAGCAAAAGCTATAAGCGCCTCATGCGAACGGACGAAACGTGGATTTACATCGCCATGACCCGCATCCTGCTCGAACGCTTGGCCTGAACTAGGGTTTCCAAACAGTCTATTACGCAAAAGTGGCGGTGAGGGGTCGCCAACGGGATAGGCAGTCGGTAGATTCATAGGCATGAAAGACACGATGACACGCCTTCTACTGCCAGTATCGGCTGGTCAGCCAGATCAGCTATACGCTGACGAACTTCACGGGCCGCAGTGAGAACTTTAGCCATGATGCCATTAAACGCTACCTGCGCGGGGAGCGGAACACCCCGAGGTTGATCTGGGACAACATCCAAGGACAACTCGTGCCGGTCGCCGAGGGCTATCTGATCTTCGATGACGCGGTGCTAGATAAGAGCTACTCCCAGTGCATCGAGTTGGTCCGGCGGCAGTGGAGCGGCAATGCCAAGGCTGTCATCAAAGGCATCGGAGTGGTGGCCTGCGTCGATGTTAATCCCGAAACCGATCAATTCTAGCTGATCGGCTACCCGGCGCTACGATCCCGACGGCAAATCCTAGCTCGACCACGTTCAGGACATGCCGCCGAACGTCGCCTACCACAAACGACTGCCGTTCCGCACGGTGCGGATGGACACCTGGTACGCCACACGGGCCCCTGATGCTGTTCATCGAGGCCTTGGGGAAAGGCCATTACTGCGCGCTCAAAGACAACCGCTAGGTGGATGACTCCGGCGGCGACCGGCCCTACCAGCGAGCGCACTCGCTGGCCTGGAGTCCGACCGAATTGGCGCACAGCAAAATCGTCAAGCTAAGGCTTTCCCAAGCACCACAACGTGCACTTATTCCGGGTCGAGGTGTGTCCACGCACCGCACGGATTAGGTCGTGACCAACGACTCCACTCAGGATTCCGCCGAGGCGACACGCCAGGTGTGTGGCTTCCGCTGGAAGATCGAGCAGGTGCATCGCGAAGGCAAGCAGGTGACTGGGCTGGAGCGCTGCCAATGCCGCAAGGCCCGCATTCAACGCAACCGCATCGGTTGTGCCTTTCCGGTCTGGCTCCGACTCAAACGCTGGGCGGCTCAACCGGTCGCACGGTCTATCAACTCAAGCATGGCTTATTGGGTGGTGGGCTTAATTGATTTATTTTCCAATATATTCCAGTATATTGAATCTGATCTATAAAACGATTTGAAATTAATTCGATGGCGCACCAAATTGTGTTATGCAAATACTGCGAGAGTTCCGAGGTGGTACGTTACGGTACGCAAAGCGGCCATCCTCGCTTTCGCTGCAAACAGTGAGGACGCATCTTCAAGACGGAATATATTTACCGCGCCTATGAGCCTGGCGTTGACGACCAGATTATCGACATGGCGGCGAACGGCAGCGGAATTCGAGATACCGCTCGGACGCGGGCGCGCTGCTCTTGGGCCGGGTGGATCAGACCGTCGGGCTAATCGGAAGGCTGTCGGCCTGTTTTACGGATGGGCAAGACCCAGAGGCCATCGAACACACCCTATCGACCTTGCTC
>CADDYU010000314.1 GCA_902810705.1 Methylococcaceae bacterium
GGTTCCAATCGGCGCCATGTCGATGACCTCCCCCTCGATCAATTCCACCCGGTCGTCCTCGGAAAAAATCCCGGCCTCGCCCAGGCGGTGGTATTCCTCGATGGTGTATCGGTGAGGGCTCGGCAGGCTTTGGGCATTCGCGTTCATGGTGAATCCTCGGATTTCGGCCTCCGTTTAAGCTAGGTCCCGAGTGCGCGCCTGTCAACCTCCGGCGCAATCGCCCGCAGGGTATAGAGCAGTGCCACGTAGCCGGCCTTGTCCACCGTGGGCGGCATGGCTTGGCCGATCGCGGCCAGCCGCCGCCATTCGTCGGGAGTGATGGCGAGAGTCTCGGTCAATGAGCGGTCCGCCGACAGCTGCTGCAAGCCGAACGAGGTAAGCTGTTCACACGGTATTACCGCTTGAGAATCGTATGGCTTGTCTTCTTGGCCTGATACGCCTGATATCGCGCTTAACCGCAATAGGTCCCATGCCTTGAGTCCAAGGGCTTCCGACACCGCTACCAAAGTATCGAACTGCATGACGTTGTCGCTATTCTCAAGATTTGAGATCACCCGCTGCGAAACGCCCGCGCGCCGCCCGAGTTCGCGCTGATTCCACCCTAATTCGCGTCGCCTTCGCTGAATTTGTCGTCCCACAAGTCCACGTAATTCTTGGTAGTTCATGAATGGCATGTTACTCAAGACGATGAGCATTAAGATGCTTGACACAATGTACTTTTGTGCTCATCTTAATAGTCTGAAAATACTCCAGAGGCGCCGCCATGTTCGTACTTGCTCGCCATACTGCCGCACCCCGATCAAACCGATCTTTGCCGAAATCCGAATTGGTGGAATGCGCGCAACGCTATGCCCATAGCTACTCACGGCCTCTCACTCGACTCGCCGAGGAGACTGGACTTCATTATCAGTGGCTTCGAAAATTTGCGAGTGGAAAGTTCACTAATCCTGGGGCTGCCAAGGTTGAAGTGCGTATTCCACGTCATTCGGCCATGCATTCCACGCTGATTCGGCCACCTATTCCAGAGGCATTCGGCCGGGCGGTCGGAGCGAAGCGACGCTGGGTTTTTGAGATTACTCAGGGCTAGTTTTAGCCGTCAAGGTTTTTGCCATTTCCGTCTCTGAGGGGGTGTTGCTTTCCGTGGGTTTGGAGGGAAGGCCGAGTTCCTCGGCGAGGTTTTTACGCATCGATTTTCCTTTGAGTTTGAGACGATAGGCATTGTGTACCAAGCGGTCGAGGATGGCCTCGGCCAAGGTGGGATCGCCAAGTGCGTCGTGCCAGTGCTCGACGGGTAACTGGTTGGTTACCATGGTGGCTCGGTTGGCGTAGCGGTCATCAAGGATTTCCAAAAGGTCACGGCGCTGACGATCGGTGAGGCTAGTGTCCAGGCCCCAGTCGTCCAATACCAGGACGTCAATCCTGGCCAGTTGCCGCATAAGTCTGGAATAGCGGCCGTCGCCGCGGGCGATTTCCAGTTCGGTCAGCAAGCGTGGCAAGCGCTGGTAGAAAGCCGTGTAACCTTGGCGGCAGGCTTTCTGAGCCAGGGCGCAAGCGAGGAACGACTTACCCACACCGGTGGGACCGGTAATGAGAATGTTGAGGTGCTCCTTAACCCAGCGGCAATCGGCGAGTTGTTGGATCAGGGCACGGTAGGTGGACTGCACATCCGGCTCATAGCGGCAGGGCTTGGTTACGCCCGCCTTCAGATTATCGGGCACCAGTACCTCAGGGGCTCCCCCTAAGCACTGAAAGGCGCGCACGTGGGCGCCGATCCAGTCGGCCAAACCTTGGCTTTCCACCGCCTCCGCGTAGGTGTAGCTGGAGGCGCCCAGCACCGCCACGAAGATCTGCGCGGGGCGGATCTCCCCGGTCTTGGGATCGGTGATCGGCACGGTTTGCCCGCAGAAATCCACGAACAACTTCTCGCCGGCCCGGTGGGTCTGGCGCATCACCAGATCACGTCGTTGCCTCCAGGCCTGGTAGGCGTCGCAGAACCAGGAGTACTGAAAACCATCCGGATTGGCCGCCTTGTATTCCTGCCACAGCAGCATCAAGGTCACGCCCTGGCGCATCTCGGTGTGCACCGTCGGCCAATCCAGCACCGGGCGTTGGGCTCTGGGGACCGCAGGCGGTGGTGGAAACAGGCAAGCCTTTAACTCCCAGTCCGACAGCACCGCGGATACCGGCCACACCAGTCCCGATTCCCGGAACCGCTGAATGTATTCGCCAACACTGCTGCGGGCAATACCCGCTGTCTTGGCAATTTGCCGGTCAGACAGACCGCAGTCCAATTTCAACCGGAGAACTTCTCGAATCATACGCATGGGTAATCGCTCCACCTCGGCCTCTCGCTCCGATAAAGCGACCGATCATAGGGTGAAAGACCCAGCGTTGCTCCCCGCCTAAGGGGTGGCCGAATGGCCATGGAATCAGTGGCCGGATAACCGTGGAACGGGTGGCCGAATGGGACCGGAATTCGCAGTTGAAGCGCTACTACGGCATGGACAATTAATCCAAGGAACGCTCAACGATACGAACCCGTCGTGAGGCGCTTATGAGTCTTACCGACCACTCGGCCGACCTTGGCCGGTCGATTGCATTCTATCCGCGGATCGCGCGATTCATCGGCTCGTTGCCTGCCGCGATATTTCTGTGCCAATTCGCCTATTGGCGGGAACGGGGTTACGACGGGGAAATCTTCAAGACCCAAGACGAGATCGAAGCCGAGACAGGCCTGTCCTGCGACTCGCAGCGGACCGCCATCCGCAAGCTAACCTCCCTGGGTTATCTGACCGTCAACCGGCGGGGTTTGCCCGCGCGGAACTACTATCGGTTCGACTGGCGCCAGATCGACGAGGACTGGGCCGCCTGGCGCCAGCGCCAGATCCAGGACACCCCAAGATCAAGATCTGGGGAATCCCAAGATCTTGAGGTGGAGGTTGCCAAGATCAAGTCCTCGGCATCCTCCACCGCCTGTCCTGGGGAACCCCGAGCGCCAGTCCTGGGCAATCCCCAGGACATTAAAAGGAAGAAAGAGACTACGAAAGAGATTACGGAGGAGAGTAAGGGGAGCATGTCGGCAACGGAATCGCTCGCGCGCATCGATCCGGAATCCGATCCGGAAAACGCCCAACCAGGAAGGATGGAGGCGGACGAGCCCGAGCCTCCCGCCTCGAACGCCCATTCGCCCCCGCCTCTCTTTCCGGACCCCGACACCGGCCCTCGTTCCGAAACCCGGAACGCCCCACCCGCCGGGCCAGGCGGGGCGTGCTTCCCCGTCGATCCCTCGCCTGGCGGGGATCGGGATTCCCGCGGCTCTCCGTTGTCCGAGCCTCGCCGGACGGCGCCGCCCCTGAACTCGAACGCCTCGCCCGCCCTGTCCCTTTTCCTGGATGGGCTTTCCCCCTCCGGGTCCGGGACGGACGGGCCACTGCCTCCAGCCGAGGCAGGCCACCCGGCCTCCCGGGTAGTGTACGGACTTCTGAGCAAAAGCTTCTTACGGAGTGTGGGGTGATGGTATGAGGGTGATTCACCACAATCGACCTAACCCTCTGAAGAGGATCACACCATGACCGTAAAGAAGCTTAAAA
>CADDYU010000315.1 GCA_902810705.1 Methylococcaceae bacterium
ATATTGGCGAGGTATTCGATCTGCTCGGGCAGGAAATCGCGAATGGCGCGGCTCACTTGCCGGTAAACGTGGCGGGCGTCGAGAAATAGGACTTTATTCTTGCGCCCCTCACCCCTAGCCGGCTTCGCCCCCCTCGCTTCGCTCTCCCCGCCTGCGGGAGAGGGGAGCTGTTTGCCCTTGTCGAAAAACCATAAGGTACACGGCAGGGTGACGGTGTAGAAGAAATTGGAACCCACGGCCACGATCACATCCACCGCGCCGCTTTGAATCAGCTTCTTGCGGATGTCCAGTTCCGCACCGCGCGCGTCCGCCGCCGAATTCGCCATCACAAAACCCGCCCGACCCTGGTCGTTCAGCGCCGCGTGGAATAGCTGAATCCACAAGGTGTTGGCGTTGTCCGTGTTCGGCAAGCCCAAGGCAAAGCGCGGATCGCCCTTGAGCCGTTCCTTGTCCACCCCGGAGACGTTGAACGGCGGATTCGCCATCACGAAATCGAACCGCCCCAAGGCGTCGTGCGGGTCCTCGTAGTAGGCGTTGGCTTCGAGAATGTCCCCCGACAGGCCATGCACCGCCAGATTCATCTTCGCCAGCTTCACCGTATCGCCGGCCTTCTCCGTGCCGTAGACCGAGATTTCCTCGGTGGCCTTCTTGTGGTGGCGCTCCACGAAGGCCGCGCTATGTACGAACATGCCGCCGGACCCGCACGCCGGATCGAACACCCGGCCATGGTAAGGCTCGATGATTTCCACGATCAGCTTGACGAGGCTTTCCGGCGTATAGAACACCCCGCCCTTCTGGCCTTCCTTCAAGGCGAACTTGCCCAGGAAGTATTCGTACACCTTGCCGAAGGCATCGCCCGTCAGCTTGACCGGGGCCAAAAGCCGCAAGAGTTCCACCAAGATGGCGTTGTCGAGCTTGTTGTAGGTGCGGGGCAACACGCCTTGAGTTCGGGATTGTCGGCTTCGATCTGCGCCATGGCGTTGTTGATGGCCTTGCCCAGCTCCGCGCCCTCGGGCAACTCCAACAGCCGGCTGAACCGGGCCTCCGGCTTGAGGTACAGCACGCCCTCGGCTTGGTAATCGTAAGGCTCCAATTCCTCGGGGTTCTGCCCCTCGCTCCGGTATTTTTCCGCCACCTCCCGGAACCGCCCGTCGGCGTAACTCAAGAAAATCAGCCCCAGCACGGGGGTGGAAAAGTCCGCCGGCCTCAAGCCGGTATTGGCCCACAGTTGATCGGCGGCGGCCCACAGCCGGTTTTCCAGCTCGTTGAGTTGGTCGGAAGTCACACAGTTTTCCTTTGAAATGAAATCAGAAATGATAGAACACGCGGTGGGATGATTCTTTCGCCGACTACGGAGAGGCGTGAGCCGGTTGCCTTAACAGTTCATTCGGCGCATTTTCGTTTTCCCCCGCGCGGGATCGTTCAAGTATAACGATTCGGTTGCATTGCCGGCCAGATCGTTAACGGTTTGATGCGGGTCCGGCGGTTTCGGGCTTTACGCTGCTTCCCTCCTCGCACCGTTGTTCACTTGCTGATGCCCGTGGGCAATGGTCGCCTGCTTCACGAACGCCACGTTCGGCGGGTTCTTGATCGCCGCCAAGACTTCCAGCGTCCGCACGCATTGCGCTTGCGCCTTGAGGGCCAGGCGTAGATTCACCTCCAATTGGCTCAAGGATTTCTGATGGGCCGCCCGCCGGGACAGATTCATGAAGGGTTCGATTGCGGCATTCACGGTGGGCGCCGCTCTTTCAGCCTAGATAGCCGCGTTATGGGCCAATTCCGCTTCCCGCTCTTTTTCTAGCACCGATTCCCATTCCGCCACCGGATTGCCCGGCCCGTCTGGCAGACTTCCAGCTTCCGGCAATGGAGCGGGCTTGGGTCAAGGATAGCTGTCCGTGCCGAAGCCAGTCGGAAATGCTGCCGCCCGGTGCGCCGTCGCGCGAATACACGCCGATGGTGTATTTTGTGCGGCGCCCTTGGAACTCGTATTCGATCATCCATGTTTTGGTTCCGTGTGGCCGCACTCGCAAGAATAGGCCATCGCCATCCCCTAACAGTCGGTCGCGCTGCTTGTCAGGCTTGGCGGTCTCGCAGGTCACAGCAGCTAGTTTGCCCATTGTGGTTGCTCCTTGGGTGGGGCTCTGGGTGGGAATATGGGGTGGATTTTATCGGCACGCTGCGGAACATGTAAGCCAATGAACGGCCTTATTTTCTTGTTAAAACAATACATTGCGGAATACGCGAGAAGATAGGGGAATATCCATGAATTACTGGCTGATGAAATCCGAACCGAGCGCGTTCGGCATCGACGACCTGGCGCGGCGCCCGAACCAAACCGAAGCGTGGGACGGCGTTCGGAACTACCAGGCGCGCAACATGATCCGGGACGGGATGAAAATAGGCGATCTCGTCTTCTTCTATCATTCCAACTGCGAAGCTCCCGGCATTGTCGGCCTTGCCGAGATCGTCCGTGAAGCCTATCCCGATCCCACCGCCTTCGATCCCGCCCATAAACATTACGACCTAAGGAGCCGGCCGGAGCAACCCACCTGGTTCATGGTGGACGTACGGTTCGTCCGGAAACTCAAGCGCACCATCCCCCTGGCCGAACTCAAAAACCACCCCGAACTCCAGGACTTTCCCCTCGTCCGCCGCGGCAGCCGGCTTTCCGTCATGCCGGTGAGCGAGATGCAGTGGGAGTTCATTTTGGCTCTGGAATAAGCACGTGGACAGCTCCGCCACGACAGCGGCGGGTCAAGCCCGGCCCCGAGGGAATCTTGTGGCCTAAGGCAATTGCCCGAATGCTGAGGACACTTTGAGGCAGATGAAGTGAAGGCCGTGTAATCCGTTGATATGGGCCAAACCCATATTTGGCGATGCCGGGTTACGGGCTAAGATAACTAAGAAAATAGCCTTCATCCTACGTAACAAACATGGCTTTACTTGAGGCCATGAATCATTCCCCCACTCCGACCGAAGATCTAGAAGCCTACGTCGAGACGGCGGCTGTTTTGCAATCCTTCTGGATAGGGACCGCCTCGAAACGGTGATCCGGCCGCTCGCCTTGCTGGCCGGAATGGCCGAACGGGTTCGCCGAGTTCAGCGCCGTTCGTATCCGAATTCCAGCAAGATCGGAGCCCCGTGGTTGTGAATGACGATCTGTTTTCGGTCGGGGCCCTGTCGAGTCTCGGTACGGATCGACGAAGTCTCGGGTTCCGCCTCGGGCTTGCCGCCGGACTCCTCGGGCGCCGCCGGAGCGGGTGCCGGGGAAGCGGCCGGAGCCTTGGACGCCGGTTCGGAAGCTCGGACCGGCGGCGCCGTCCCCCCGGTCGATGACGAGGAATGCCCGCAGTGAGGAAACGCCCGACGATGCCGCGCGGGCCTTGTCCAGCAGGCTTGCATCCACGATCAGTGCCGTCGGCTCCAGGTCCTGCAATATGTATGCAATCTCGTGGTCGGTCAACCGCCAGTTGATGGGGGCGGTGATGGCACCCAAGAGGCTCGGAGTGATGAGAGAGATCGCGCACTCGACACTGTTGCGGGCCAGGACGGCGACCCGGTCGCCCTTGCGG
>CADDYU010000316.1 GCA_902810705.1 Methylococcaceae bacterium
TAATCAATCTCGTGAACTCGGCGGGTAAGGTCGGCATGATCTATCTCTTCGGCAAGCGTAAAGATCCACTGACCCGGCCCGTCGAGTTCGCGTTTCATAGTCTTAAATGGATAAAGTCGAGCTGAGGCGGCGCGCTTACCAGGCTGTTGATTTTCTCTGGCCTGAGATGCGGGAAAATTCGCAGTGGTCGGTCGGTCTGTAGCGTATAAAATGGGGTAACTGATTGTACGGGATAGTAAAATAATGTCCATCACGAGATACTTCAGGATCGGAGCATGCGCGGCGCAGACATCACCCAGCATGAGTTGTTCAGCTATCGGACGCTGGAAGACCGAATCCCCCCGAACCGTCCCTTGCGCAAACTGTGCGCAGTAGTGGATATCCTGCTGAAGACGATGGATGCCGAGTTGGCTGCGCTGTATGCCAACACCGGGCGAGAGTCGATCCCGCCGGCACGACTGCTGCGGGCCAGCCTGATCCAGGTGCTGTTCTCGATCCGTTCCGAGCGGCAGTTGGTCCAGCAGATCGATTTCAACCTGCTGTATCGCTGGTTTATCGGACTGACGCTGGACGGCGAGGTGTGGGATCACTCGACCTTCAGTGCCAACCGCGAGCGATTGCTGAACGAGCGGATCACCCGGTCTTTCTTCGAACGGATGCTGGCCTGGGCGGAGTGGCAGCAGCTGCTGTCCGACGAACACTTTTCGGTGAACGGCACGTTGATCGAGGCCTGGGCGTCGATGAAGCGTTTCGAGAAAAATGACGGCGGCACACCGCCACCGGAGGGGTGGCCGCAACCCCACGGTGGATTTCAAAGGCGAGACCCGTAGCAACGACACCCAGGTATCCGCCACCGACCCGGATGCGCGTCTGTACAAGAAGAACCCGGGTGACAAGTCCCGGCTGTGCTTCATGGGGCATGCCCTGATGGAGAACCGCTACGGGCTGGTGGTCGATGCCGAGGCCACGTTGGCGACCGGCAAGGCGGAGCGGGAGGCGGCCAAGGTCATGATCGCGCGCACGGTGCGCAAGCCGGGCGCGACGGTGGGCGCGGACAAGGGCTACGACGTGGCGGCGTTCGTGGTGGCCTTGCGGTTACTGCGGGTGACGCCGCCTGTGGCGCAGAAGCGCAAAGGCGCGGCGATCGATGGTCGTACCACGCGGCATGCTGGCAACAGGACCAGTCGGAAGATTCGAAAGCGCGTGGAGGAGGTCTTCGGTTGGTCGAAGACCGTGGGCGGTCTGCGCAAGACGCGTTTTCGTGGCCTGCCGAAGGTCAAGGCGCAGACGCTCTTCACCTTCGCCGCCTATAACCTGACCCGGATGGGCAGACTGTTCGGCTGGCGCTGGTCGACCGCCTAGGCGGAGATCTATCCGCCATCCGCCCAACGGTCGGGAAACACCCCGAATGTAGGGGTATAAACAGGCTAAAACCGGAATTTCAGCGCCCATAGGGGTTCCGGGACGCAGAATTGAATCCATGGATGGATAAAAGGCCGGAGGCATGATCTCGAATTTCAACATCCTGTTAATCTGCGGAGATTCCATGACAAATAGATATTTCACGAAAGGGGAAGCTGAGACCTTGTGGGGCGCTCGGATATGGACAACGGTTGAGTTTTCGGGTGTACCGAAGGACACGAGCGGCACGGTCACGAGAGCCGACCAAACCGGCCGGGACACTACCGGGGTTTTCATACCGCCCGGCTAACGTCGCCGGCCTATACGACCCATTGGGCGGAGTTGCCCACGGCCAAAGCCTGTTGAACCGCGGCACCGCTCATTCTCCAGATTCGCCCCCCGGACTCAGCGGACTGTTTTCTGCCTCCGCTTGCTTTGGCTTGCTTCACCGGCGCTCTTGACCATCTCCGCCAGCTGGCCTTGTAGCCGCTCCACTTGCGCGGCCAGTTTCTGGATGTGGGCTTCCGCTCCTGTTGAACGCTCGGCATAGCTGGCGATCTCAATCTCAAATTGCGCGGGCCTATCAGGAGTTGGTCAGCCGGACCGATTGGCCTTCTGGTGTACGGCCGCTTGGAGTCGCGTACACGGAAGATGGTAAGCAGCTCGCCTACCATAACTTTGACTTTGTTGATTCAACGAAGAATAGTTAGGGCCGCCGGCGGCGATAGCCTGCTAGGGGGAATGATGTTATGGCACCGAATGCCGATCTTGCTTTGCCGGGGGGCCTGCCATTGCCGCCAAAACGCACGGCTACCGCGAAAATGAACGCCGAAGATTCGTACCGGAACGGCCAAATCGATTTATTCCAGACGTTTTTGCGTAATGGGTTTCGGTTACTCGTCCGCGCCTCGCGTAACCAGCCGAGTCGTGCAGCATCAGCGAATTGGGGTTCGCTAACTTATCACCAATTTTCAAAGGCTTGATATCATGAGCGCGAGAACTGTTAACGCGGGTAAATTCGCCTTGCAACTCGGCGGCGAGCAGGCGAGTTGGTTGAACTCAGCGGGGGAGGAAACGCGGTGGGGCAGGTCGTGGTGCAAACGCTTGGAACTGACGGCATCGCCCGTAAGCACCTGCGCGGGCCAAACATCCACCTTTGATCCCGCCATGGGCGAGCCCGCGTCGGGGTTTGCGTTCGATCCAACCGTCGCCCGGTAGCCTGCCCGCGCGCGAGATCACCCCGTTGCCGACTCGGCCCTTCGAGCCCGGCAGGCAGGCGCTTTGCCGAGAACGCGGGTTGGCCACGGCCCCATGCCCGTTTGCCGCCGCGAGCCCCCTCTAGTTTCGTGCGTCAATCCCCGAAAACCTCGTTTTCTCGATGCTCAATCGCTTGACGGCGGTTCACCCCAAGCGCAACATTCGGCCGACATGAGGCCCTTATGCCCATGGGATTTCCTATCCTCAACAGCAGAAGGAGACGGGAATGAATATCGGATCAGGCTCTCAACCTACCGACTTTGCGCTCGACGTGCTCGGGCGCTACGTCTGCAACACATTCGACGAGGCCCTCGCCAACTCGGACCCCGCTTACCGCGCCAACGCCACGGACGTTAACGGCAATCGGCTGCCGCCGCGAGGCGACATGAGGCCTTTTGACTTTATCATCATCGGCGGGGGCACGTTCGGCGCAGCCGTCGCCGAACAGCTCTGGTTCCGCAGCACCGGGCGCAGCGAGCGCATACTGGTGCTCGATGCCGGCCCCTTCTTCATCGCCGAGCACCAGCAGAACCTCCCCTCACTGGGGCTCGGGAGGGAAGTGTGGGGGCTGTCCTGGAATGCGCCCCAGGCCTTGAATTACGCCTCGGCGGGACTCGCTTATTGTGTCGGCGGACGCTCGCTCTGGTGGGGCGGGTGGTCGCCGCGCCTTCTCGACGCCGAGACGCCGGCGAGTGCGTGGCCGAAATCAGTGCTCGACGACTTGAACGCGAAGAAGCTGCCGGGCGGCGACAACGGTTACTTCCGGCAGTCGGGCCAGCAGATCGGCGTCACGGCCACAAACGATTTCATCTTCGGCGAGCTGCACAACGCCCTGCGGGAGACGGTCTTCGCTGCGCTCAAGGACGGCAAGGTTCCGGG
>CADDYU010000317.1 GCA_902810705.1 Methylococcaceae bacterium
CGCCGACGCCTTGAACTCCGCCGGATAGGTCTTGGGTTTTGATTTCTCGCTCATGCTGACACACGCCTCATCTAGTAATTTCGTAATAGTGTGAAGTTGTGTGTCCGGGATAGTCTAGCCAGATCAGATCTTTAGGAGGCATTAATCAGCCAGCAGATCCGGGAGCTCGATCACTGGGCGGATCTCGACGGTGCCCTTCCGCGCCATGGGAATCCTTTCGGCAATGCCGATCGCCTGATCGAGATTTTGAACGTCGATGAGGAAATAACCGCCCAGTTGCTCGCGCGTCTCGGCGAAGGGGCCATCGGTCACGAGACGTTTGCCGCCTCGGACCCGGACGCTGGTCGCCGTGGTCGTGGGGTGCAGGGGGTTGGCGCCGAGATACTGGCCACTGGACTTGAGGTCCTGCACGAGCCGCTTGGACTCGGCATAGCATGCTTCCCGCTCGGTGTCGTTCAAGCCTTGCTCGTCCGCATAGATCAACAATAGATATTTCATGGGGTCCTCCATAATTGAGAGATTACTTAGCACCTCCGGCTTCTCGCCATCGCGCTGGGGCCGGCTCCACAGATCGAGCTCAAACTCGGCCCGCTCCGTTGATCAGTCGAACGACGCGGCCGCAAATCGACAAGGCGAAGCCTCTTTTTTGGCGGCGCCGCTACCTGCCCGGTTGCCGATGGCGCGCCGGCGCCAAGCGCCGAAGATGATCGCGTACCCCCGCAGCATCGAATGAAAAGACCGCCGTGGATTCCGCTTCGAAAGGCAGTATTTTCCTGGGCGTTGCGTCTCAGAAGGAAAGGTTCGGCGCGCGAATGGCAAGAGCCACGATAGGGCAGTGCTCGGTCGCGCAGGCCAGATTGCTGGCCATGACCACCCAAGGTTCGATATCGCGTAAACCGAAATGGCGGAGTCCCTTCAGGTCCAATGCCCTTATGGGGGGCCAGCCCGAAGAAGTGGAGCTTAGGGAGCTTAATTTGCCGGTTTTACCGGATCGGCGTCACTCCTTTCTCCGTCACGAACGCCAAGTCGGCATACCGGCATTCCCCTTCTTTTCCCTGAAACAGGCTCACCGCGATCAGCCACACCCGCACGATGCGAGCCGGCGCCGGGTCGCCGACGAATTCCAGATAGTCGCGGTAAATATCCCGCTCCTCGTCGAACCATTGCCCCAAACCTTCGGAGCCGGAGCGGATCACCACATGGGTCTCGCGCGCGGTCCAGGTGGGAATCGGACAGCGGTAGGCGGTGCCTACGGGCAGTTCGGCGCTCCAGTAATAGGTGATGTCCTGGCCGTTGTCGAACTCCACGGCGATGCTCAGGTAGTCATGGGTCGCGAGCGTGTCCTCGCGCACCGCCGAGGGCAGGCGATTCATGCGCCAGGCCCAGCGCAAGCGCGTATCCGGCTCGAGTGGCAGGGAAACGTCCTTCTGCAACAATCCCCCATCGCGATGGGTATGGCAGCAGATGGCGGCTTGCTTTTCCGGAGTTTGACAGGGTTGGTAGATTTCCGCCGGTCCCAGGAACCACAGATAGCGCCAGCCTGGCGGCGGCACGACCGGGTTGCTCAGGCGATCGATTTCGGAGGCGATCAGGCTGTCGACGTCGCCGAGCGCGGCCAGCTTTTTCAGCCCCTCGATTGGTTCGGCCCGCCAGCGCAGGATCAATACGGTCAGGCTTCCGTTCACCTGCTCGTAAACGTCGTCCGGCGTCGCCAACTCGCCGGTTCGGGTGGCCCATTCGCCGGGGAAATAACTGGTGAGATACAGCCGGCCCGGGTTTTCCGCGACGAAGGTATGGCTCGCCCGGGTGCCGCGGAAGATTTCGCCCTCCGGACCGATTCGGCACCACAACTGGAAATCGGCGCCGAACCAGAGATCGGTGCCCTTGAGATAGGTCCTTCCTATGGCGAAGGTCGTGACCTTGTCGCCCGTGCTCACGTCGACGGCGGTATCCAGCCAGGGTTTTCGATCGGAGGGAACCTCGATAAAGGCATAACCGATCAGATCATCTGGCGCGAGCCGGCTCAGCAAGGCCTCGAAGCGCGATCGAAATTCCGTGCGGGTCAGTGTGTCGTTCATGGAAATCCTCCCGGAAAAAATTTTGGAAAACGCCGGTTCGGGTTCATTATGCTGGCGCGACGTATCACTTGGGATCGCCGAACCGCCAGACCGCCTCAGCTAGGGCCGGCGCTTGGAATTGTATGCACGCTTGACCGGCAAGGACTTGCATAAACTGGCTATGCGAACGTTTTATCCCGAACACTCGCAGCTTTACATGGGATGCGGGCGGGTGCTGTATTGCGGTCCGCTTCAGCATCTGGAGACTCATGTCTACGGTGCGGACGTGCTGCACGTAGGCCTCTACCGGCCGTTCCGGATCAGGCTGGCCGATGATGGCGAATGGTGCGGTTGCCGCTGCGCGGTGGTGCCCGCGGGAATTCGGCATGCCCTGGATATGGCAGGCGGGGTGCACGGCAAGCTGTTCGTGGAGCGGAACAGTCCGGATGCGATCGGGTTCCGGAAACGTTTTCCCTATACCGGAACGGCGGTCACGTTCTTCGAGGACGCGGAGACGGTCGAATGCTTTCGCTGGGTTTACGAAGAAGACCCGCGCCGTGCCGCCGTCGAGCAGCGTCTGGACCGGCTGCTGAACTCGCGCGAGCAACACGCTCCCGAACTCGACGCGCGCATTCGGCAGGTCATCGAACGGATCTGCCGAGAGCCTGACCGGAATTTCTCCGGACAGGAACTGGCGAGCCTCGTCCAGCTCTCGCCTTCACGATTCCTGCACCTGTTCCATGAGCACATGGGGGTGCCCTACCGCCGGTTTCGAATGTGGAAACGCCTGATCACCGCGGCCGAATTGCTTCAATCTAGCGATACCCTGACCCGCGCCGCGCTGGACGCGGGCTTTTCCGACGCCGCCCATTTCAGCCGCTGCTATCGAGCGACCTTCGGCGTGAACCCCGCGCCGGTGTTTCGGAAGTTGGTCCGCTTCGAGGTGCCTTAAGGCGCGAGAACACTCTTACGCCGGAGGAAATCGCTGATTTAGTTCCACCCCCGGTAAAACCGTGGGTCGTGCATGTCCTCCAACCCGTGTCCCATTTCCATGGAACGACTCTCCGTGAAAGAGATGTCGCTGGACGCGAGCCCGGGGCGGTTTGAACGGGTAGGACGGCCTCTTTTAAAAAATCACGAGCGTTTTAGCCGCCTGCGAAAAGTCTCCGCGCGAGACGGGCTGGCGCCTCAATGGAAGGCGCCGGCTCGCAGGTGTCAGAAATCCCGCCGCACCTCGAACTCTCCGAACTCTCCTCGAGGGACTTCCTCGACGATTCGACACTCCTCGATCCGAGCACGCGGCGGGCCGGATTTGCACCAGTCCAGGAATTCGGCGATACGGTTCTCTTCGCCTTCCGCGAGGATTTCCACCCGACCGTCCGGGAGATTCCGGACCCAACCGGTCAGGCCGAGGCTCGCCGCCCTGTCCTGAGTCGCCGACCGAAAGAATACCCCC
>CADDYU010000318.1 GCA_902810705.1 Methylococcaceae bacterium
ATCGACGCTCTGGAGGATCACTTGGAAGACAGCTTGAGAACGCTGGAAAACGACCACGGCCGAGTCCATTCGATCGTCGCTTGGCCATGGATCATAGATTCACTTCAGAATTAGAAATGGAATTAGTATTTAGCGATATCCGGCAGATGAACTCCAGCAGATTATTGGGCTCGGCCGCATCATACACCCGCCCCGGCGCCAGATTGCGTCGACGGGCGCGATGGGCCTCATCGAGAATGACGCACTCGAATTCCATCGCCAGCAGCGAGTATCTGATTTCAGACCCGCTCGTAATCAACCCGGTGGACACAATGCCCACCCGCCGCGGGCAACGACGGATGGCTTCCGGTCCCGGACTCGGATACTCGATGCCGTTTTCGTCTACCCACTGGCGGCCGTCCCAGACCGCCGAAGGAAGGTCTAACAGGTTTTCGAGCTCATCCTGCCATTGCCAAATCAACGGCTTCGGCGCCAGCACCAGTACGGGCTTATCCCCCGCCAGGGCCATGAGTTCCGCTGCCATCGCCAGCTGCAGGGTTTCCCCCAATCCGACCTGATCGGCCAGCACGAAGCGCGCGCCATGGGGTCCAAGGTGCGCGTCGAAAGCCAGTTTGACGAAGTATTTCTGATGTTCCCAGAGACCGACTTCCTTGCGATAAACCGGGGCTTCGATAATCGCCGAAGCGGGATCGGGATCGACTCGCCATTGATCCACGCCGCTGATCACGACCCGGCGGGACAAGCGGTCGATGTCCTGTACGATAAATTCGGCCAGCTCCACGGCAAATGGGGAGTGCCAAAGAGCATCGAATTCCCTTTGGACCCACTCGACCGCCTCCGGTGAATCATCCTCCCACAGCAATTCGTAATTGAGCCGCCAGGCCGTCAGGGATTCGTTGACGCTGCCGAGGAAGGCGGTTTGCCTGCCGGAGGCCAGAGTGATGACGCCGGCCTTGCCGTGAATCAGGCCGAAGGTCTCGTCGGGCAGGACCCGCACTTGCAGTCTTCCGCCGCTGAGAAATTCATAAAGGCGCCGGAATCGGTCCTTGGACGCTTCGGGCAGGCGCTCGGGCTGGAATTCGCACCACTCCCGCCGCATGGCCGCCTGTGCGGCCTTCTTGGCGATCAATACGTCCTGTGGGTTCAGGACCGAATTGCACACCAGGCGCACCGGACCCTGCACGCTTTCCAACGCTTCCCCGGCCACTTCGAGGATGGAGGACGAGAAGAACCCGGCAATTCGGTCGTAGCGATGTGCACCGGACAGGCGTTCAGTGAGAAAGCTGCGGTCGAGGCGCTGGCGGCGGGAGGAAAAGCGGGTGATCAAGTGCCCGCCCAGAGATCGCCCAGAGCGATGGTCACGGCCTCGAAGGGCGCGGCGGATACCTCATCCTGATCCTGGTAAAGGCCGGTCACGGTCCATTGCCCGTCGGCCAGCGCGTAGGTTTCCAGAATGCGCGCGTTGGGGTCCACCAGCCACAGGAATGCCACGCCGAAACGGGCATAGACTTTCATCTTGATGACGCGGTCTTTCCGCTGGGTGCCGGGAGAAAGTACCTCGCACACCCAGTCCGGGACGACTTCGAAGCGATGGTCCTGGGGGATCGAAGGCATCCGCTCCCGGCGCCAGCCGCCGATGTCCGGGACCAGCACTTCCGTATCGCGGACGAAATGAAGCTCCGGCTCGTCGATGATCCACCAGCCGCCCGGCCCGCCCCGGCCCCGGTGGTAGGCGGAACCGATATCCATCCCGAGCACGGAACTGGCGGAGGCGTGAGGTCCGGCGGGCCGGGGCTGGGTATACAGTTCGCCGCCGATGATTTCGCCGATCAAGTTTTCCGGCAGGGCCAGCAAGCGCTCGTACGGGCGCAAGTCCGGAACTACGACGGACATCGGTTACCTCTGTTTGTTACGTTACACATGATCATTATCCACCGCCCCGGCCAAAAGGCGAGCCGCCGCCGCATCGTCTCTCCAATGCTCGATGGGCAGGCGGGACAGGTATTCGAGCAGGGCCACGATATTTTCCCGCTGCGCCCAGTAATCCTTAACCTCGGTTTTCAGCCAGGTCATGCCTTCGCGGGTTTCCTCGCTTTCCGCCACCCGATACACGGCGAACAGCACCTGGCGCAGCAGGGCATTGCCGAAGCCTTCACCGCCCAATTCGCGGCGCTTGAGTTCGGAGGCGGTTTTGAGCCGGGTTTGATTGGCCTTGCCGCTTTCCAGCAAGAACTGGTAATCCCGGACGCCGAAGCCGCGGGCGAATTCCTGGTAGACGCCGCTCCGGAGATCGCCGTGGCTTTCGACCTCGAGGCCCTTGAGGTAGAACTTCTCAACCGCCGTGAGCTTTTTCCAGAGATGCCCTTCGATGCCGGCCGGAATCAGAAAATTGCTGGCGGTTTTGACCGCATCCTCGATGATTTTTGCGATGGGTGACACCTCGCCCCGCACCCGTTCGCGGGAGAGTTCGTAGCTCACGTCGATGTCCTCGATGTCGCCGTACTGGGTCAGGACGCGAAGCGCGGCGGCGTAAGCGGCGAGCTGGTAATCGGCGTCGGTGAAATTGGGATCTTCCTTATCCTCCAGCGCGAGCATAGCCTCGAGCTGGTTTTCCACCTCGCTCTCGACCAAGGGCACGATTTCATCGAGAAAGGCCACATCTTCGGAAGTCTGCTTCCTCAGCACCATCAACACCGTGCCCTGGACGTAATTGCCTTCCTTGAGCGCCGATTCGGTCTCCGTGCCAATAGTCCAGGCCGCCGTGACCCGAAGGCCCGCCGCCCACAGGATCAGGGCCAGATCGGCCCAAACCCCGGCGTCCTGATGGGTGAACATGACGATTTGGAGGCCCTCGTCCGGCATGTGCCGGGCGAGATTGCTGTAGGCCTCCACCATGCCCTGCCGGAATGCCTTGCCGGAACCCCGGATCGCCAAGGCCCGCTTGCTGTCGGCGTACCATTCCGGGAAAAGCTTGGGCAGATGCTTTTCGTACCAGGCGAGGAAAAACTCGGAGAGTTCGTGGTAGTTGATCGCGTCGGCGTAGGGAGGATCGGTGATCCAGTAATCAGCGAAGAATCTAATGTTTCTAGCATCCGTAACAGCTACATTTAAAGTCTGACTAATACTGTCGATTGCCGTGCCTATGTTAATCACGCTTTGAAAACCTAATGTACCGCGTACTCCCCAATTAAACTTAGTATTCAAGGCTTGACTTTGAAATACATCATTCGTGGTTTCGACGCCGACAGACGGAGCCCAGCTGACAAGTCGTGAATCCCTGTTCGCGAGGTGCCCTATCCAAAACAACATCGACACGTATTCGTAATTTATAAGCAAAGCATACTCATCAGGTTCTTGAACGTTTGGTGTGATCCCGGGTTTACCAATCGATCAAATCGACGAATGCCAAACGGGGCCGGCCGAGTTGCTGATTCAGCCACACGCAAAAATTATGCAGGGCCATCTTGGCAGCGAGTCGGGCACT
>CADDYU010000319.1 GCA_902810705.1 Methylococcaceae bacterium
GATCCCAAGGCGGCGCGGAAAAAAATTCCTACCCCGTGTCCGCGGACCTCCTGGCCTGCTGCACGGCGGGCGGTGCGAGCTTGGTTAGCTCCTTGGCGATGGCTCTCTCGGTGCTGGCAGGCATGGAATCCGGAGCCCCCGCCCCCGGAATTCGAAGTCCTGCTGAACGCCGTAGCGTGCGGCCAGGGCCTCAATCTTTACCTCCGGGAATAACAAACTACCGCTAGAGCATTGTCATCTCGTTCGTACGGCATAGCCGGCTCCTCGCAGATAGTTGGCGCATTCCGCGGGCGGGAAGCGTTCCAGCGCCTCAATCACGCCGGCGTGGAATGCCTCGAGGGTGCGTGCCGCTGCCTTCCGAAGGGCGGCTTTGACTTTGGAAAACGCCTGCTCGATGGGATTCAGGTCCGGACTCTACGGGGGAAGCGGCAGAAAGATCGCCCCACGCGCCTCGATGGCTTCGCGAACCCCGGTTCCCAGGAGCGAGGCCAGGTGATCGCAGATGACCCGATCCCCGGACGACAAGGTTGGGGCTAGAAACTCCCGACCGTACGCCGGAAGCAGGTCGAAGGTCATCGGACCTTCGGTCACCCTGGGCGCCGTGAGATCGGTCTGATGGAGGACCGTGATCCACTGGCGGGGTGATTCGCCAGTGACCCTGTGCGGCCGTCCCCACCCGTGACGGCGGACCAGGGCCGTGGTCAGTCCCATTTCATCGAGACAAACCAGGCGGGCCGGGTTCCAACTCACGCGTTCCCTTACCCACGCCTCGCGTCGGACACGCACGGCCTCGCGATCTTCTCCGCGGCCTTTAGCGTTTTTTTGAACGTCAGCCCCAGGCGCCGCAACGAGTGTCAGAGCCTGGAGAGATGGATCGATAGCCCCAGCCACTCTCGAAGTTCCACCCGTGCCCGGTCGGGCTTCGAGGATTCCCCCGGATCACAGGCGGCCCTGATCCGTTCCCGTAAATCCCGCGAAAGCGCCTTGGCCATCGTCCTCTCCTTGCCACGTCCCTATCGTTCGGGCCTCGCCTGCCGCTCCAAGTTGCCGTACACCCGGGATCAAAATGCGCTAACCACACACAGCCGCCTGCTCTCCGATTCGAACATCAAGCCCCAAGGCATGAGTTGGCGGGGCCATGGCTCAAGAAGCAGCGCCGAATGCCCGGCCCGGGCTTAGCGAAAGGTGGCGTGAACGTGAGCGCGGGACCTGACAACGGCGGTGGCTGGCCCATGGAATGATGCTTCGGCGATGGTGTTTTTTACCGGTGCGGCCTTACAAGTCTCCCTCCGTCAAATGCAAGGCGTGAGCCGTGAACCAGCGACGTTCTTTAACGTCGATTAGGGTCAGGCCGTAGTCTTCCGCTTGGGCGGGGTCACGGACAGCCACGAACGCCCCGGTGTCGAGGCAGACATGGGAAAAGGCGCGGCGAATTCCCTGCCCGACGGTATGCCCGCAGAAGGTCATCGAGAGTTCCGGAATAATAGTCGGCCAGAGGTGGCTCTGCTGCGTATTTCCCATGATCCTGCGGGACCAGCGAAAGGCCGGGTAATCCTCGTCATCGGTTCCGAATTCGTCTAGGGCGTCGATCTCGGCATCGCTCCACACCCCGGGGGCGCCCTTGGCATCCCTGGCTTTCACGAGCTCGGCATGCACCACGTGATAGCGCTCCTTGCCGTCCCCCACCACGATCACCTGCGGCAGGGCGCTCACCAAGGGCAACAGATCGCTTAAGGGCCTGATGGGCCGGCGCGTCGAGTCAATTTCGAAGAGCGCCCAATGGCCGCCATTGACGAGGAAGCCGAGGCTGGATTCGGCATAGGGATCAGCGGGTGAGCCATCGGCCAGCCAGGGAGCGAAGAAATCGAGAAGCATCTGCTCGTGATTGCCCATGACGACGTGAAACCAGGGGGCTTCGAGCAAGCGCAGGCAATCCAGCGAGTTCGGCCCCCGGTCGACCAAATCGCCCACTGAGATCAGGCGATCCACGGATGGATCAAACTCGACTCGATGCAGCAGTCGATCCAGATACTCCCGGCAGCCATGCAGGTCGCCGATCACGAAATCCCGGCCGCCATGATTGGCCGCAAGGCGTTTAACCCATCGGAGCCCCTGGCGAGGCTGAAATGCCATCTGTTGCAAGTTCATGGTTTGAATTCCCGCCCTGACGAACTCCCCTTCACTTTACGGCCGTCCGCCGCGCTTCACGGTGTATACCCCCTTCGAAAGCGCTCTCGCAGAGCTTTGGGCCTGTCAGGAAGTTTACCCGTTCCCTCACACTAGAAGCATCACTTGCCAAGGATTACGTGTCGTGGACAGCCCTTGAAACCGGCCAGGCCTGCAAGCAGGCCGATTTCGGGACCGGATTATTTGCATCGGAAGCACCGGGATCGCATTGTTTACCACTGAGCGTGCTCAGATCGGCAAGTCGCTTTCCGACCAGCCTCGCCATCGACAAGCCCTTCGTGATGGATAAGCTCTCGCTGTTGGCTAGCCATTACAAGGAACCCGGGAGCCGGCAATCCTAGCAACTGCAATATCCAAGGAATATACCGCGCGCATCACCTCCGTATTTTGGCATGATCTTTGGCAGCGAATTCTGGCATCTGGAGCCGGGCGGAAAAGATGCGCTGGACGGCTTCGACAACCTCAAAATAGGGGCTAAGTATCAGTTCCTTACCAACGCAACTCACAAGGCGATCGCATCGATCGGTCTCGAAGCCGAGGTGGGCGGCACGGGCGACCTGCCGGAGCCGGTCCAATATATCTCCGTCGTGGGCAGTGACGGGCATCTTAAGCGCCGCCTTCCCGATTGCCGGCCCGACTATCGCGCTACTCACTCGCGAGACAGGCGTGATCGAGAACGTTGCACTGGGGCGTCACGGTTATCCATTGTGTGCGACGCCGGGCTCAAAGCTCCTTTCAGCGAGTTGACATCCTCCCCCTGGGTAGCAGGGCCGCATCGCTACGATCCCGCCCCCTAAGAACCGTATGTGAGGTTTCCCATCATACGGCTCAAGCCTCAGCCATCTTGTATCCATGTCGCTGGTGGTGCGCGTGATGGCACCACTGATGCGCAAGCATCCGGTTTTCCAGTCGGTCGTCTCCACCCGCGTGCTGAGGCACAATGTGGTGGTCGTCGATAGGGTCTCCGGTCCAAAAGGCGGTGCCGCATAGCCACAGGTGTTCCCTTGCGCTTTCAGCATCGCCAATCGGTCCTTCCGGTATTTCCCACGCGCCACGCTGCGCTGCCTGCGCTCACGCCAGTAGTCCCGTTTGGATGGGTCCATCGGCATGTATCGCCCGATCACCTTGGTATAACGGGTAATCGGCGTTGAACCGCCCCGGCTTTATCGGAGGCTCCAGCTTTTGAGAGTATGGAGCCATGAAGACAATGACACATTTCTCACCGGGGGTTAGGGAGCGGGCCGTTCGCC
>CADDYU010000320.1 GCA_902810705.1 Methylococcaceae bacterium
GGCCGTCTCCAGAACCGCTTTGGCCTCTCTCCAACACAGCCCGTCCACCCGCTGGTCTTGCCCTGGCAGTTCCCATCTGAAATGACCTGCCATATTGTTATCCTTATGATCGCAAAATGGAATTAGGGAACTCATCCGGATGGAAGGTTTTATTGCAGAGCAATAGCCAATCGAGTCTTTAGGCTAGAGCCGGCTCATAAGAGGTCTTGGTATTTAAAGCCAAGACCAGCGGCGAACTATGGGCTTGATTTTCTGGAATCCAGATCGCCCGCTCCGTGCAGCCTCAACAATAAAGCGGCTTCGGCTAGCGAAAGGCCGCACTCGGATACAAGTTCCTCCACGTTTGCCCCCTTCTTTATCTTATCTATAGCGAGGTAGTAGGACCGATTCGCTTCCCGTTGCCCGTTGGCTGCTTCAATATCGGCCACGAGTCTGGATAAATGGCCGTCGTGTTCGATAAGACGCTCGTCGATGACGATTGCTGCCGAGCACAAGCCTGCCATATCGTTTTGTTGGCGGACGACCGTTTTGGCGAGCGCCAAAGTATCCGACTTGAGATTTTTGACGGCTCGCGCTAAGGAACTAAGTGCCAGGGCGAGCGAGATCAGCCCAAGCAAGAGAATAAATAGAGCAAAAAGAATAACGGGCTGTCCTATCAAGCGTGATCGTCGGGCTGTTTTGTACGGATTTGAGCGCTCTTCGCGTGGGCCTTTTGCCAAGGTAGCGCATTCAGGTCCGCTAGAATCAATAACCGGCCGCTCCGGCTGCTTACGCCGTAGAGATAACGCAAACGTCCACTAGCTGGATTGGGGGCGGATGCAATGTCCGAAGGCCGCACTCCGGTGACCGCCACGACGCTATCCACTCGAATTTCTGCAAGCTGATCGCCGGTCTCGACTCGCTTTATCCGAAAAGCGTTGTCAGGCTTTCTCGCCAGACCGAGACGATTATCGATTACGGTCACGACATTGGCGCGTAAGTTGATCTGCCAATCACATAATTGGGCGCCCCTGGCAGCGGGGCGATCCTGGGAGTACGTAATAGTGGCTGGGCCTGATTCACATTGCTACCAGGCGTCATTTTCTGGATAAAACGTGCCTATTGGATCACTGAATCGTTCGGGTCTTCCCATCGCATCCTTCATGTTACTGCCTTGTGCTCACCGAGCACGTCGACCGGTTCACAGCAAGTCCGAAAGAACGCTGCATCTCTTAAGTTACCCGCGCAAAATCAGCGCCTTACGGGGCAGGTTCTGGATTGGCCACACCGGTTTGCGTGGACTTAGCATCATTTTGCGCGGGGCCTGACGATTTTACTCGCTGATCCGCCATCCGATTATGCCGGGCAGCGACTTTCGATAGCAGCAGAATTACGACCCGGCGGTTCTGATAGCGGCCTTCTTCGGTATCATTGTCTGCAATCGGGTGATATTCACTGTAACCGATCGCCGCCATACGAGCGGGCTCAATTCCGCTGCGCATGAGTTGATGCACGACGCTCGCGGCGCGCGCCGAGGATAATTCCCAATTGGAAGGAAATTCGCGGGTATTGATGGGTATATTGTCCGTGTAACCCTCAACCTGTATGGCGTTAGGCGCTTCGCGAAAAATCTCCGCAAGTTTGTGTAGCATCGCTAATCCTTCATTAGCAACCTCGGCTTTGCCGCTGGCGAACAAGAGCCCGCTTTTCATTTCCACTTCAAGCCATAGACCCAGATATCGGACTTTCACCAGTTCGTTCTCGATGGGGGATGCCAAGGCTTCCGCAATCCGCCTTCCGAGGACCTGTAGCCGCGCCTCATCCATCTTGAGGTCTTCCGCTTCGTCCGCCGCATCGGCTGCCGGCCGGTAATTGTCCTCGTCGACCGGCTGATCGATAGGAGTTCGGTTGCGCTCGGTTTCACCGATCTGGATGGGTTCTACGGTCTTGCGCCTTTCGAACTTATTGCGGGGTTCGAGAAAAGCGGCGGAGATGGATTCCGAGAGAATGCGGTATTTGCCTTCGTTCACCGATGAAATCGCATACATCACCACGAAAAATGCAAACAGCAGGGTAATGAAGTCAGCATACGAAACCAACCAGCGTTCCAGGTTCTCATGCTCTTCTTCGGATCTCTTGTGGCGCGCCATGATGCTCTTATTCCAAAAAACCCATGAGTTTCATTTCGATGTTTTTGGGATTTTCGCCTTCGGCGATCGAAATAATGCCTTCCAGGATGAGCTCGCGCGCCTGAGCGACGGCATGGCTTTGCGCCTTGATTTTGTTTGCCATCGGGATAAACAGGAGGTTCGCCAGCCCGACGCCGTAAATCGTCGCGACAAATGCAGTTGCAATGCCACTGCCCAGCTTGCTCGGATCAGACAAATTCTGCATCACGTGGATTAAGCCCATCACGGCGCCGATAATCCCGACCGTCGGCGAGTAACCTCCCATGCCATCGAATAGCTTGGCGCAACTCATATCGCGCTGCAGCCGACTCTGCATTTCCACATCCAGGCTGTCCCGGATCGCATCCGCTTCATTGCCGTCAACAAGGAGCTGCAGGCCTTTTCTGGCAAAGGGATCAGCCTCCTCATTCAATAAGCCTTCCAGTCCTAACAAACCTTCCTTCCGGGCCAATGCGCTCCAGCTAACGATTTTCTTTATCTGCGATTCGAGCTCGATCTTGGGCGGCATAAAGACCCAATGTGTCGTTTTCAGAGCATGCAGAAAAACAGGAATAGGCGTCTGCAAGAGAATGGCGCCCGAGGTTCCGCCCAAAACGATGACAAAAGCGGGGCCGTTGACCAAGGAAGCCAAGTGGCCGCCTTCCAGCAGATTTCCTCCGAGAACGGCTAGAATCCCGAGCAGGATACCGCTGAAACTCAAAAAATCCATCGGTGGTTAGAATCGCCTTCGGCCGCCATTTCTTCCAGCCGGTAGACAGACGGGGGCTACGGGGGATCTTCGGTCGAAGCAGTTATCTATTGAATAGCAACCGAACATCGCTCATTTTGATATTGTGCGGCGTCAGCAGGTTGCAAATTATTTTCTTGCTTGCTGCGATACCAGCCATCACCAGAATTTCGATATCCCGGGTGATGGCGTCAGGCTTCAACATGACGGTGTTTCGCATTGCGTCAAACCCATTTTGGCCGGTCATGCCTGGCATGCTCCAGTCACTGATTAAAAAAATCGACACCACCGGCACTCAATTTAGCCAGCGCGTGTGGCTATCATCCGCCTCGGGAGTGTTATTCAAGCCTAAGTCGTGCAGCAAATTTTTGCTAATTCGCCGTATCGTGCAGAAATCGTCCACGAAAAAAATACTTAAACGTTTGGTGTGATCCCGGGTTTACCAATCGATCAAATCGACGAATGCCAAACGGGGCCGGCCGAGTTGCTGATTCAGCCACACGCAAAAATTATGCAGGGCCATCTTGGCAGCGAGTC
>CADDYU010000321.1 GCA_902810705.1 Methylococcaceae bacterium
TATCTCAACGAAGGCGGCACTGAACAGGAGCGGCAGGACGCCCATGGCCGCGAGCTGAGAAAGCGCCAGCACCTCGACGCGCGCTCCGGGCCTGAGGGCATTTATTAATAGGATTTAAAATCTCACCCTTATCTCCGCCGGAATCATGCGGATCGTAAGGCTCTCCGGGGTGAAATCCAGCCGCTCGCCACCCTCGGCCTCGGCTCTCCGAATCGGCCGGGACAGCGGCGGTTCCGCCACGATCCCGCCGGGCGGGATGGCCAGATCGCCGGAAAGCTTCAGCCGCAAGGTTCCCGCCGTTTCCAGGCGCAGGCTGTAGGAGAGCTTGCCGTGCCAGGTCGGGAGGTTCTCCACCGCCACCTCGAAGCCGTCCGCGAGCCAGGCGGGATCGACGCCGGCCGCAATGACCAGCGCCTCGTCCGCTTCCCGCTCGTAGGCGAAGAGGCTCCGGACGGCCAGGAGGTATTCCCCGCTGATCCAGGTGTGCGGCAGATCGCCGAGAAAACTGGGGCTTTGGGGATCACGCCAGGAGATTTCCGGCCACTGGTTCCAGGGCCGGATGCGCCGGTCGGCCAGCAGGAATTCCGCCAGTTCCAAGGCATCCTTCCGCCGGCCCAACCGTACCAGGGCGCCGACGATGCGGATTTCATAAGCGCTGTAGTTGTTCCAGGCCACGGTACCGGAAGCCCGTTCGCGGAAGCCTTCGAGGTAGCGATCGAAAGTGCGGCCGATGGCCGAGCGAGGCAGGCGGTGGGCTTCGCCGATAGGCGACAGCGCGACGGCGGTGGCGGCGGGGTCGAAGTCGCCGAACTCCACCGAGCCCGGCACGAAGTCGATGCCGTGCCGGGCGATGACCGTATCCAGCGAGGCATACAGGTCCCGGCAGAAGTCGTCCCTAAGGTGAGCAAGCCGGGCCGCCTCGGACCCGTCGCCCAAGAGTTCCGCCATGACTGTGGCATCCTTGAGCCCCTGCAAAGCCCAGAAATCGTCCCAGTAGGCATGAACCGGATGGGCCATGTAGCCCTCGTGGCTCATGGATTCGGGGAGGAGGCCATAGCAGGCGCGCCTCTCGGGCGTCCGGTATTCGGGGGTGAGCCGCTTCGCGCGCAAGGCTTCCAGGTAGCCCAGGGCCTTCCACACGGCGGGCCGCAGTTCGCGGACGAATTCCGTGTCGCCGGTGAAACGCCAGTATTCCATCACCCCGTAGATGAACTGGCCGTAGGCGTCGAATTCCGGCAGCCATTCCGTGCCCTCGCGGTCGGCGCAATCGGGGAGATCGCCGTCCTCGGTCTGAAACGCCGCATACCAGCGCAGGAAATCCCGCAATGCCTCGCTGCACCCGACCCGCAGCAGCGCCGCGCCCATGAGCACGCCATCCCGGATCCAGGCGCGGTTGTAGCGGCGGGGGCCGGGATGCAGGGCGGCGCCGTCGCGGTTGATGAGGATATGGGCCGCGGCGGTCTTGAAGGTATGGGCGAAATCGCAGGCCGCGGGCGGCAGGCGGATCTGGGCGGCATTCAGCGCCGATTCCCAGGAGCGGACGGCGTGCTCGAACTCTTCGGGTCCCGAGGTCGCTTGAATCCTGGCCACCGATGCCGCATCGGCCGCGAACCCGAAGGGGGCCGCGAGATAAATCTCTTCCGCGGCGCCGGGCGGGAGGTCCAGATCGAAGCGCAGGGCGCCGGAGGCGTAGCCAAACTCGTCCGCCACCGCGGTGCGCAGAGGCAGTTCGCCGGAGGCGAGATATTCCGTAACGGCGCCCTCGTCAAAAGTCGCCGCGCCGAAGCTTGTCCTGAGCGGAGTCGAAGGGCCGGCGGCGGGCGTCAGCGGAATCACGGGTTTGGTGCCGTTGACCCAGACCACCCCGTCCCGGTAAATCAGCTCCCTGATCTCGGTGACGCCCCCGAAGTTCCGCCAATGCTGCCAGGTGGGGGTGACCTGGAATGGCCGGAGGACGGCGAACAGGCGCACCGCCTGCCGCTTAGGTCCGGTGTTTTCGAGGCGGTAGCGGATGAACAGCACCGGCCGGTCGGTCTCGTCGCGACAGCCGAGATCGGCCCGGCCCGTCGCGTAAGCCGTGGTTCTGAGGCTCAATCCCTCCGCCCGCCACTCCGACCACGGGATAGGCAGGTAATCCTGCTCCAGTCCCTGCGCGAGCGCCACATCCGCCCAGGTGAGGAGGCGCCCGCCCCAGTACAGGAAGGGCTCGATGGAAAACGAACCCTTGTCCACCTCGACCATCCCTTCCTCGTTGAACAGGGCCTGGGTTCCGCCCTGGCCGGTGCCTACCGGGGTCCAGTAGCTCTGCCGATTCAGAAGATATTTCGGATAAAGCCCGGCTGGGCACTCCTTAGCAATGCTTTCGAAGAAGGTATTGAGGGTACGGGAGAAATCGTAGGGCTTGATGTCGATATGGCGGATGCCGAAACCCCGGCCTTCGACGTTGCGCCTGAGATTCAGGCGGACATATCGGCAAAGGGTCTCCGGGAGATACGCATAGCTCCGCCGACCCGCCCCCTGGCGGGCGGCATAGGCGGTCATCCACCCGGTGCCGTCCGTGGAGACCTCGACCTCGTACTCCCGCGCGGCCCATCCTGGTTCCCAGTCGATCGCTAGCCCGCCCAATTCCCGATCCCGCTGAAAATCGATCAGCAGCCATTGGGGTTCGGAAGCCTCGCTCCGCCAACTCCCATCGGTAGCCAGGACCTGATCGGGCGAGTGGCCCGGCGCCGTGCTGGATGCCGAAACGGCGGGTATGGACCGGTAGGTCTCGTCCCGGAAGCGCAGATCGGCCAGCCACGCGGTGCCCTGGCCTCCGGGCCCCGCGGCGATGACCAGTTCGATGGCCGCGATGTTCCGGGCCGGGCCGCCGCCCAAGGGACCCCAAGCGAACTCGATCCGGCGGCTCCGAATCCGGATGGGTTGCCACGTTTCGGGAAAGTCGAATGCCTCCACCCGGTAGCGCCAGACGTTTTGCCCCGAGGCATCCACCAGCTTGAACTCGAAGATGTTGCGGGGCGCGACGCCCCGGATCTGAAACTCGAAGCTATAGCTCTCAGGCAGCGCTATCCCTGCGCTGCCCCCGGAGGGCGGCTCCGCCGTGCAAACCGGTTGTCCTGTCGGTTTGTCGGGAAGATCCAGTGCGAACGCCTTGCGCGCCACGACGAAACCGCCGCCGCCACGGAAGTCGAAGTCCAGACGCAGGGCTTTGCCGGAAGGCCCTTGGGCCGGGGAGAGGCTGAGCTCCGCCTGACCCGAGGCGATGGGAGTCCAACCCGAAATATCTTCGAAATCGTCCAGTATTTCGCTCTGCATGTCCGCCTGCCGAGATCGGCGACGACCGCCGATTCAAAAATTAGGGGTCAATGCCGTAGGGG
>CADDYU010000322.1 GCA_902810705.1 Methylococcaceae bacterium
CCCGCTTCGCCAAGGACTTGGTCGAGGTGGTCGCCTGGCTAGATGGAGGGCCGGAGCCGGCCACGGTGCGGGACGGCGTGATGCGGGCGGATCGTCTGTTGACCATGCGATCCCGGCTGTCCGCCGCCTATAAGGGTTTGCATGCCCTGTTAATGTGCGAAGGGGCGAAGGATTTCCGCAGTGGTCAGGACTTTGATGATGCGGTCTTTTTCGACGAGGCCGTCGACATCCATCACATTTTCCCGAAGGTCTGGTGCGAGGCACAGAAACCGCCCCTTCCATGGAGCATTTACGACTCGGTCGTCAACAAGACGCCTCTTAGTTATCGGACCAATCGCATCATCGGTGGCGCTGCGCCCTCGAGATATCTTCAAAAGCTGGAACAGGGTAAGGCCGACGCTAACGGTCGGATCATCGATCCCCCCATTCGTCCAGATGTACTGAATGCTCGCCTGGCTTCTCACTGTATTCCTATCCAGGCTTTGCGTTCGGACGACTTCCATGGCTTTATCAAGGCCCGGCAGCGTGCTCTCCTTGAGCTGATTTCGCGGAACACCGGCCAGGACTTCAAGGGCGACATGCAACCCGCCGAGGAGGGCGAAGAACTTCCCGCCAACCTGGCCCATGACAGCGGCTTGGAACTGGCCGAGGCGGACTAACGATTACTGAGTAAAACCATGAAGAACAAGAATTCCCTGACCGTCGAAACCCTTACCCACGACGAAGCCACCCGCAAGAACATCCCCACGGCCGAATACCAGTCGGTCATGCGTCAGGATGAGCAGAGTCCCGTCCGTGATGTGTACCGGATGGAGACGGACTTCGAGAAGAAGGTCGGGGCCGAGTTTGACCGATTGATCGAGGGCATCGTGAAGCGTGAAGGCTGAACGGCGGCCGCTATCCGTTCCTTTCCAGGGTCAACCGTTATGCTATTGTGATGCATATCTGAATAGCTATTTTGTATGCATCGGAAGACTTTATGCGAACCACACTCAATATTGACGATGAATTGCTTCGGCAGGCCCGCGAGCTCTCGGGGCTGCAAGAAAAGACGGCCTTGATCCGAGAAGGCTTGAAAGCCCTGATCGAACGGGAGAGCGCCAGGCGATTGGCCAAACTGGGCGGATCGGAACCCCAGCTGGAACCCATACCTCGGCGGCGTGGCGAAGCCGATCCATGATCCTGGTCGATACCTCGGTCTGGATCGACCATCTCCGCGGCGCGGAGGCGCAACTGGCCGCGTTGCTCACGCGGGGCGCGGTGGGGATGCATCCGATGGTCATCGGCGAACTGGCCTGCGGAAATCTGCAAAATCGCACCGAGCTATTGAACTTATGGCGCAATTTGCCGGGTATCGCCCCGGTGACCGACAGCGAAGCCCATTATTTTCTCGAACGGAACCGGCTCATGGGCAAAGGCGCCGGCTGGATCGACATCCATTTGCTCGCGGCCGTCGCGCTTCAAGGCGATGCGCTGCTATGGACCAGGGACAGGCGATTGGCGGGGTTGGCGGTACAACTGGGATTGAATTTTTCTGAAATGTAAGACGATGAAATTGAGCCCGGTAGGGTGGGTTACGACGCGCGGACAGGCAGGCGGTAATCGGCAGGCACATCCCCGCGCGCGCCTAACCCACCCTACACTTGGAACTTTTCTATGGCCAAGAAACAAACACAACTGACCGTCGAAACCCTCACCCACGACGAAGCCACCCGCAAGAACATCCCGACGGCCGAATACCAGTCGGTCATGCGCCGGGACGAGCAGAACCCTGTCCGCGTGGCCTACGGGCGCCATGTCGCCGGACTCGGCGACGAAAAATCAAACAGGTCTCGCGATCTGGACCCGCAACTCATCTGGCGCGGCAAGGACCAGCAGGACTGGTCCGATCTCGTCGTCCACGCGCCGCCGATCTACATTCAGGAGAAAGTCCATCCGAAGGTGCTGATCGACGACCTTCTAAGACACCCCTCTCCCTCTGGAAGAGGAGCCGGGGTTGGGGGTGATCCCGACCAGATCGACCTCTTCGCCGACTTCAACGGATTGCCGAACGACAACGCCAGGACCGAGTTCTACCAGCACGACGCCCACTGGGCGAATCGCATGATCCTCGGGGACAGCCTGCAAGTCATGGCGTCATTGGCGGAGCGGGAGGGACTGCGCGGCAAGGTCCAGTGCATCTATCTCGATCCGCCCTACGGCATCAAATTCAACTCCAACTTCCAGTGGTCCACCACCAGCCGCGACGTGAAGGACGGCAACGCCCTGCACATCACCCGCGAGCCGGAGCAGGTGAAGGCGTTCCGGGACACCTGGCGGGACGGGATTCACTCGTATCTGACCTACCTCCGTGATCGGCTCACCGTGGCGCGGGATTTGTTGGCGGATTCCGGGTCGATTTTCGTGCAGATTGGGGATGAGAATGTGCATCGGGTCCGAACACTACTTGACGAGGTATTTGGGGACGCCAATTGTGTAAGTGAAATTTTGTTCCAGAAAACAGGCGATCAACCTTCCGAACTTCTGCCGAACGTCAGTGACGCCGTTCTTTGGTATGCGAAGGCAAAGGATTGTGTGAAGTTCCGCAGGCTATTCTCCGACAAACGAGACGGGACAATTGCAACACGAGACTACCGTTCTGTTGACTATGATGGCCGTGCCTATCAAGCAACGAGCCTGACGTCTCCGCGTCCACCAGGTGATTTTCCAGTGTATTTTGAAGGCTCAACGGTCACGCCTAGCTCTGGCTACTGGAAGACCGGACCTGAAGGGTTTATTCGCTTAATCCATGCTGAACGGGTGCTCCGTTCTGGCAAAACTATCAGGTATAAACGTTTCCTTGAAGATTTTACAGTACAGCGGCAGACCAACTTTTGGACCGATACTGGTGGGACCTCAGATAAGGTTTACGTAGTTCAAACTGCGACAAATATCGTCCAGCGTTGTGTGTTGATGGCGACCGACCCCGGCGATCTCGTCCTCGACCCCACCTGCGGTTCCGGCACGACGGCCTATGTCGCCGAACAATGGGGCCGTCGCTGGATCACGATTGACACCTCGCGCGTGGCGCTCGCCCTGGCCCGCGCCCGACTCATGGGCGCTCGCTATCCTTATTATTTGCTCGCCGACAGCTGTGACGGCCAGCTCAAGGAAGCCGAAGTCACCCGCGCCGCGCTACCCTCACCCCTGCCCCTCTCCCAGAGCGAGAGGGGTGAAAAGTGGCGCGGCGATATCCGCCAGGGTGATCTGGCTAGACTATCCCGGACACACAACTTCACACTATTACGAAATTACTAGATGAGGCGTGTGTCAGCATGAGCGAGAAATCAAAACCCAAGACCTATCCGGCGGAGTTCAAGGCGTCGGCG
>CADDYU010000323.1 GCA_902810705.1 Methylococcaceae bacterium
AACCTCGGATTGCGCACCCGAATCAAGCGGTTGGCGCGAAAAACCATTTGCTTTTCAAAATCAGAAGCGCTTCATGATGGCGTGATTGGGCTGTTTATTAATCGGTATTGCTTTCAATCAAATTAACGCACCACCCTTGCGTTTATAGCCATCGTAACCGGCACGCGGCCCACTCTCACAACCGGATTGCAGCGTTCGTCCATCCAAACGCGCGGCCTTCTACGACTTTCGCCCCTAAGCCAGGCGCAAAATTTCGCGGAGATCGGGCACGATCGCTTCGAAACCGCCCGCCGAAAGCCAACGCGGGGTCTGCTGATAAACGGCTCCCACGCCGGCAGGTCATGCGGCAACATTCGCCCAGGCGCGCCAGCCCCCACCAACCAGCGCAGACCATTGAAGATTTCGCGCGGGTCGTGCGGGCGTTGGGGAGCGTCCGCCTTCATCAAGGTTAAATAAGGAACCACGAACGTCCGTTCGTCATCCGAAACATCGCTGGGGTAAGGTTTTCGAGCAAGGGTCTTCGAAATACCTTTCCCACAGCCAAAAGTTCATAACACGCTCTAATCGCTGCACATAAGGTACCGAATTTTGGCGATACAGGGCCTGTCTGGATAGCAACTCATCTCCCGAGCTTCTCGCATGGCTTTCTACAAGTCCATGCTCAAATGCACTCTTGATCAATAAAAACTGTTATGTAAAGGCGACATCTCCATGCCTCTTCAAATATAAATCGGAATTCAATAGCTTGCACCTTTTACAGTCTATCCGGCGGAGCTCTCTATGACCCGCCAACCTTGGTATTGCTCAAAAAAACGACACATTCGGAACCGCGTTAAAGCAGGAATGATGCTTGGAGTAGCAATTAAAAAGATACATTCCTTTATTTTCTTATTATTACAACTAATTAAAAATTATGGCATATTTAATGCTAATCCACGACGGGAAAAATGGATCGAAACAAAATCGCTCTTTAGGCGCTACTTTATGCGTCTGGTTACACCAAATGACATCGCTATCAAAGTCCCGAAGTCGATCAAACCTGATTACGGGGCATTCAGGAGAGAAGTTAGCTACACTCCAAATTGATGAGCTTTTCTATTTATTGAAACTTTAACCGTCTGTGGAGCATTATGAAAATTGAATTACTGGCTGGTGTGCTACTTGGAGGCACAATATTATTTAACCTTAACCCTGCGAGCGCGAACACGATTGAAGAAATAGTTAGCGATATGAGCCCTGTGGGTGATGCCTTTCCCCATGGCGCTCCAACCTCTTGGGATTGGGCAAGAGGAGCTGTAATCCAAACAAAATATTGTCCGGCAGGATGGTCATCGGTGACTGGTTGGGGGTTGATTAATCGGGACAGTAGTGATAGTCCTGATACCAATACAAG
Organism: Methylococcaceae bacterium; assembly: GCA_902810705.1. Lineage (GTDB taxonomy): Bacteria > Pseudomonadota > Gammaproteobacteria > Methylococcales > Methylococcaceae > CADDYU01. The sequence continues at coordinate 1,394 of CADDYU010000323.1, forward strand.
AGTTCAGATCAAAAATATCAAAACGTATCTAAAGAGCCGATCCACAGGACGATGGCAATTGTTGCAGAGCACGGTGAACGTGGCGGGGGCTGCGTTCGAAGAATATATTTCGACTAACCGTGCCATTCCCCCCGATATTCGTAGTCTCTCGGATGGCTCCGTCGCAGTTAAGTTAACACACGGCTATAACTATCATTTCTGGCCGAGCACCACAAGGCCATCGATCAACGGTGGCGACGTGGCAGGCGTATTCGTCACTTACCAGGCACGGCTGATCGTCGATGACGTAAACCGATGGGATGATCGAGGGGTTGCAAAGTACCTTGGCCAAGCCGGAGCGGACTGGTGGCAAAACTTTGTCGCAGTATGGAATAATTTTAAAACGAATAAAGGCGTCAGTATATCTAGGTTCAAATACGTGACTCCTGCTTGGCAGTCTTTTAGCACGAGTACCCTCACAGAAACGGAACTCCGCGCAAACCCTCCTCCATTGGATTAATTATTCCAGCTTCATAAGGCAGCCAATTCCGAACAAGTTCGATACTGCTTCATCCACTTGATGCTATTATTGCCGGCGCGAGCTTGTTCGGAGCCTTATGAGCGTGTCTCCAACTAATTGTTGGCCCTGAAATAGCCGCAAGATACTGACTAGATTGGAGATTCGAGGTATTTCTAAAGCGTACAATTTGCAAGCAAATCGGGCGATAGATATTGATTCCTTGCAAATTTGGAGAGCTGCATTAAGCAGTGGTGCTAGTTCAAACCCGGCTGAGACGGAGCGGCCATAGGAACGCTCCAAGCCCTTGAAGTTCGACACTCTTAGGCCGGAGGCCCGCCCCCATGACCACATTGGACTTTATCACTGAGTTATTTTGCCGGGTAGACGATGCCATGACGGACGTCCGCAAACATTCCCAAGCAGTCTTATGGCCGAGCGAGGTCGTGACATTGGGATTACTCCATGCCCTGAAAGGGGCCGGCAATCAGGCGTTCTACCGCTGGCTGGAGCGGAACTATCCGGCGTTATTTCCCCACCTTCCGGAGCGGACTCGTTTATTTCGGTTGTTCAAGACTCATCAGGCGTGGACCTTCACGTTTCTGGCGAAACCCACGCTGCGGAGCCTCGTCGACAGTTTCGGGATCGAGTTGATCCACCCGATCCGAGAAAAACCGCAGCCTTCAGCAGATCGGGCGGAAAGGCGTATCCAATCAGCGCTGGATTGTCGGCGGCAAACTCTGCCTAGTGATCAATCATCTGGGAGGCATCACCGGTTGGGTATGGGCACCGGCCATCGCGGCGAGCGGAATGACCGCATGCTTATCGAAAAGGCGCTGTCGATGTTGACTCCCAGTGTGCCATAGAACTCGTGCCATTGGTTAATCATGCTGTGCTTTAACCAAACTCTCGCTATTCGTGAACCGCCCCTGAAATTCCGGAGGCTGTTTGTTGTGAGTCACGCCGCCATGGCGGACTCGGTCAGGCGACGGTAATAGGCGGCTTCGGTCTCGGCGGGCGGAATGTAGCCGATCGGCTCCAGCAACCTGCGCTGGTTGAACCCGTCCACCCAGACCAGGGTGGCCCATTCCACCGCTTCCAGGTTCGTCCAGGATTGTCGATGGATTACCTCGGCCTTGTACAGTCCATTGATGGTTTCGGCGAGCGCATTATCGTAGGAGTCCCCCACGCTGCCCACCGAGGGTTCGATACCCGCCTCGGCCAGGCGTTCCGAGTAGCGAATCGACAGATACTGGCTCCTCGCATCACGATGATGCACGACCCCGGCAGCACCGGAGCGCGCCCACAGCGCTTGCTCCAGGGCATTCACGACGAAGGCCACGTAGACGAAGCCGACCCACGTCGCGACGTAGGTAAAATCGGCCCCCAGAGCTCATTTGGGCGCGTGGCCTGGAACTGCCGGCTGACGTGATCGACCGGCCGCTCTGCTTGGGTCGCAGGGAGCGGG
>CADDYU010000324.1 GCA_902810705.1 Methylococcaceae bacterium
GTGCTATCTCCTTTCAGGTGCCCGGAAGATCCCTGAGCGCTGGCCGTAGGTGCGAACGCTCGCCGAGGCAGGTCAAGAGGGGCCCATGTTCGCGCATCTCCACCATGGACAGGGAAGCCACGGAGGCATGAATCCGGTCGCGGTAGCGGCCGATGTCGACGCCGAGGAGCTGGCACAGGAGGATGCGGATCGTCGCCTTGTGCGAGACGATCAGCACGTCGCCATCGCCATGCTCGCGCCAGATCTCCTCGATCACCGCCATGGCCCTGAGACCCACGTCGATCCCGCGCTCGCCACCGGTCGGAGCATTCCAGCCGGCGTCGGCGAGCCAGCGGACATAGTCCTCATGGTGATCCCGATTCACCTCCTCCGGAGATTTGCCTTCCCATTCCCCGTAGTCGAGTTCGCGCAGCCCATCGCGGAGGCGCATCTCCAAGCCCGCGGCGCGGCATAGGGGTTCGGTCGTGGCCTGGGTCCGCCACATGGGGCTGGTATATATGCCTGCCCAAGGATGGCTCTTGTAGGTTTCCGCGAAATCCGCCGCCATCTGGCGGCCATAGGGGCTCAATTCGATGTCGAGCCGGCCACAGTAGCCGCCGTGCGGCTGGCTTCCGTTTCGCCGTGGCGCAGCAGATATAAGGTCAGGGCCATGGGGTATCTCCTCGATATACGAGTTGTTGCTGCTCACTTCAATCACACCCTTCGTTGGCGTGATTGGGGTTGAAGCGATCCGAACTATTTCTTCAACCCCACATCCTTCAGGGCCTGCTTGCAACGCCCACTGACCTTTTTATCGTTCTGGTCGAGACAGGCCAGCAGCCGCCCCTCGCCGACCTCAACGTTGGCGCAGTATTTCTCCAGGTCGTCTTCGCACTCGGCAGCCGTGTAGCTGAGGGAGGCCACCGCATGCTCCAACTGGGCCGCGGCGTCGTACAGGGCGTACTCACACCGGCCGGAAAGCTTGTCTTCGTGGGCATAGATGCAGGCCAGGAGGCGGTTGTCGCCGAGAGTGACATCCTTGCAGTAGGTATCCAGTTCGCTCTTGCAGCCTTGGAGGAATGTTTCCACGGGCCCGTTTGATCTGGCTTCGGCGACTGGTTCGGCATCTTTCTTCTTTGATGCCGCACCGGCGTTCAAGGACACGGTGAAGCACAGGGCCGTGATGAAAATGGATAACTGGCGGTTCATGGCGCTCTATCACCTTTGTTAAGTATTTTGCTTATGGGGTTGCTTTCCGTCGTGGGATGGCCGCGAAAGCCGATCGCCGCTATGGATTCCGCACCGGCCAAATAAAGCCCTGAATGTGCTTGCTGGCCGATGCGACGATTCCGCCGAAGAGTCCCGCACCCCAGGCAAAACCGGGTGCCTTGGAATCGGCGGTCGACGACCAGTACCCTTCCGACTGAACACCGCTGAAAACATCGCCCGGTGTCCATTTGCGGGTCCCGTCCGCATTGCCGATGGCGGGGTTCTTGAAAGAAGGATCGAGCATGGCTTGCCATTCCTGCTTGCTCGGCAGACGCCAGTCGCCCACCTTCGAACCGTCCGACAGACCGCATTGGCCGTCCCGCAGACTCTGGGCGGCGGCATTCGCTTCCTCGAAGGTACCCTTGCCATCGCCGGAAGGTCCCAGCGACGGGCAGTTGGCGTCTTTCAGCCATAGCAATCCGGACCGGTTATCGCGCACCGTGCCGTCGCCGTTATCGCAGTATCGAAGTTTGGCATTCAAAGCGCATCGAACTCCGACGTCTCCTTCCGAGCGGCTGGCAGACGGTACGCTGGCCAAGGCTGCTATCATGATGGCGGCAGATAAGCCAAAAGTCCGCGAGCATTGCCGCCGTTCGCAAGTTGTCTGTTGTGCCATGGATAAGCCTTTTCGAAACGCGTGAGTTTTGAGGCGTCACCGCAATCGTGCTGTTCATTGCCTTCGGATCCCGGCTCATTCGCTGCAGGATCGTCCTAGAGTCCGCCGCTACCTCCCATGAGGCTGCGGTCCTCGTAGGTGACTTTCACCTTGTACATCCCACGAGCGGTCACTCCACCCTCGATCTGGCAAGAGGCGGTGACGGAACGCGGGCCTTCGCTGAACCGGTACGCGCCTGGCGACGCCGATTGCGGTTCCCCGTACCGGGTCTTGAGTATCGCCATAATGCTGGCGAGGTCTTCATTACAGGCGGCATTGTCGTTCACCAGGGACTGGCCGACGATTCGATAGATGTTCTTTTTGGGGCCACTCACCTCGACCGTGTAGATCCGCAACAGGCTCAGCGGCTCTGGAGGGTTCACCCGGTACAGCGTTCCGTTGACATGTGCCCGGACGACCTTGACCTCCCTGAGGGTTTGTCCGAATTTGATTCCGAAAGCGCCCTCGATGCTGGGGGCACCTTCGGCGTTCCACGCGAGACCCAAGCTCGCCAGCAAGATCGCGAGACGGTAGCTCATGATCGATTCCATTCGTTAAGCGGTTTTGCCAAGGGCATCCGGTCTGGTATTTCCATGACTAGGCGAATCACGCGGAACCTGAGGGGACATCCAGGACTTGCCGTACGTGCCGCGCGATCAACCGTTTCTCGTCGGTGGAAACGACCAGCACCCGTACCCGGCTGTCGTCCCGGTGCAGGACAGTTCGGCTGCAGTCGTTGGCATTCGGATCGATGGTGATACCGAGCCAACCCGACAGTTCGCAGATGCGCGCCTGCACCGACGCGGCGTGTTCGCCGATGCCCCCGGTGAACACCAAGGCATCCAGTCCGCTTCCGCCGCTTCGAGCAAGGCGCGAGAGGGTCAGGGCTTCGATCTGTCCTATCACCTCGGACGTTATCCTGCCGGGCGCGATCAAAGCGTCGCCGCCGTGCACCACCCGATGGCCCACGGCCGCGGGTCGGAGCCCTGGCCGCTTCTGCTTGAGCCAGTCGAACAGCCAGATCAGGGCATCGGCGTGGTTACCCACCGGAATCGCCCCGTCGAACACGATGACCCCATCCGCCTCCCGGACCTTCGCCGAGGAATCTTCCCCCTAGGCCGTGCCCAGGCGGTCGATCAACGCTATCAGGACCGTGTCTTCTTCCCTCAACTAGAGAGAACTTCAACGTGGCGGAACCGGCATTGACGACGGCGATGTGCTGAGGGTTTGGGTTCATGGGTGTGCCTTAACAGTCTGCTTCGCGGGGCTACGGCCGGAGTACCGGCCTAACCCGACCCACAAGCCATAAGCTCAGCCCGGCCACCGCCAGTCCGTGGTTTCCGGCATGTCGATGCCATGCGCGTAGGCGTACTGTTGGCAGGCAAGCTGCTGATTCCGGAACTTTTCCTTGGCATGGGCGCCGGCCACCTTGATCCGGGGCACT
>CADDYU010000325.1 GCA_902810705.1 Methylococcaceae bacterium
GCACCCGGCTAGCGGCCAAGAGGGCACTACATAACTTCTGCACGTGGCTGAATCAGCAACTGGGTCGACCCCGTTTGGCATTCGCTGATTTGATCGATTGGTAAACCACAGATCACACCAAGCGTTTAAGAACATCACGAAATCGATAATACAAGGGCGGGTTAGGCGACAGCCGTAACCCGCCGAATGTATGTGTACGGAAGGAAAACATGCGGCGCAATACGCTCATGCTATTGCGCCGTACGCAGCCTGACGAGCCTAGGGTTGAGGGCGCAACAGTGTGAAAGTGGCAGTATAGCGCGCACCGCTGGAACTGAAATTGAGGTCGAAGCGATGTGAGCCGAACCGGCGGGTGCGATTTAGGATCTCCGGCGTGAGCCGGATCTGCTGGACTGGACCGATCCGGTCGTCTTGGCTGGGGATTCCCAGTTTGGCCACGGTCTGAATGACCCCCCGCATGCCTAGCATCAGGCGAAAGCGGAAGCTCTCGGAATCGGAGGCGAGGGCCGGGGCAGCCTTGATGATCTCCGGGATCATCAAGGTCTCTGCCTGCGTCCGTACAGCGTCGGCGCCGGTATCGTCCTCCTCCATCATTGCTACTAAGATGGTGACGTCATCCGGATCGGCGATCACCCTCGGGCTGCCGTTGGTATCCCACACGCTGGTGCTTCCGAAAACGGTATCACCCGAATCGACGCTGTTAAATGCTCCGATCTTGAACATCCGCGCATCAGGGCGGAAGTTCGTGGGATCGGTGATAACGGTGGCCTTCGGCAGATTGAGTGTATACACCAGCAAGTACGGCTCATCATCCTCAATATCAGGGAAGAACTTCTCCAAGTCGTCTTGATCTTCGCAGAACAGCTGTTCGAATCGCACAGTCACCGGGGTATTGGGTGTGTTCTGCACGATGCACTGGGTGAGCTTCGCATCGAGCTGTTTGATCTCTTTCATCAATCGCTTTTTCTCCGCCACGGTTAAAGGGTCCGGCTTGTTCACCGGACCCGGCTGCGGATCCTGCTCGTTGAGCAATTTGAGTTCTTGTCGCTTCTTGTTGAGCTGCTGCTCGATCTGCCGGCAAGAAGCCGGAGTCGAGACCGTCATAATGATTTCGTTATTCATACTGTGCTTCCTTTAGGATTGGAGGGTTATTGTTTTAGAAGTCGACTTGTTGCGCTGTCCCAAACAGGCAAAGCGTCATGTAATTCTGTGACTGACCGCTTTTCTTCAGGGGCGATCGCAGACTGAAAATTGCGATTGTCTGAATCAGATCCTGTTTGGAATCCAGAAGGTTCATAGTGGGGATGAGCAAGGTTAGGCTCTCAAAATTCCCAAGTGCCAGATTGCTGCTGAGGTTAACCGTTAACATCTGGCCAAGCTGCGTTTGTGCTGTTTGAATTTCGTCACCTCTGAAGCTCAGAGTTTCACCTCGGCTTACGTAGATGAGTTCGGGAACACCGGTGAAGCTGGTAATTGAATAAGAAATTTGAGTGTTGTAGCCCTGCAGCTGGAATACGTTAGGTTGAGCAACAAGAGGTTTAGTGGCTGTCATTGTGTTTCTCCTTATGAAGGGTTAGTAGGAAAGTTTCGATTGGGGCACTAGGTTCTGTTGATATTTACCGAATCCGAATGAGGACAACCATTTGGTTGAGCTGCTACACCTAGAAAATCTTGGAGATTCAGAAGCGCTTCTTTTGTGTTCAATGAGGCGTGAACCCGAATGCCATTCACGCCTTCGGCGGGCAACTGGATCCTGACCCGAATCGGGGTGATCACCTTGGCTACGATGTCAGCCGGCGGAGTTGCCACAAAATCAAAGTCGTAAATCCCGTCTGGCGGCGCCTGCACATAGGTGTAGGGCACCAGTCGCGGGCGTGTCCAACCCGGGGACGGGACGGTTCCAAATACGGTCACTTGCAGCCGCGCGGGTGGAAACGTTTTGAGATAGGTCAGCTCAATTTCAGTGACTTTTAGCACTTTGTGGATTGATGATGTGATGTTCATGCCTGAATTCCTCTACGGTGGTGGTCAAGTAAACCTCCAGTTAACATGCTGCCGATTCGACGCAACTAAAGATTATCCAGACGCGAACGGCAAGTCGTCGGCAAACCGTTGGTTTTCGGTTGACTTTGGGTTGGGTGAAGCGAGAGACTCTTGACGGCCCGAACGCGGTCGCGTCGAGCGAGGCGGAACCACTTGAACCTTCAAAGGACAGGGGAGGGTACGATGGCCCCAAGCACCCAGTTTCGATTTGCCCCGTTTCGCCTGGATCCGTCCCGGGTTAGCCTGTGGCGGGATGCGGAGGAAGTGGCGCTGCCGCCCAAGGTGTTCGACCTCCTCTGTTACCTGGTCCAGCACGCGGGGGAACTGGTCACCAAGGATCAATTGCTCGATGCGGTGTGGCAGCGGCGTTTCGTCAGTGAGTCGACCCTGAAGGGCTGCCTGAACGAGCTTCGAAAAGCGCTTTCGGATGATGTCAAGGCGCCGCGTTATATCGAAACCGTGGCGCGGCGCGGCTACCGGTTCATCGCGCCCGTCAGTCCAATTGAGCCGATTCATGAAGGGCCGATCCTGGGCAAACCCGCGCCCCCGCCCGAAGACCAGTCGCGCCATTGGGTCAGGCGGACCGCACTCCTTGCTCAACTGCACCGGTTGTGGCAAGCGGCCTTGCACGCGACGCGGCAATTGGTGTTTCTGACGGGCGAGGCCGGGATCGGCAAGACGACCCTGATCGAGCTGTTTCTGGCCGAACTTGAAGACCAGGGGGCGAGCGTGTTGCGCGCCCGCTGCGTCGAGCATTTCGGTCAGGGCGAGGCGCTTCTCCCGCTGCTCGAGGCCATCGAGCAGCAATGCCGGCGAGAGGGCGGGGCGGCGCTGATTGCTCATCTTCGACGCTATGCCCCGGTCTGGCTCGCGCAACTGCCTTCGGTCCTGACCGCCGAGGAGCGCGTGGTGCTGCAGCGGGAGATTCTGGGGGCGAGCCGGGAGCGGATGCTGCGCGAAGGCTGCCTCCTGGTGGAGGAATTGTGTGGCGCGGCGCCCCTGGTGCTGGTGGTGGAGGACCTGCACTGGAGCGATCACGCCACGCTCGATTTCCTCGCCCTCCTCGCCCAGCGCAACTTGCCGGCCCGATTGCTGGTGCTGGCGAGTTATCGACCGGACGATGCCGTCTTTCGGGCTCACCCGATCGCCACGCTGCACCGGGAACTCGAGGGCCGCGGGCGGGTCGTCGAACTTCCCATCGCGCCCTTTGCGCCCGCCGATGCGGAAGAGTACCTGAGACGCCGCTTTCCGGAAGTCTCTATTCCCTCGGCGGTGGCGCACACGCTGTATGCCC
>CADDYU010000326.1 GCA_902810705.1 Methylococcaceae bacterium
ACCCATCACTGCGACATCCTCGAAACCGGAAACGATTCCTACCGCTTCAAACAGCGGAAAAATTCGGCCTAACCCCTGGGTAATTTTGGACGCTGTTTGCTGGATACTTTTCAACGCTGATTGACACCGCTCTGACCCGCTCGTCTCCAAAAAGTGCCCTCCCAATCCCAGTTTTTGCGTAAGTCCTATGTGTTTCGAACACCAGCAAGGTGGCGGGATCTATCAGGAACGACTCCGCGTGGTCGAAATGGGTAGGCAGCTGATCAAGAACCGCGAAGCCGTGGGTGTCGATCACGCCTCAGTAACGCACACAGCAGCGCGAAAGCCGCACGGAGCGAGCTAGTACCTCGAAGCCATATCCGGCGCCGAAGATGACTACAGCGCTTTTCGTTCACATGGGGGAGCCCGAGCTGGGCATTAAGTCCCTAGGCGTATCAAGTCGTACGCTGTGGCTTTACGCCAACTACTACTGTCTGCGCACTTGCGCCGCTTGGGCTCGCAACGCCCGTGGGCTGAGCGGCTTGAAGGCAGCCTCGCGTTGGTCGAGAAACGGCTGGCACGCCAGCCGCACAGGCAATAGACGCTCAAGCCTCATTGTGGATGCCGGCGCGCCGGCGAAACCTACCGGCCGAGCTAGCGCTGCGCCAATGGGTGCAGGCACAGTCGGATCGGACTTTGGCGGAGCGGGGTGGTCGCTTGGCGGCCGCAACGGACCAGCGCGTCAGCCGGCCAACGCTGTGTTGGCTGCTTCAGCGACCTGCGCCCCATCGTTTGCTTTCAGCCGATGCAGAACGCCGACTACGCCGCATAGGGAGATGAAAGTTCTCTAGTGGAAAATAACATCTGCCGTATAACCCTCCGTTTCAAGAATTTCGCGTAGCCTCTTTAGTGCTTCCATCTGTATTTGTCGAACGCGCTCCCGAGTAATTCCCATTTCAATGGCAACTTCCTCTAAAGTTGAATGGTCGTATCCTAGCAGTCCGTAGCGGCGGGCTATGACTTCTCGTAGTTTTTCGTTAAGCTGGCTCAGCCAGTGGAATAGATTAGCGTTTAAATTTTCTTTCTGTAAAGTCTCCGTTATACAGGGTTTATCTTCATCAGCAATCGTTTCGAGCCAAGACTTGTCCGAATCCGTTTTGCAAGGAACGTCGACTGAGGTAACCCTCTCATTTAGCTTCAACATTTTTTCGACGTCGCTTACGGGTTTGTCCAAATGCTGCGCGACATCTTCTGCGCTGGGGCCATGATCCAATCTGTTAGCCAGCTGCCGGAATACTCTTAAGTACACATTCATTTCTTTTACGATATGGATCGGAAGTCTGATTGTACGTGTTTGATTCATGATTGCGCGCTCAATGGTCTGCCTAATCCACCAAGTGGCATAAGTTGAGAATCGAAATCCCCGCTCGGGCTCAAACTTTTCTACCGCCCTAATTAAACCGAGATTGCCTTCCTCGATTAAATCGAGCAGCGGTAGGCCGCGATTCAGGTAACGGCGCGAAATTTTAACGACTAACCGAAGATTACTTTCAATCATCCTTTTACGCGCCGCTTCATCCCCCGCATTCGCTAAACGCCCGTAGTATTTTTCTTCATCAGCGTTTAGCAACTGCGCTGTGCTTAATGCCTTGAGGTAAAGACGGGTAGCGTCATACTGGTTGTCGGAAGCATCACTCACTTCGGCCATATCCCAATCTCGTTGCTCTTCTGCAATAACCATCTCGTGCTGTACCTCTGGCATGGATGCAGATGCATCATCGTAGAGGTTTGAATCAAGCAAGGAATTTAGCTTTTTGACAGCTTGTTGTGACATCCCAACACTCCACTAAGATAGTTTTAAACCTTACTCTGCAGCATTCACTGCAATCGCAACGAAGTAATTACGGCGCCTTCATCTTAAGCGCGTAACTTTCCTCGATTACCTTTTTTAGCGGCCGTTACTCAGTTTTCTTTAGGGTTTTGGCGTCTCGTAAGATATGTCGAAAAATAAGGCGTAGAGTCAAATGCAGGACTTACGCAAAAGTGGTCTTGAAGAGTTGACCTGCCCGGTTTTTCCAGACCACGGATTAGTTGAGAGTGGCTCCCGGGTTGGTGGATGATTTTTGCTTTGGTTGCTGCTTCTGCAGAAGCTTATTCTGCTGTTCTTCGCTCGGTTGCTTGAACGTCCACGGACTTAGGTAACCCAGGCTCGCGTGCGGACGATCCGCATGGTAGTGCTGGCGCCATTGCTCGATGAGGACTTTGGCCTCGGCGCGCGAGCGAAGCCACTCCCTGCTCAGGCACTCGTCGCGGAACTTGCCGTTGAAGCGTTCGTCGGATCCATTCTGCCACGGCTTGCCCGGATCGCTGAGCGCGGTATCGATGCCGGCCTGGTGCAGCCACTTGAGCAGTGCGCGGCTGACGAACTCGGGGCCGTTGTCCGAGCGCAGAGGGCGCGGTGCGCCGTGCACGCTGATCAGGCGGCTGAGCACCTCGATCACCCGGCCCGAACGGATGCTGCCCTGGACGTCGATCGCCAGGCGCTCGCGCGTCCACTCGTCGATGACCGTCAGGCATTTGAGCGGCTGGTTGTTGGCACAGGCGTCGAACCCGAAGTCGTAGGCCCACCCCTGGTTCGGACCCCTCGCCGGCAAGGGCCGCGGGCGCTGGCTGGAGATGCGCTGGCGCGGCCGTTGGCGTGGCACCTGCAATCCCGCCAGCTTCCATCACCGGTGCGGGCGGTCCCAGCTCATCCCGTGTCCGGCACGCTCCAGCTACACGCCGATGCATGAATAGCCGAAACGCGGATACCGGGACGACAGTGCACGCATCGCCGCCAGCACCGGCGCATCCTGGGCCGGTTGCCGGCGCACGGGCGCGCTCACCATTTTTTTGCGCTGATCGCCTTACATCACCTCGATGGCCCGGTCGCGCTCGGCCAGCAGCTGCTTCAATCGGGCGTTCTCGTGCAAGGCGCGCAGTTCCTTCACGTCGGCGGCTTCGAGCTTGCCGTAGCGCTTGCGCCACACGTCAATCGTCTGTTCGCTAAGGCCATGCTGCTTGGCTACCTGGGCGACCGGCGTCGTGTCCGCCTCGCAAAGGATCCTGACCCTCTGGTCCTCGGTGAATCGTGCCTTCCGCATAGGCTCCTCGCTTCGTTGGCGGGAGCCATCTTCTCAACTTTTAGCGGGTCCGAGAATCGCCTGGCAGGTCAAATCGGCTCGACCCCGTAGGCCGCCCAGTGGGCATCCATGAACGCCACCTTCATTTCCCTCGGCGGCCCTGCTCCGCCTAATGGGATGGTCGCCCCCTCCTTAACACGGCATCGATGTGCCACAGTGGAGCTGCAATACATCT
>CADDYU010000327.1 GCA_902810705.1 Methylococcaceae bacterium
TCCAAAAGGCACGCCGTCAGGCGGATGGATAAACCATCCTCGCCCTTCGACTGCATGGAAGCCAACGGTTTCAGGATCTATTTCACTCCCCTCGCCGGGGTACTTTTCACCGTTCCCTCACGGTACTGTGCGCTATCGGTCACGTCGTGTATGGCGCCTTGGGCCGTGGGCGGCCCCGCTTCACACCCCGTTGCACGTGTGGGGTGCTACTTAAGTACATCATTCATAGAGCAACAATATCTAAACCTACGGGACTCTCACCCGCTCTGGTGCGATATTCCAATACGCTTCGGTTCATAGTGCGCATCCATGCCTGTGGAAGACCGCCACAGGAAATGATGACTTACAACCCGTGTGCCGCAACGCCGGTCTGCTTGCCACGGCACACGTTTAGGCTGGCTCCCGGTTCGCTCGCCACTACTACGGGAGTGATTCTTGTTCCTCCGGGTACTGAGATGTTTCAGTTCCCCAGGTGCCCTCCGTCAGAATGACGGTGCTGGTCGAAGGACCAGCGGGTTGCCCCATTCGGAGATGGTGGGATCAAAGCATGCTCGCGGCTCCCCCACCCTTATCGCAGCGATGCCACGTCCTTCGTCGGCACGACGCGCCAAGGCATCCACCGTTGGCTCATTCTGTCTTCCCTGCCCCAGCCGCACGCGGCGGCGGGGCACGCTGCCCGGCGGCCACGCACTGAAGCGTAGCCCGGCAGCCATGTTGCTGCTTAGTTCTGTCTGCTTATCTGATCTGCACTTGGAAAGGTACACTGATGGTGGATCGAAGATCCACCGTCAAGGGTCCTTCACCCCTGAATCGTAGCGACACCCGGTAGCGGGAATGTTTAGGATGGGATATGTGGCCGTGAGCCGGCCAACTCCCTAGAAAGGAGGTGATCCAGCCGCACCTTCCGGTACGGCTACCTTGTTACGACTTCGTCCCAGTCGCGGACCCCGCCCTCGGCCGCTGCCTCCGGTAAACCGGTTAGCCCACGGACTTCAAGCGTTGCCCACTCCCATGACGTGACGGGCGGTGTGTACAAGGCCCGGGTACGTATTCACCGCGCCATCGCTGATACGCGGTTACTAGCAACTCCGCCTTCACGGGGGCGAGTTGCAGCCCCCGATCTGCACTGGGGAACGGTTTGGCGATTCGCGCCGGCTTACGCCGTGGCTGCGCACTGTCCGTCCCATTGTAGCGTGTGTGTTGCCCCAGATGTAAGAGCCATGCGGACTTGACGTCATCCCCGCCTTCCTCCCCGAAGGGCAGTCCGGCCAGACACGAGTAACTGGCCGTAGGGGTTGCGCTCGTTGCGGGACTTAACCCAACATCTCACGACACGAGCTGACGACAGCCATGCAGCATCTGTGTGTCACCCTCGAAGGCGACCCGCTTTCACGGGCTTGCAGACACATGTCAAATCTGGGTAAGGTTCTGCGTGTTGCGTCGAATTAAACCACACGCTCCGCTGCTTGTGCGGGCCCCCGTCAATTCCTTTGAGTTTTAAGCTTGCGCTCGTAGTTCCCAGGCGGTACGCTTCTGCGTTAGCTAAGGCGCCCAGCGGTGCGGATGCACCACCAAACGCCGAGCGTACATCGTTTACGGCGTGGACTACCCGGGTATCTAATCCGGTTCGCTCCCCACGCGGTCGTCCATGAGTGTCAGCACGGGCCCAGGTGACTGGCTTCCCCCTTGGTCTTCCTGCCGATCTCTACGCATTTCACCACTACACCGGCAATTCCGGCACCCTCTGCCCGACTCCAGTGCGCCAGTTTGGAATGGCCTCCGGCGGTTAAGCCACCGGCTTTCACACCCCACTTGACGCACCACCTGCGGACGCTTTACGCCCAGTCAGTCCGGACAACGCTTGCCTCCTCTGTCTTACCGCGGCTGCTGGCACAGAGTTAGCCGAGGCTTATTCGGGGGGTACAGTCGCAGTCGTCCCCCCCAAAAGCAGTTTACAACCCGAAGGCCGTCATCCTGCACGCGGCGTTGCTCGGTCAGGCTTGCGCCCATTGCCGAAAATTCCTTGCTGCTGCCTCCCGTAGGAGTCTGGGCCGTTTCTCAGTCCCAGTCTGGCTGGTCGTCCTCACAGACCAGCTACCCGTCATCGGCTTGGTAGGCTATTACCCCACCAACGACCTGATGGGCCGCGGGCTGCGCGCGCCGCGCAGTAACCTGCTTTCCTCCCGAAGGAGCGGATGCGGGATTAGCAGCGGTTTCCCGCTGTTGTCCCCCACGGCGCGGTACATCTCCCACGTGTTACTCAGCCGTGCGCCACTGACGACCCGAAGGTCGCCCGTGCGACTTGCATGCATTAAGCACGCCGCCAGCGTTCGTCCTGAGCCAGGATCAAACTCTTCAAAGTGTAGAATGGAGGATGCGAAGCATCACCCCATCCAACGGGTCGCACCCATTGATATGGATGTCACTACGATTCAGTTGTGAAGGTACAGGCGGTGGGGAGCAGCCCCAGGCGATAAAAAACCCAGGCGGTTCGGAAGAACCGACCGGGGGCCACGCAGGCGTCCCACCAGATTGCTGCCGTCTATCTCCTCACAGAGTGAAACGGGTTCATCACTAACTCTGAAAGTATATCACCAACTTAGCTGATTGTCAAATCGCGAACTTTTCGTTTCGCGTTCGTCGTTTACACGGTTGTGTTTGCGACGTGCGGTAATATAACACGCTGTTAAAGGATTGTCAAGGAACTTCTCGAGATCTTCTGTTTGGCTTCAGAAAGGCTTAGATGCCTGAATGGTCATTGCAAGTCCGCACATGAATTTTGAGCAATTTTTGCAAAATCTTCGTAATCGGGATGCGGGGCCACAGATACACATACGTTTTGTTCGCTATCATTCGAAGGTAGCAAGCCACGTTCGCGCAGGGTCTGGATAATTTGGCGACGACTGAGTTGATGACGTGCGGCAAGTTCATGAGCATGCTGCCGCATGTGAGGAATACCGGGCTTTATTTTGTAGGTTGGCCCAGTTTGTTCAGGCTGTTCTGAATTACCTGCCACAAGGCTGACAATGTTGGTAAGCCCCTCGACATGCATTTCAAGGCCATCGTACAACTCATACAAGTGCGTTACAAAGATTGTGCGTGCGCCGAGCATGCGCAGCCCATTGATAACATCGCTTCCAATTTGCCGGGCGGCTTGATGATCGGTGCTGGTCAGCGGCTCGTTGAGCAGCACTAAACTGTAGCCTGTGGCAGCACTAAAGATACTGCTGAGGCGTTCAAGCTCTTCGTCCAGCCGGCCACCTTCGCGGTCGAGCCGTTCGGGAGCAGCAAAGTGTGTGTATACGTG
>CADDYU010000328.1 GCA_902810705.1 Methylococcaceae bacterium
CGAAGAATAGCGCCGCCCCGATCAAGCCCACCATCATGATCGTCTTCCGGCGCCGGGAATCCTCGTCAGCTCCGCGGAGGGCCAAGGCCATCAAGGCCATGATTCCACCGTCACCGTTGTTATCGGCCCGTAGCATCAAAAGCGCGTATTTCAGGCCCACGATAATGACGAGCGACCAGAAGATCAAAGACAGCACCCCAAGGACATGCGGCGGGGTGGCCGCTATGGCATGCGGGCCAGTGAACGCCACCTTTACCGCATACAGGGGACTCGTGCCAATATCACCGAAAACAACGCCGATGGCGCCGACAATGAGCGCGGTGTGATCCCGTCTCTCTGCTTTCCAATGGAACTTGAGCCCCATGTTAGATCATTCGAGATTTGAAGGTGAGGATGGCTATTCCAACGGCCGGATGGCTCGAAGCGTATTTAGCTAGGAAAGCGCGCCATCGGCCCTGGAAACGCCGCCACGGAACTTTAGGGTTTGGAAGTTCGACCATGGCGGTTCTAGAAATTTCCGAACTGGATGAGCTCGGTAACGATTTACCGCCGATCCCTCCGGCGCCGAAGGCAGAACCGGCTACAACCACCGCATTTGTTCCAAAAAGATACCAAAATAATCAAAATTGGCTAAAGTTATATGAATGCGATCATGCATGGCATATCACTTTGCAAGCAATCGTTGGAACAGCATTAAGCTTTTTGCATGCGATGCTAAAAGGACATAATCAAGCTTCGTTTAGAGCTCTAGAGCATAGGCGTTAGTTATTACGCTTCTAACCATACAAGAAAACTGGAAATTATGGGTAAAGTACTTTTTTCGAAGTATACGTGATTGGAATATTAACTCAAGATCTGTTGCTTTAAGTAAATGAATTTATGCTGTTTATAAACCATCTCTATACGAGTATCTAATGACAGACTCTAAGCGTGTATTTAATAATCGGATTCGTCCAGAGCAGCAGTCTCGGCGAGAGCTTGCGGATTTGCTCGTCGATTATCTTACTCAACTGGGGGTGGAATTTGTGTTCGGGGTTCCAGGCGGAGCCATTGAGCACTTTTATAGTGCCTTAGCACGCGGGATGCGACGGGGCCACGGTCCTCGCCCCATAGTGGCCCGCCATGAAACCGGCGCTGCTTTCATGGCCGACGGCTACTATAGAGAAACCGGTAAGCTTGGAGTATGTTGCTCGACTACGGGACCTGGGACAACAAATCTTATTACCGGCGTTGCCTCGGCTTATGAGAATCAAATTCCCATGCTTGTCATTAGCGGGCAAACTGCTCTCTCCCTTTTCGGAAGAGGCGCATCTCAGGATTCATCCTGCACAGGTATTGACACAGTTGGGCTGCTCCGCTACTGCACTCGTTACAGTACATTGATCTCACACCCAGACCAATTTGAACGCAAATTGACCACGGCCATAATGACAGCCTTCGAGTCACCCTATGGGCCAGTTCATATTAGCGTACCTTGGAATATCTTACAGCATTCAACTTTCATTGAAAAACCCTCTTATGATCTAGTTACTTTAACTGCTCCCCCTTCCACTCTTGATATAGAAAGTTTAAATAAATTATATCGACATATTGAACGTGCAAAAAAGCTGGTATTCGTAATCGGTGGAGGATGCGGAGAAGCCATTTCAAGCATTCTCGAATTGGCTTCTTTACTGAATGCAACCATTTTTGCCACTCATCATGGTAAGGGTTTTATAAACCCTTACCACCCTCTATTTCGAGGAATCGTAGGTTTTGCGGGGCACCGGACCACCAAGGAAATACTTTCCGATCCGGAGGTGGATACCATCTTGGCTATAGGTACAGCTTTGGGTGAAACCGATAGCGGCGGGTGGGATTCACAACTACTACTTAACGAACGCCTCATACATATTGACGCCGCTGAACGGCATCTAACCCGTTCACCAATGGCTCGGCTTCAGGTTCGTGGCAGAATACTTTCGATATTTGAGTATCTTGTTAAGCTGTTTAAGGAAGCATCACCAACGTCTTCCTCCAAGATGAGTGGCAAACAAAACAAGGATCGGTCATCCCTAACCCCTTTCCTGCCATTCCCGCTGGATGCTGAGGCGGAATATTCAGCCGATTCCACACCCATCAAACCTCAGCGGCTCATGCGGGAGCTTTCCAGGCTTTTTCCAACAGGGACTCGCTTCTTGAGTGATACCGGAAACGTCATCGCATGGGCAGTGCATTATCTGCATCCCTTTTGGGAGGAGATGCCAGGCCCGCATGCGGGGAGCGGTGGAGTGTTTCGGCACAGCGCGGAATTTGTGTCCATGACATGGTCCCTGGGTGCTTCCATAGGAACTGCCTTGGGCAACCCCAACAAACCCGTCGTATGTCTCATTGGGGACGGCAGCCTTTTGATGAGCGGACAGGAGATTACTGTCGCGGTTCAGGAAAAGCTGACCATTATATTCGTGGTACTTAATGACGCGGCTCTCGGAATGGTCAAGCACGGTCAACGGTTAACCCGATCCGAGCCGATCGCTTTCGAACTGCCGGATATCGATTACAGCGCCTATGCGCGGGTCATGGGCGCCGATGGCCATGTCATCCATTCGCCGCAGGATTTATTGAATTTGGACATCGCTGCAATCTGCAGAAAACGAGGCCCCACTCTACTCGATGTCCGCATTGATCCTGAGGAGGTGCCGCCTTTCGGCGCACGTATGCAGGTATTAGGAGCTATCGAATGAGCCATGATCCAGATACTATCCAGACCCGCATCTGGAAGGAAATTCCCGAGGCCGATAATCCCTTTGCCGCCTCCATCTGTCTCTGCGCGGGGTATGACGTCTATGGCGATCTGCTCGGCAAGGCCACTTGGATCGAATACCTGTATCTGCTTTTTAAGCAAGAGCGACCGACATTCCATCAAGCCAAGTTATTGGAAGGACTCGCCATCGCCATCGCCAACCCAGGTCCCCGCGAGCCCTCCGTGCATGCTGCGATGAGTGGGGGCGCGGGTGGATCGACCCAGGCCTCCTGCTTGATGGCGGCTCTTGCGGTTGGCGCGGGCCAGTTGGGTGGCGCCCATGAAGTGGCCCTCGCCATGGAATATTGGAAGACCTGCGGCTGCAACCTAGGGCTTTGGCGAAATATTCTGGAAAATCCGCCCAGAGAGGAGCGCGCCGATGTCTGGCTGCCCATCGAGCACCCGCCCGGCTTCGATCCCCATGGCGCCAGCTGCCCTACACCCGTAAGGCAGAC
>CADDYU010000329.1 GCA_902810705.1 Methylococcaceae bacterium
GAGATAAGGGGCAACAAACGCCCACTCGTCGTCAGACACATCGCTCGGATACGGTTTTCGGGAAGTCGGAGTAGTCATGCCTACTCCTGACTCCTGCCTCAGAAAAAGTTCACAACAGCCTCTAGCATAACGGTGCCGCACAATCAAGCCGCCTCAGTGAGGGTGCAATCCATCAACGAACAATGTATTCCTTGACTAATTTGTCGTGGCCAGAGCGGCGTAAGCACTACTCACATTTCATGACTCAGAGGGAACTGTCATGTTCAAGTTTGTATGCTTTTTGTTCGAGCGACGGCTGAAAGCTCAGGCATTCAGCCTGGGTAGCCGCTATGGCTGGTGTCTGTTTTGTGCGGGGCTATTTTTGCAGCTCTTGCCGATGGGGAATCCGGCGCATGCGACTGCCGGCCGCTCAACAAACATCGCGCTCACCCGCGACGGCCGCACTCTGATCAACGTCAATCGTGACGCCAACAGCGTCACCGCTTTCGCCGTGAGAGGCGGAGGGCTGGTGAAGGCCGCCGAGATCCCGGTCGGGCAGAAACCTCACTGCGTGGCGGTACGCCAGAACGCCGAGGCGTACGTGACAAACTCCGCGAGCGGCACGGTGTCGGTCATCAGGCTCAACAGCGCCAAGAAATACAAGGTGATCCGGGAAATTCCGGTCGGCACCGAGCCGCGGGGCTGCGCGCTCACCCCTTCCGGAAGCTTGCTCTACGTGGCGAATTACACGCAATCCAGCGTCTCCGTCATCGATACCCGCTCCAAGCAGGTCGTCGCCACCGTGCCGCTTCCGGTCATCGCGGGCAACCCGCCCCCCAACCCCATGGCGATCGCCGTCACCGACAACGGCAACCGGAGGGACAGAGACGAGACCGTGTTCGTCACCCAATTTCTCGCCGAACTCCGGCCTGGAGGTCCCGGCGAAGCCTTCGACGACGGCAAGCAAGGCGTCGTGTTCGCTTTTCCGGTGAGTAATCCAGGGGCGATCAGCCGCGTCATTCTCTCTCCGCTTCCCGACAGCGGCTTCGCCGCCGATCGGACCAATTTCTGCAAGAAGCTGAATCCGACGGCCGCTAACGACACCTTCTGTCCGGACCCGAACGCCACCACGCCAAGCGCCGCCATCACGAATGATCCGCAAGGCGTCTTTCCCAATCAGTTGCATGCCGCCTTGGTCCGCGGCAATCGCCTCTACCTGCCCAACATCGGGGCGCAGCCAGAGCCGCCGGAAAAGTTCAACGTCAACATTCAATCGCTGGTGCACGTGGTGGATGCCGGCACGCTGTCCGAGCGGACGGATCTGCATGTCAACTTGAACAATCAGATCAAGACCGAAATCCAGCCTCCCAATGCCCAAGGAAGTCTGGCGAGGCTGTTCGCCAACGACATCGTCGCCATCGACGCCAACCCGAACGGCAATGACTTCCTGATCGTCAGCCGCGGCGGCAACGTCGTCCTTCGGGCCAGCGGCGGCGGAGACAGCCCCTTGAACATCGGCGCGCCGAACAGCGTGGTGCGCTTCCAGACCGGCAACCTTCCCACCGGCGTGGCCATGCACCGGAACGGCCGCCTCGCCTTCGTCAACAACCATGTGAACTGCTCGGTCTCGATCCTCGACCTCGACAACAACACGGTCCTGGCCCGCGATGTCGAATCCTGCACCTTGCCGGTTCCGGGCAGCCACGAGGATAACGTACTTAAAGGCGAGCTGGCGTTCTTTACCGCGCTCGGGGTGCCCGACAACGGACTGGTCGGTCTGCCGATCCGCTCGATCGACCCGCTCCAGTTTCGCGGCAAGCAATCCGACAATGGCTGGAGCAGCTGCGGTTCCTGCCATCCGGCCGGCCTCGCCGACGGGGTGACCTGGATATTCGGGGCGGGACCCAGGCAAACGATCCCGCTGGATGGCCAATATTCCAAGATCAATCCGGCGCATGATGCCCGCATTCTCAACTGGAGCGCGATCCGCAGCAGCAACACCGACTTCAACAACAACTCCCGTGGCGTCCAGGGAGGCTGCGGCTTCGCCAGCGACAATTTCGATCCCAGCAACACCTGTCTCGCTCAGGGCGGAGGATCGCCAACACCCGTGCCGGCCAACCCCGCCATCTTCGATCACGGCATCGCTCAAGGGGCGAGCGAGGCGCTGGACCTGCAAACGCTCTGGGAAGAGACCGTCCGTCCGCTCAACCAGCCAACGAGTGACCCTAACGCGGTGAACGCGGGACGCAGCGTGTTCGCGAACAACTGCGCTTCCTGCCACGGCGGAGCCAAATGGACCAAGAGCCAAGTGCTCTATCTGGACAATCCGACGCTTGATCGCGCCTTCCTAGCGGGCGGAACGCCGCGCGATCCGGGGCTGACCTTTACCGCCAACCAGGTGGTTGCCTACGCCGACAAAAAGGTGGACAGTGGAACGCTGAGGTTCCTGGAGAACATCGGCACCTTCAACGCCGCGAACCCGATTGAGGTTCGGGATGGTAACGGCGCGGTTTCCTTGGGTAAGGACGGCTTCAACGTGCCCTCACTACTGGGGGTCAACTCCAATGCCCCGTATTTCCACAACGGCTCGGCGCAAACCCTGGAGGCCGTGTTCGCCCAGCATGCCCTAGGCGGCGGCACGATCGAGAGCACGCTAAGCCCCGGAGATCGCGGCAATTTGCTGGCTTTCCTAAGATCGCTGGATGGCAGAACCGCGCTCTTCGAATCCGATGCGGACATCTTCAAGGATCCGGATCCGGCGCGGAGCCTGCCATGAGGGGAGGCGTTGCGGGCCGTGAACGTGAAGCTGATCCATGCCTCATTCGCGGGGATGTTTAGAACAAAGGATAGCCACCTCGTGGACTGGGCCTCGTTTCCCCAAGGTCCAGTCTCGCCCCCATCCAGCGTTAGAAGTGAGTACTAGCGCTCGACATTCAAGTTCTCGTCCGCGCCTAAATCGTGAGGAGAGCGAAAAACCGAAACCAAGCCTTTTCTCGACTGGTGGTTGACCGTCTCGGTACTCTGATCCGAACTCCATGGCGCGGCCGCCTTGGATCTCGAAAACGGCTTGGCAATGAAAATAAGGCGCCGGACTTTCGTGCGGCGCCTTTTGTTCTTAGGAATTTTTGGAGGCTGAGGTCGGAATCGAACCGGCGTCCACGGCTTTGCAGGCCGCTGCATAACCACTCTGCCACTCAGCCCCGGATAATAAACTAAAAAGCCGCGACGAACGCGGCGGCTTTTTACA
>CADDYU010000330.1 GCA_902810705.1 Methylococcaceae bacterium
CCAGGGTTTCGGCGTTCGGATTGGCGGGATCAGGAACCCGCTTTGCCAGCGCCAGGTAAATCTCCTTGCGGGTCAGTTCCAATTTATCCTTGGATTTTTTGGATTGGGCGAGGACAATGCCGTCGTAACCGATTTTCACTTCCACGATGTCTTTCACACCGGCTTTCTGGCAGGTTTCCAATTCCGTCTTTTTGATGGGCCGCGAAGCATTGGCGATGTCCGGATACTGTACGCCCACCCCGCCGCAGAACAGCTTGAAGCCGCCGCCGGTGCCGGTCGACTCAACCTTCGGAGTCTTGAATTTTCCGCCCTTGCCGAACTGCTCCGCCACCACGGTGGCGAAGGGATAGACCGTGGAGGAACCGACGATGCTGATGTAGTCGCGTCCGCCTTGAGCCCAAGCTGTACCACCGAGGATGGTAGCCATAGCGCCGACGATGATGAATTTCGTACTCACAATTAATCTCCTCAGTTCTGGTTAGGTTGAATAATTTCTAAAGGCCGTGGCGATGGAGCCGAAAATCATGGACCAATTATCGGAGCAGTTTAAACTGAATCTACCCACATCGTTCTATTAGAACGCGGTTCAAAGGAGAGTCAAATTCAACCGCCGACTTGTTTTTAACGTACTTCCGGTAAGAATGCGCGAACTCGGTTACACAGAGATGAATCCACGTTCTGATATGACTTCTCAGGCGTGATACCAAGAACCAGTAGCTACAAAGCCATAGCCTTGTTCGGCGCTATCCCTAGAACATGTCATGAACTTTCTAGCACACTCAATGACTTAAATAACTGGCAGGGACATCGCGAAGCCGAAACCGATGACCAATTAAATAGTTCTGGCGAATTCATAACATGCTCCAAATTGCAAATGACAAGAAGTGAGCATCACTTTGAGACGCCTCTCTCTAACTTAAGAGAGAGGCGAATTGCATTTACCCTTGACCGAGCAAGCTTTCAGCAGGAGAGAAAGGCCACTTACCAATAGGCTTGTGCCCGTAGCAGAACCTGGCTTGGACTCGCACCGTTAAACTCGCCGCCGGTGATATCGAGAACCTTGGTCCAGTCAACCTTAAAGAGAAAGTTGGGGTTCACAAACCAGTGAAGGCCGGCCGTGAAATTGGTTTCCCTGCCACCTCGGACGTCCCGGTTATTTAAGTCGAGGACGCTGTACCGGGCCGCCAATTCGAGCGCTCCCCAGCCGTCGCCGCCGAGGGTGAAGTTGGCATGGGGTTTGGGGTTCAGGAAGACACCATTATGCCAATCGTAGCCTCGGGACTCTCCCGTCAATACCCAGCCGACATCTGCATGCCAGCCATCGAAAGATACGGTGTCGTCGGCTTTGCGATGAACGTCCGCAATCAAGTACTCGCTTTGCAACCAGAACGGCCCGTAGATTCCCCCGGCCTCCATGCCCCACCGATTGACGTCGTCGGCACCCGCGATGACCCCGGTATCGATAAAACGCTGCGCTCCGATACGGGCTTCTGGCCGGGCACTGAATCGAGCCGCATTCGGGTTGTCGAGATCGATCCAGTTGCCCGCAAAACCGAAATGAAGGGCCGTGTCGCTGGTGTGGATGGGCGATAGTGTGGCGCGGCCTTCAATCGCAATGGGATCGTTGTACTCATCAAAGCTTTCGCCGGATACATTCTTGCCAAAAACGCCGAAGGCCGCGGTCCACAGATCGTTCCCCGCAGTCTGTATGCCAAAGCCGATGCGGCGGCCGTCGGAGGCTTCGGCAAAGTCGTGGAAAACCCGCGAGACCATGGCGCGCTCGACAAAGGGTATGTGGTTGGAGCTGTTCTGATGCTCAAGGCCGAAATATTCCTTGAATTGGCCCACCGTGAACGTCGTGGGAAAGCCGGGAATCATATCCTTTGCGATGTAGCGAATGAAGGCATCGCGGAATCCTTCCTTGACATCGGAGGTCTGCCCAAACTCATAATCCAGCTTCCACATCCAGTTTTTGTAGAGCGTGCCTTGCAGCTCGATACGGGCACGTCGCGCATCTACGCCGGATTTTTCCTCGGTATTTTTGTCATTATCGTAGAATGTTCCATCGAGATGCAGGCGGCCGCCCAAACGCCATGTGAAATTGCCATCCGCCGAACTCCACTCGAGCTTGCCCTTGGTGTCGACCTTCCCCGATTCGCTAGTAGCGTGTTTGTCATCTCCCTTCGCTGCGGCCACGCTTGGCTTCTTGCTTAGTGTGGCATACTGGTCCTTGGTGATGGCGCCGTTCTTCTGCAGCATTTCGAGCAGGTCGTTTCCGCCGAGCTCCCCACCTTTTTGGCTCAATGCACTATATTGTTGCTTGTTAATGATTCCGTTCTTAAGCAATACATCGAGCAGTTCTTTGTCAGCGGCTGATGATAAGCCCGGCAATAGGGCTGCAAAAGAAAGGGCACCGATTTGGGCGCAGCGCGGGAGGCCGCTTGACCTAAAACGTGTTTGCATATGAACCTCTGGGTAATTTAATACATGGAGTGCTGGAGAATTCACATTGGTAATGTGAAAAGCACGGTTTAGTGCGCTCTGGCTGCGATCTACGTACCTTCGCATGGGTTATTGGGCTCGTTGTTGGTGATAAGCCAACCGTCTATAGCGCGAGCGCAACGAAGATAGAGCGCAACAGTTGCGGCAACGTTACGGAAACATTACGGAACCATGACAAACCGCTCGTAGAGGAGGTCGCCAGGGGAAATTGTTCCTTATATATCCTTGAGTTGTTCAATGAACCGTCATTGAACGATTAACCGCATGTCATAAAGTCCGCTTAGTGTGGCGCCTTCTCCACTTACAAGGTGAAGGTGAGTTGTGAAGCTGGCGTACAGAACCATTTGGATATCGGATGTGCATCTCGGAACCCGGGGGTGCAAAGCAGAGTTTCTGCTGGATTTTCTGAAGCACACGGATTGTGAGTGTCTTTACTTGGTGGGCGATGTTGTCGATCTGTGGAAGATGAAAAGCGGCTGGTATTGGCCCGCGCTGCACAGTGCAATCGTTCGGGCGGTGATGGATAAGGCGCAGGAGGGGACACGGGTCATTTACATTCCCGGTAATCACGACGAGTTCTTCCGCGATTACTCAGGAAGTCTGTTCGCGGGGATCGAGGTACAGGAAAGGGCTATTCACCAAACAGCAGATGGACGGAAATTTCTCGTTC
>CADDYU010000331.1 GCA_902810705.1 Methylococcaceae bacterium
GTTATGGGGTGACCGCCGAGTTGCGCGGCGCTAAGCGACGATGAAGTCGTGTCCGCCGTCGTGCACGATTCTGTCGGCCGGGTCGAATTTGATCGTGTCGTTATCGGGACCGCCAAAGATGCGATCGTGTCCCTTGCCGCCGTCGAGCATATCGGTGCCGGTGCCACCCCGGAGGGTGTCGGCGCCGGAGCCGCCGGTGATGGTGTCGCTTCCGTCCATGCCGTTGAGTTCAAGCTTGATCCGACTTAGGGCCCCGTTGGTTTCATCGACTGAGATCGTGTCATTCCCGGCGCCGCCGAATACTTTGATGCGCTTGACCACGCCCGCGGCTGTGAGGCACGGGGTGCCGTCGTTGAAGGCAATGGAGACGTTGCGCTTGTCAGGGGTGAGGGAGACGACGATTTTCGTGTCCGAATCGGCGTCACCGGCGGCGTAGAGGACGTGGCCGCGGAGGAGGATGCCGGCGGAGAGGAGGAGGCGCGATTCCAACTTCTCAAAGCTCGGTACCGTCCATGGATATATTGATGAGCCCGTATCGGTCGATCGACAAATCACGTTATTACTCCTATATCAGGTCACCGAGGCCAGCATGACCAACTATGAGGCGGGTTGAATCGCGCAACCGCCCGCCTCTGGCTGACCTGACTTTTAGGCCCGCACCCGACTCTCAACTCGAGTCCTATTGATCACCGTCCTCGTCAGCCTGGTACTCCAGATCAACAGCACTTTCGTCGTCCTTGATCGTGAAGTTGACGAGCTGAATTCCAACTCGGTTCTTTTTCTTAATGTCCTTGAGAACGTTGCCCACGGACGTAGTCACGCGACCCGGCGCGAGAGGTACCGTCACTTTTTCGCTGTTCGCCTTTGCCATCTGCTTCTCCTTGGGTTATGGCAAATTGTCAATGAAATCCTTCAACTGCTTCAGAACGCCGTACCGTTCCGGATGACTGAAATCAGAGTAGAGAGTGACATGTTGCTTAAACCATTTGTTGTTTGTTGCGTCTTTCGTCGAGCCTGATGTTTGCCTCGCCCGATCGAAGATCTTGAGTTCAAGTGCCTTATCGTAGATCTTGTCCTTATCGTCTTGGTTCCGTCGGGCATCAAATGCGTCAATGATGCCGTCCAACAGCGGACCCATTTGCTGTTCGGTCTGGTCGAACTTCTTTGCGGCTTCCACCGCGGCCGTCACCCCTGCTTCGCTTCCAATCAACGCGGCTGCCGTAGCCTCCTTCTTAGCCAAGAGCTTAGCTGCCTTGCCGGTCGCAAACCATTGTGAGGCAGCAAGCTTTCCAGTAGCAGTACTCCCAGACGAGCCGCTGATGTCGCCCACAATCTTCGCCAGTACCGAATACGCCTCATCCAAGTACTTTTCCTTGGTGACGATTGTCTTGACGGGCTTTCCCGATGAATCGAGGTTCGTCGTCGTAACGACCTCAACACCGTCCTTGTCATACACGGGATTCAGGACCCCCTCGGCACGCTTATATCCGATGATGAGCTTCACTGGTGGAGAAGTCTGCGTGGTGTCAACCGACAGCTCCAACCCCATGTTTGTGTGCGTAAAGAAGATCAGCGACCGGTCGATATTGCTGCACCCGGCCAGAATGCATGTCACAAACAGGGCTCCCACGCCTTTGGACACTGCCTTGATCACGTCGCGCTCCTTCCGCTTATCAGTCGGCATCGGTTCCACTCAGGAAACCGAATCCGTCCCGCTCCGCCTCTTCGCCAACCGCGAAATCCACCAGGGGTGTGGCAACGCGGTAGCTCTTGCCTTTGACGTTCGCAACGACCCTGGCCGATTCGACGTAGCCGACACTCAAACCTTCCCGGCCACCCAGAACTCCTACGCCCTTGACGCTCGTGTACCGCACGTCTTCGGTCACCGCACGGTCATCGATCTTGAATGAACCGACGCCGAAGTATCCGGCTTTGGCCACAACGAATGGCGCACATCCCGTGGAACTGACGCAGATTCCCGCTGCGACAAGTACGCGGAAGAGCGAAAATCGAGTTGGCGAAAAGACGATCATCGCTCACTTTCCGACGGCTTGCGCGGGCTTCTGCTGCGCCGCATTGACGGCCACGACGTCCAACGTATCGACGTTCAACACCGCGAGGTCGTCTTTCGCTCGCCGCTCAACGCGCAGCAACAACGTCAGCGTGTACGGCCCGATTTGACGAAACTCCGGCTCCGTCCCCTTCGGCCCGCGGCGGTCCAAGCTGAAGAACTCGCGCATGAAGTTTCCGCGCTGATCGTCCGCGGTTACCTCGTCCCCGAACGGAAACTCCATGACGTGCGTCGTTCCCGCGATGTCGGCGATCAGCGTTACGCGAGCGCCTTTCGTCTTCATGACCGACCCGCGGAACTGATTCACGTAGCCGACAAAATCCGCTTCGTCCGGCACCGTAACCGGCACCTGCACGGCAACGGCCTTCATCCGGCCGAGCGGGGCGCCCTTTTCGCCGGGGTCCAGTTGCACGGAGAGGTCCTTAAAGAGCAGGCTTAATATATTCGCGGTTGGCGATGTGGAGATCGTGTTCGCATGAACTACATCGATGTGTACGCCCTGAAGCTTACCCCAGGGCGAAGGACCCATCTTGTCACCTGTAGGCTGCTGGGCTTTCATAGAACGGACTCCCACGCGCAACCCCGGTCCCGACACGAAGATGCCAGGGTCGGCGCGCAGCACGGCCACGATCTACAGCACGGGCTGCGCCCGGTTCGCCAAACGCACTTGGTTTTGAACGACTAGCCCTGTAAGTCCCTTTTAATGACTTGCATTACCAACGAGCCCGGACATCAGTCCAGCCGAAGTGCTGTGTCGCGCTGGGCCATGCTCGTCGGCCAGGGTGATAATCTAGCAAAGGCGCAGAACGCAGTCAAACAAATTTGTTAAATTCGACATCACATTCGGTCTATGGACTTGGGCACCGCAGAACGTTACGCCGAGTCAGCTAAATACGTAATTCCTCCCCCATCCGAAATTCACGCCGGCGTCTGAGCGCAGCGAGAATGCCATTGCGTTAAGCCACCCTCTTTCTGGCTTGCTCACGTGAGCAGGTGAAGTGCGGGTAGTTTTTCTCCTGCCGCTTGAG
>CADDYU010000332.1 GCA_902810705.1 Methylococcaceae bacterium
ATGGGGAGCGGATCGCCATAGAAGTTGTCCCAGCCCATGCCAAAGGAGTTGTAGCCGGCGTTGTCGTCGTAGGGCACCAGGTAGGAGAGGCGCTTCACGTCGGGCGTAGCTACGCTCCAAAGCATTTGAAGCAACATCGAGTTGGCTTGCCCCCCGGCGCCGCCGAGGTTGTAGTGGCGCGGCGCCGAAAGTTCCCCATAAACGGTGGGTTTATACAACAGGCCCATCTTCGCATACTCGGCTTGGACTCCCGAAAGGCCGATGCTGCTGCTGTCGCCGAGCGAATTGGCGAAATACCAGTCCGGGGCGCCAGTGGGGTGGGCGTGTACGTCGATCACGTCGGGTTGTTGCAGGAAGCCGGCATTATATAACAGCGTGGTACTGGAAAGGCCGCCAATGAGCGAAGAACTGGTATAGGTGGCAGTGGCGTCCGCACTGTGCACCCCGTTGTCCATCTGCTGGGCGGCCCGCGCATACATGCCGGCTTGCGTGGTGTTTGCCGTCCGTCCGTCGATCTCGTTAAAGCCCGTCCATGCGGCGACCCGGTTGCCGTAGGCCAGTTCCATCTGCCGGCCATAGTTGTAGAAGCCGTTGTCAAACTCACCGCCGACCGTGGGGTAACCCTGGATATATTTGTTGATGTCGGTGATGGCGTTGACGCCCAGCGTGGAATCGTTGTAGGGATATCCTTCGCCCAGATCGCCCACGATCTTGATCCCCCGGCTGGCCGCATAGATCAGAGCATGATCGGCCGTTGTACCGGTGGCATTCACGGTGATGTTGCCGTTGCCATCGTGACTGACGCCCCAGTCGAACCAGTCCTCGCTGAGCTTTTCCTGCGTGAAGATACCTACGCGACTGAGCCAGCGGATCTTGGCGTCTGCGCTGGCGAGTTCCGCGGCCGTCGCATTGCCGCCGAACTGGTAGAGGTGATGCCCCACCGCCGACAGCTCGCGCGGGACGGCATCGTTGGCGGTGGTCGGGCTGGTCCATTCCATCACCGCGAAGGAATGGTCTTGGTCCCACATCTGGATGGTGCCATCGCTATTAAGATACGCGGCCCGGATTGAATACACGCCCGGCGTCAGCGTGGCGGGCAGACCAAGGTTGGCCTGCGTGAGCGTCTTGGTGGCGACGTATTCGCCCGTCCCCGCGGTGTAGGTGAGACTTTGCGTGCTGGTGCCCACCAGCGTGCCGTACGGGTCGTACACCTGCAAGCGCACCTGTGGCGCGGCCTTGGTCTGGTACGACGCGGCGGCGACGCTGTCGTAGCGCCAGGGGCGATAGCCGCTTTCCAGCGCCAGCGGGTCTACCGTGTAATTCCAGATGTCGCCCTGCTGGAAGGTGTGAGCGCGCTTGGTCGCGTCCTGATAATTGGAAGCTTTGCCCAGCGCTACGCGCACTTTGTATGAAAAGCTTTGGTTCGAACCGCCCTGCATGATCGCGTAGTCGCCGTCCGTCCGCCGCCATTGGCTGACGTAGCGCAGCGCCTGCGGTACCGCATCGGTCGTAATCACGGACCTGCGGCTGTGATCGTAGTTCTCGAACGTCAAATCGCTGACGGGATTTAGCCCGGCCGAATCCGAAGAAATCGTTACGGTAGCTTCCCACGGATTGCTGTAAGCGTGTCCCGAGCCATATCCGACATCGCTGGGAGACTTGATCATCAGTACGTTGGCCTCGCCTTGCTTGAGCGTCAGGGCGAAATTGACACCGTTGTTGGCATTGCCACCGTATACCTGCTGGCCGTTGAGCCAAACGGTATTGGACTGGTTGTTACCGGAATTGAATTGCATGTAGACCGTGCGGGTGGTGCCGACGGTTCCGCCGACCTTTGGATAGGCAACCAGGTACTCAGCCCCGCCGCTGTAGGTGAGGCTCGAAGACGAAGCGCTGACCAGCGGCAGCGCCTTGATATTGAGATAGCCTGTGGAGCTGGCGGTGACGGGCGCCCATTCGATCATTCCGCGCGCGGCGCCGGCGGAACCTTGCGACGCCGTGTCGGCTGTGCCTGGACCCCAGTCGATGTCGCCCGCCTGCGGAGTCAGGCTTTTTTCATTGTTGTAATGCAGGATCGACATGCCGGCGTTTCCGTCACTTGGACCCCAAGCCAGCCAGCTTGTAAGCGGTGTCGCCGCCAACAGCACGCGCTGGTCCAGTGTCTCGATCAACCCCACGAACCCCACACCTTGTGCGGCATTTCTCAGACTACGATGCTGACTCCCCTGCCGATTTCTTCCGCGTTTCATAGCTGCTCCGTTTTTCTGAGGCCTTCAGGCCCCGTCGAGGTGAACACTGAACTAGAAATTGAAATGAAGGGTGACCGTTCCAGTTTGGCTGATTTGCGCGTCGGGCTCCTCCTTGCCTTGTAGGCTTTAGGTGTAACGTCACGGCAAATTCACATTCGCTCTTTCCAGCAAACCCCGCAGATTCGTTAGTTGCATCGCAGCGTCACTGCGGCAATGCTCACTCGATTCGCGTCAATCGTTCGTCTTGAGAAATCGGGCAACTGTGTGCGTGTCAGGCGCTCGTACTCGGCTAGAGGAAGGATGTAGACCGGGCTTTGGCTGATGGTAAATTGCAGGGCATCGCCGACCGTTTCGACCGGTTTGGTCGCTCCGACCACATCGACAGCAACCCAGGGGCCGGGCTTGTCGCTTTTGAGCGACCATTGAGAGGATGAATCGTCGGTCCGCCAGATCATGTACGTGTCGCCGAACCATCCGGCCTGGACGTTGGCATCGCCGGTTTGAACAGCTTGATAAGGCAGTCCATCGATCAGCGCCGAAGCGGTGATCATCGCCGCCTCGCCGGGCTTGTGACCCATCGAGTAATCCCACAGCCGGCCACGAGCCCAGTCGTATTCGTTGCCGATGCAGAACGCGATGCCCAGGTAGTCGCTGCGGTGATTGACCCACGCGATCATCTTGGCGGCCAGATCCGCCTGACCGCGGCGGCCGGTGGCGCAGTGGGCGGCCTTGGCGCCGCATTCGCCCATCCAGAAGGGAAGCTTGTTTTCGCGGCCAACTAATCGGTACGCCGCCAGCACCCCCCGTTCATCTTCCGACCCGGAATTGC
>CADDYU010000333.1 GCA_902810705.1 Methylococcaceae bacterium
GACTTCGGCCTGGAGCATCTGTTGCGGCGCTATCACGAGGCCGGCCTCGGCCTTTGGCATCTGCAAGGGGTCGCCTTCGACGCGCTGGAGCGCCGCTCGGGGCGGGCCCGCGGCGACTGGCTGTGGGACCTGAGCCGGCTCGGCGAGGACCCGCCCGAGCCCGGGTTCGGCGTGTTTCCGGGCAGCGCGGTCTCGGCATTCGGGGTGGTGACGCATTTCTGCCGCGAGGCGGAGGCCCGCGCGTGGGTGGCCGACGATCTCATTCCGAACCTCCTGCCCGCCATGATCGAGGCGGCGATCCGGTATGTGGACGAGGATTAGCCTCGCGGCCCTCCTCGCCTTCGGCCCCGCGGCCTTCGCGCAGCCGGTGCCCTGGGGCTACGCCCTCGTGGCCGAGGCCCACGGCATCCCCGGCAAGGTCCTGTACGCGGTGGCCCTGACCGAGAGCGGCGGCAAACTCGGCGATGGCCGGCTCCGGCCCTGGCCCTGGACCCTGAACGTCCGGGGCCGCGCCGAACGGTTCGCCACCCGGCTTGACGCCTACCGCGCCCTGATCCGCTATCTCCGGCAGGGCCTCACGTTAGTGGACGTCGGCCTGATGCAGGTCAACTGGCGCCACCACCATCACCGCCTCGGCACCCCCTGGGAGGCCCTGGAGCCCTATCACAACATCCGGGTGGGCTCCACAAGATTCTCCGGGAGGAATACGCCCGGACGGGCAGCTGGCGGGCGGCGATCGGCCGCTATCATTCGCCCGGCAATCCCCATCGGGCCGAGCGCTACCGGGGGCTGGTGGACCGGCACTTGGCCCGGATCGGGCCGGACTAGGCACTGATTACCCCGACATAGATTAACGTGAGTTCTGAATAAGGAGGGGGGACATCTTGGACCAGAAAGCGGCAAACTTTCTGTACCTATCAACCTGTTCAAGCGCCCCTCATGAACGAGTCTGACGCCTTGATCGAATTGTTTTGCGACCTCGACGATTTTCCTGGCTGGCACGGCCGCCAAGTGATGGCCGGCGAGCGCCAGAGGCGGCGAGCCAGCCGGCTTGCGGCGAGCGAAATCATGACGCTCTTGGTGTCCTTTCATCCGTCTCAGTACCGGAATTTCAAGGCGTACTACCTGTTGCATGTATATTCTCATCTCCGGGGAGCCTTTCCGGGATTGACGAGCTATTCGCGTTTCATCGCCCTGATCCCGGCGGTGTTGATCCCGCTCTGTGTTTATCTCCAGCCGCGCAAGGGTATCGCCCCCGGCATTGCTTTCATCGATTCGACCGCCATCGTGATGTGCCATAATCGCCGCATTCAGCGCCATAAAGTCTTTCAGACATTGGCGCGGCAAAACCTCGCTCGGCTGGTTTTACGGGTTCAAGCTTCACCTGATCGTCGATGACCGAGGCGAACTGCTGGCTTTTCGGATCAACCCCGGCAAGGTCGACGACCGCCAACCCGTCCTGAGGATGATCCGTGGGCTGACCGGCAAGCTGTTCGGCGACCGGGGGTATCTTTCCAAGGCTCTGTTCAAGCCATTGTTGGCTGAGGGCTTGCAACTCATCACCAAGCTGCGCACGAACATGAACAACCGCCTGTTGCCCCTGATGGACGAGATCTTGCTCCGCAAGCGTTCGATCATCGAAACGGTCAACGACCAACTCAAGAATATCGGCCAGATCGAACACACTCGTCATCGCAGTGTGGCCAACTTTAGGGTCAACCTCATCGCCGGGCTGATCGCTTATACCTTTCAGTCGAAAAAACCCCCCTGCATCTCACCCCAAACGAGGAAAACCCATTGAACCCACTTGAAAATCTCCTCCTGGTCTAAACAAAACTCACGTTAAGTTATGAATGCCAATCTTCCGAAGCTTTCCCGGTTGACCCGCCGGAGCGCCTTGCTGGTCATTGATGTACAGAACGATTTTCTGCCCGGTGGACGCCTTCCTGTCCCCCGAGGCGATGAAGTCATTCCGCCGTTGAATGGCTGCATGGAACGGTTCCACAGGAAAAACCTTCCGATCTTCGCCACCCGTGACTGGCATCCGCCCGATCATGGCTCGTTCCAGGCGCAGGGTGGCCTCTGGCCGCCCCACTGCATCGCCGGAAGCTCCGGAGCGGACTTTGCCGAAGCGCTGGCATTGCCGCCCGAAACCTGCATCATATCCAAGGGGAGCCTGCCGGAGGATAGCGGTTATTCCGGATTCTCGGGCACTGATTTGGCGGCTAGGCTGCGGTACTTGGGAGTCAGGACCCTCTACGTGGGAGGTCTCGCGACGGACTATTGCGTCCTGAATACGATCATCGATGCCCTAAGGCTCGGCTTCCGGACGTATCTGCTGATCGATGCGGTACGCGCCGTGGACGTCCACCCCGGCGATGGCGAACGGGCCTTGGGCGAAATGCGGCGGCAGGGAGCCCGATTCATTACATCGGATCGAGTATCGGCATGAGCGCCCCCGACAGTGCCCTCCTCACGGACTTTTACCAGCTCACCATGCTCCAGGCTTACTTCCGGGAGGACTACCGGGGCATGGCGAGCTTCGAGCTGTTCGTGCGCAAACTCCCGCCCCGACGGAGCTTCCTGGTCGCGGCCGGCCTGGAATCGTTGCTGGAGTTTCTGGAACATTTCCGGATTTCCGGAGAAGAATGCGCATGGCTCGGCGGACTCCCGCATTTCACGCCGGATTTCATCGAATTTTTGGGCGGGCTGCGTTTTACCGGTGAGGTCCAGGCTCTTCCGGAAGGCACCATTTTCTTCCAGAACGAGCCCATAATCCGTGTCACCGCGCCCTTGCCGGAGGCCCAGATCATCGAGACCCGGCTCATCAACCTCATGCAATTGCAGATCATGATCGCTTCCAAGGCGGTCCGCTCGGTGCTGGCCGCGCCGGGCAAGCGGCTGGTGGATTTCGGGCTGCGCCTGGCCCACGGCGCCGAGGCCGGCCTTTTGGCGGCGCGCGCCGCCTGGCTGGCCGGCTTCGACGGCACCTCCAACGTGCTCGCGGGACAGCTCTTCGGCATTCCCTTGTACGGCACCATGGCTCATTC
>CADDYU010000334.1 GCA_902810705.1 Methylococcaceae bacterium
GCGACTATAACCGCTGGGTTGCCAACGAGATGCTCGAAGATTACGCGCTCCGTTTCGCGCCGCGGAGTTTCCGCAAATGGTCCGAATTCCGGGTCGCCAACACCGCCTTCGGCTCCATCTCCTTTCTGGTGCTGGAGGCCATGGGCGGGCTCCTGGCGATCAATTACGGATTCGTCAATGCCTGCTGGGCGATTCTTGCGGTCGGGCTGATCGTGTTTCTCACCGGACTTCCGATCAGTTATTACGCGGCCCGGTACAGCATCGACATGGACCTCCTGACCCGCGGCGCCGGCTTCGGCTACATTGGGTCCACGCTCACTTCGTTGATCTACGCCTCCTTCACCTTCACTCTGTTCGCGCTGGAGGCGTCGATCATGTCGCTGGCGCTGGAATTGTATTTCCGGATTCCTATCGCCCTGGCCCATGTGATCAGCGCGGCGGCGATCGTTCCACTGGTGACCTTCGGCATCACCACCATCAACCGGTTGCAGCTTTGGACCCAGCCGGCCTGGCTCGTCCTGCTATTCGCGCCCTATATCGCGGTCGTGGCACGCGAGCCGGAAGCAGTGGCGGAAACGCTGAACCTCACCGGCAACGGCTCCGCCGGCGGGCGATTCGATTGGCTAATGTTCGGGGCCGCCGCGACGATGGCCTTTTCCATGGTGGCGCAGATCGGCGAGCAGGTGGATTTTCTGAGGTTTCTTCCGGAAAAGCACGGCGGCAACCGGTTGCGCTGGTGGGCCGCGATCATTGTCGCGGGGCCCGGCTGGATTTTCCTAGGCATGGCCCGGCAATTGGGCGGCGCGTTTCTCGCCCATCTGGCGATCCGCCACGGCATTCCGCGGGCCCATGCCCACGAGCCAACCCAAATGTACCTGATCGCCTACGGCTATCTGCTGGATGGCCCCGGCGCGGCGCTGGCCGTCACCACCCTGTTCGTGGTGATTTCCCAGGTCAAGATCAATGTCACCAACGCCTATGCCGGTTCGCTGGCCTGGTCGAACTTCTTCTCGCGACTGACCCATAGCCATCCCGGCCGGGTGGTGTGGCTGGTGTTCAACGTCGCCATCGCCCTGCTGCTCATGGAGTTGGGGGTATTCGGCGCGCTGGAACGGGTGCTGGGCCTATTCTCCAATGTCGCCATCGCCTGGATCGGCGCCCTGGTCGCCGATTTGGTGGTGAACAAGCCGCTGGGCTTAAGTCCCCCCATCATTGAATTCAAGCGGGCTTATCTTCCCGATCTCAATCCGGTGGGCGTCGTTTCAACCCTGTGCGCCTCGGCCATTTCCATCCTGGCGTATTTGGGAGCTTTCGGCGAGTTTCCCCAAGCTTTCTCGGCGTTTCTCGCCTTAGGTATCGCATTTGCCCTGACCCCGCTCATCGCCCGACTCACCCGGGGACGCTATTATCTGGCGCGGGACCGCGACGACTGGGGCGTGGCTGCGCCTCATGCCCAATGCTGCATCTGCGGGAACGATTTCGAGAGGGAGGACAAGGCGTATTGCCCGGCCTATCAGGGCACGATCTGTTCCCTTTGCTGCACTCTCGACGCCCGCTGCCTGGACGCCTGCAAGCCGGGAGTGCGGCTCAAGGACCAGCTGGATGGCTTGGCGCACCGTTGGCTGCCGTCCCGCTGGCCTTCCCACCTCAGGTTGCGCCTGATTCGCTTCACGCTGATTTTTCTGGTGCTCGCCACCCTCGCCGGGGTTTTGGTGGGAGTAATCTATTACCAGGATATCCTGGCGGCTCGCGGAATCCCGACGCTGGTCGAAGCCTTGTACGGCAGTTTCGTCAAGGTATATTCGGCCTTATTGGTATTTCTCGGGCTGGGCGCTTGGTGGCTGGTGCTCAACAACGAGAGCCGGCAGGTGGCCCAAGAGGAATCCGCCAAGCAGACCCGGCTGCTGCTCAAGGAAATCGACGAGCACCGCAAGACCGATGACAAGCTGAAGCAGGCCAAGGAGTCGGCGGACCGCGCCAATCAGGCCAAGAGCCGGTTTCTCTGCGACATGAGCCACGAGATACGGACGCCGCTGAACAGCATTCTCGGTTACGCCCAGCTTCTGAGCAAGGACCCGGCCATTCCCCGCCATCGCCGGGATGCGGTGGAAATCATCCAGCGCAGCGGCGAGCATTTGTCCGCCCTGGTCGAGGACATCCTGGATATCGCTCGAATTGAGGCCTGCAAGCTGGAATTGAAGCGCGCTCCCATCGATTTCGCCGCCTTTATTGAGCAGCTCGTGCGCATGTTCCGGCCGCAGGTGGAAGCAAAGGGTCTGATTTTCCGCTGCCAGATTATGGATACGCTCCCGCATCGCATCCGGGGCGACGAGAAACGGATAGGGCAGATTCTGATCAATCTTTTAAGCAACGCGATGAAGTTCACCCAATCCGGCGAGGTGCGGCTCCGGATCGGCTATAGCGGCGAAATCGCCCGCTTCCAGGTGGTGGATACCGGGGAAGGCATTCCGGCGGATCAGCTCGACAACATTTTTCTGCCTTTCCACCGACTGGGTGGACGCGGCAATGCCATTTCCGGCAGCGGCCTGGGGCTTACCATCAGCAAAATACTGGCGGAAATCATGGGCGGGGAGCTGGCCGTGGCGAGTGTGCCGGAGCAAGGCTCGACGTTTACCGTCCGCTTGTTCCTGCCCGACCTCAGGAGCCGCGAAGCTCCTAGCGCCGACGACGAAATATCCGGTTACCGGGGTCCGCGGCGCGGTGTCCTGATCGTCGACGATCAGCCCGAGCACCGAGGACTGCTGCGCTCCGTGCTGGAGCCCTTGGGCTTCGATATCGCCGAGGCCGGCTCCGGCGAGGAGTGCCTCGCGCGAGTCCGGGAACAAGGCCCTAGCCTGGTCCTGCTGGACTTGATGATGAGCGACATGAGCGGCATCGATGCCGCCGGTCGGCTGCGGGCAGTCGGCTGGCGGGGGCCGATCGTGGTGGTGAGCGCCAATGCCTATCCGGCCGACCGTCGGCGCGCCTTCGCCGCCGGCTGCGATGATTTCCTCGCCAAACCCATCCAAATTCCGGATCTCCTGCAGAA
>CADDYU010000335.1 GCA_902810705.1 Methylococcaceae bacterium
CCGACGCCTTGAACTCCGCCGGATAGGTCTTGGGTTTTGATTTCTCGCTCATGCTGACACACGCCTCATCTAGTAATTTCGTAATAGTGTGAAGTTGTGTGTCCGGGATAGTCTAGCCAGATCACTCGATTGCTCTCTATGATCTCACTTGAGGTTGTGTGTCCGGGATAGTCTAGCCAGGTCATCGGGGCGTTTTGGGTTGTCTTCACTTTGATATTTGAATTTGGTTTCGGTCGGCTGGCTCAGCGCAAGACCTGGGCTGAGTTGCTTGAGGCGTACACGTTCAAGGGAGGCAACCTATGGCCGCTCATTGTCGTGGTCACATTGGTTGCTCCATGGTGCGCGGCGAAAGTCAGAGGCATGGTTTAAGCCGCTGGTGCTCAACGACAAAGTTCAGTGATCGACGGGTTCCGGGTAAAAGGCGTTCCGGCTCCCCGCGCTTCGGCGGTCTCCACCGGATCGAGCGGGAGGCCCCGTTGATTCTCGGATTGTTCATGCTCCGGCCTACCGGCACGGTCTCTCTACACTTCGCGGGGTAGAGCACAAGCAGCCTGTGGCCAGCGCCTCCACGTTTCGGTTTGCCGGGTTCCGCCAAATCGCGTAATCGGCCGGGTCGAGTGACGGGCACCCGGTCGTGGATCGAGCGCAATAGGTCGTTCGCGTCGGTCACGATGATCGAGCACGCTTCGATCTCCTGGCCTTCGCCCCGCCAATATGCCCGCCACGAAGGCACCGCCTCCCCTGAGCCGGATATGGACGGGCGGCTTGGCGCTTTCTACCTTTCGGACTGCTTATGGGAAAACTCCCGCAGCACGAGCAAGTTTGAGTACTGCACCCTTCGTTGACAGCGGCAACCAGCCTCGCGATGGCGATTTCGACTCGATCCCTACGTGCTGAAGGAATGCCAGCAGACCAGCACCAAGGTGACTCCGGAAATTTGCATAGCCGATTAAGTGGATAAACTGCTCCCTTGCGGCGTGGGCAACGCCGACGACCTGGAGCAATGGATGAGCAAATAACCCCGCCGAAACCACTCGCCGACCTTCAAGGCCAAGGTGACGCTAGCTGCCCTGAAGGGAGAGAAGATCCTGGCCGAGTTGGCCCGAGAGTTTGCCATCCGTACCCGATCAGTGATTAGAGAAGCCCGCTTCTGGAGCGGGCGGCCAGCCTGTTTGGCGGCGACGCCAAGGCCGAGCCTGCGGTGGACCTCAAAGCCCTGCACGCCAAGATCGGCCAGTAGGCGCTGGAGATTGATTTTTTAGCCGGCTTAGCTCAAAAGCTGGAACGCTGACCGTAAAACGATGATCGACTGGACTCACACCTTGCCGGTAACTCGCCGGATGGAACTGATGGGCATCCCCGGGGCAGCGTCTACTACGTACCCCACCCCCTGGAACACCCCTTCATGGACGCGAGATTGTTGCGAAATACGCTGAACCGAGAGGGCTTCCAGATCGGGCGCCGGCATGAGTCCATGCGGATGGCGCACATGGGCGTCAAGCCTTTGTACCGGCGTCCGAGGACGAGCCGGAATCGTGGCCGATTCGTCCAGCGCCTGCTTCACGGTGTTGCCGGTCAGCACGGCCGCCTGGCCGTGCTGGACCGCCGTCGCGGACGGGGAGGGGGTCTGCTCCAGGCCCTTGAAGGCGTCCTCCAGAAACCCGTGCTCGGTGTCGAGGCTCGTGGCGGTGAACCTGCCGATCTCCTCGCTCCAGCCGCGGACCGTCGGGCCGATGCTGGAATCGACGAGCTGCTTGACCCGGCCGCAGTCGCCCCGCAGCAGCCCGTTGATGAACTGGATGTCCTTCTGGAGCTTGGTCATGATTTGCGCGCAGGTCGGGCACAGGCCCTCGACGGCGAGCTGGAAGGCATAGCTCGTGGCCATCTGCGCGATGTTCCGCATCAATTGGTTGAGCTGCTGGCCGTTGATGAAGCTGAACGAGCCGCCGAACAGGTCGATCCCGCCGCAGCCGGCCTTGACGCTCGGCGGGACGAAGCTGATGAGGTTCGGGGTGGTGAGATTGGTGCGCAATTCGATGGAGCCGCCGCTGATCACGCCCCGGCGCTGGGTCGCGTAGCTCTCCGCCGGGGTCACGTTGAGGAGGCCCTGGAAGGTGTCCTTGAGCTCGGCCTGGAGGTCGGCCCGGGCGGGCGGCGCGAAGAGTCCCGTCAGGACGAGGAGCGGGGCGATCAGGCGGCGCATGGCGGCTACCTACAAGCGAGGGCGTCCAGCGCCGCGCCGATCAGGAGCCCCGCGGCCGAGGCGAGCGGCCGGAAGGCGCGCATCGGGTCCTCGGGACCGAACTCCCGGAGCGCGCCCTTCAGCTCCTCGGCGGCGACCCGGTCGAGGGTGCCGAGCGCGTCGACCAGCCCCAGGCGGAGCGCCTCCTCGCCGGTCCAGACCTCGCCGGTCGCGTAGTCCACCCCGTCCTTCAGCTTGCCGCCCCGAAGCCGCCGGACGTCGGCGAGAAAGGTCCCGGCGACCTGCCGGACCAGCGCCTCGGCCTTGGCCTTCGATTCGGGGCTGGCCGGCACGAACGGGTTCAGCATCGCCTTCTGGGCGCCGGAGGCGTAGACCCGCTGGCGGATCCCGAAGCGGTCGAGGACCGCGTGGAAGTCCCAGCCGGTCAGGATCGCCCCGATGCTGCCGGCGAGGCTGTAGCGGCCGGCGACGATCCGATCGGCGTGGATCGCGACCAGGTAGGCGGCCGAGGCGCCGAGTTCCTCGATGAAGGCGTAGACGGGCTTGCCGGTCAGGGCCTTGCGGCGCTCGATCTCGGCCCCGATCCGCTCCGCCTCGAAGGGATCGCCGCCGGGACTGTTGATCACCAGGGCCACGGCCTTGACCGCCTCGGCCGAGAAGGCCTGGTCGAGGGCCTTGACCACCCGGTCGGCCGAGGCGAGGCCCTCGGGGCCGACCGGACCGCGCAGGCGCACCACGCTGATCTGGGGCGCGTCCGGGGCGGGCCCGAACAGGTCCAGGCGGTCCGGAAAGTACAGGGCCACGAG
>CADDYU010000336.1 GCA_902810705.1 Methylococcaceae bacterium
GGCTCAACCGCTGGGCTATTTCCTCGGTAAAGGAAGCGATGGCCTCATCGAGGTAATCGATATGACTGAGATGTTCAGCGAGCAGAAAGCGGTGATGCGGTCGGAGATAGCCCACCAGAGCCTCCTCCAAGTGCGCGCTTGGGGCGCAGCTTGCCGGGCGCCCGAGCCGCGAGGCTCGCCGGGTCCGTCTCTCCGGCCAGCAGCGCCTCCAGCCTGGCCCGGGCCGAGACTCCCAGGATGTCAGGGGCGACCGCGGCCAGTTTGAGGTGGTATCTTCCAGTACCTTCTGCAGCCGATTTACAAGGCGCGCCCGCTCGGCCACCAATGTGCTGCGATGGCAGGTCAGATCGCGGAGTTCGCGTTGTGCGCCGGATGGCACGAAACTCGCCCGCACCAGACCATGGCGTAAGAGGTCGGCGATCCACTCCGCATCCCGTACCTCGGTCTTGCGGCCGGGTACGGCTTTGAGCGGCTGCGCGTTAACCACCAAGATTTCACACTGGCCTTCCAACAGGTGATAGACGGGCTTCCAATAAGCGCCGGTACTTTCCATGGCGACATGGGTACAGCCCGCCACCAAGAGCCAATCACTCAAAGCGAGCAGGTCCTGCATCATCGTGCCGAACGTACGGATCTCCTTGTGGACTTGTCCCGCCTCATCAGTCGTCAACAGACAGGTGACGACATTCTTCTTTATGCACGTCCAAACCACAGCAGTGGGCATAGAGAATCTGCATGGAACTCCTCCTTCTCCTCAGGAAAACGATCCACCAGCGATGTGCCCCGACTTTTTGCAGATACTGCTTTGCATGCTTTCCCAGAGGAAGCGACAGACAGTGGTGCCTTGAGGACCCATGGGCCAAACTGTTGGCGGGCTCGCGACACCAGTGTCAAATCGACCTGTAGCGCTGGCTGGCTTCGAGAAGGACTATACGGCGATTTTCATTCGCGGTGGTGTGCTTCAGCACATGAGGAACTGTTGAGCGTAGGCCGTGGGCGACGGATACTCTAATTGGGCTCGGCGCCGTTGATGGTCGCAGAAGCATTCGATCCATTCGGTAATGTGGCGGCCGCCTTGGCTCGCCGCGCACAAACCGCCAAGGGCGGACGGACTCGTTCTTCAGCAAGTTTACCAGCCCCATCATCATGGGCTCGCCCGCCGCGCCATCAACGATCTCTCCGTTGATAGCCCGCCCCGAACTTCCAGCGAGGGGAGATATCAAGACCTTCTGCCCATAGCTGACCACCCGCCGTGCTCCTGCGTTCTGGGCGAGGCCTCGAACAGATTCGAGGGAGCACTTTCCGGCTTGGGCTCACTGGTGAGCTGTGTCTCCATGCCCACCTTCCCGAAGGCCCAGTCCACGATACTCCCGGCATTGAGACCCACCTGTTGCAGACCCATCTGTATCACGTCCCCAATCTGGTTCGAGAGCACGAACCCCTTGCTGGCGGAGCCGATGATGACCTCGGGTTTGGGAGAGACCGCACAATCCAGTATGGCTTCGGCCACATCCTCGGGCTCGTAGACAAGGGGAATCGGCCTAGGTGCATAGCCTTCCTTGGTGAGGGCGTTGTCAAACAGCGAGCTATTGATCGCGGGTGGACAGAGGGTACAGACATGGATGTCCAGGCCGAGCTGGGCGAGTTCCTGGCGCAGTGCCTCGCTGAGGCCCACAATCGCGAACTTGGAGGCGCTGTAGACGCTCTGCAACGGTAAGGCCCGCTTGCCGGCGATCGAGGCGATATTGATGATCGTGCCCTCTCGCTGGGCCCGCATGAGGGAGAGCGCGGCCTGGATGCCAAAGACCGTGCCCATGAAGTTGACGTCCATGACGCGCCGGATCTCCTGCTCGCTCAATTTATCGAAGGTTGCATATACCGATACCCCGGCATTGTTGACCCAGGTATCGATGCGCCCATACCGCTCCATCGCCGTTAGCGCCAGCCGCTCGACCTGTTCGCGATCGCTGACGTCGGTCTGCACGGCCACGGCCCGTTCACCTTGCCGGTGAAGGCTATCGACCAGCTCATTGAGGACATCGATGCGGCGCGCGCCGACGACGACCCGTGCTCCTTTCTCGGCAAACCGGCGCGCCGTTATATGACCGATCCCAGAAGATGCGCCGGTGATCACTACCACCTGCTCTTCAAGTGCTCTTGGCATACGGTGCTCCTTCTCCTTGACGGCCGTCTTTAACTTGTAGTCGAGCCTAGCAGTTCCCGTATCCAATCCATAGTCAATTCCAAATCGCATGGTTGAGAGGCCTATGGCGCGGGTTCTCAAGGGGATGGACAGGCGTTCGGGTTTGTAGTTGCAGGAATCGAGAAAGACGGTGCGCGGTGTGTCCGAGAGCTTTTCGACCCGCTCCGTCAGTCTATTGGACGCGCCATGGATGGGCCGCGAAGTGATCGATACACCATCTTGTTGAACCGCTCAACCAAGGCGCCGCTGTATCTTCATCGGAAACGTGGCCGATCGACCGCTGGTGTCCAAGAGCGCCGTATCGAAGTCTTCCGGGATTTTCGGCGGCTGGCGATCTCGATGGACGCCGGTACGGCTTGGCCGAGCGCCTCCAGCCGTCGTTGCGGGATGGGACCGGGGGTCATACGTTAAGCATTCGGAGTCCCGACCCTTTTTCCCTCTAATGCCCAAGCATAAAGATTTGACCGCGCACCCTCAGCATCGATTGGCATCGACATCGGTTCGCGGCGTCCTCTCGAGCCTTTGAGCCGGGCGTCAGCCAATCGACGCGACGGCCTAGGTTTCAGGGATTCTCGTCATCTAATTTCTTACCCTCTTACCTAGAGCCTGTTATGTACTCAAAGCGAGCAGCGGGATGGCTTTGGGCAACATCAAACACAGGAGTGCGAGAAAATGCAGGCCGGCCAAGGTCTCCGGCAGCCGCTCGTAATCGCGCGCCAAACGG
>CADDYU010000337.1 GCA_902810705.1 Methylococcaceae bacterium
AGCTAAGATAAATCCTCGCTAAAGCAAAAGTGCATTACAAGCAGGAGCATGGGAACTTCATCGATTCTACGGCGCAACACTTGTCCTTGCTTAGGTGCGAGCTAGAACAAAAGTGTTGACATTTTGCGTTGGGTTGTTAATGTGATGCAGCCATATACCTCGATACCTTTGGTGCCTTGGATTATCGGGAGCGTTGAGCGCAAACTCTGTGCGGTGGATGTCGTGGTGCGATGCTTGTACGGCGGCCTTGGATCGTGAACGCCGTTCCATTTCTTGTCCGGACCTAAGCTGCGTCTTTCTGCCTTGCGGGCGGCGGTAGTCACCTCCGCTCTTCATCGACCGTAGGGCAATGACCTTCACACAATTTTCACTGAGAGGATCGTATGAAACGCTTCACGTTGCTGGTCCTTGGGCTGTTGCTGTGCTCGCTCCTTGACGCAAATGCCAAGGCGGCGGAGCCGGTGCTGATGAAAGCTGTCCTGCACACGCGAACGAACAATGATGACAAGGATCACGATACCGCCATTTGGCTTCAGGTAAAGACCGCCGACGGGGATACATTGCTGGCAGAGGCTGGCAATCATGAGACCTCCACTGACGACTCCAAGCAGTACAAGGACGGCTCGGAACACGATTTAAAGCTTGATGTGAATGCCAACCTCGATAAATCCGCCTGTCGTGGCTTTAAAGTTCACATGTGGCAGGAAACGCATGGCGGGAGGGGTCATGACACTTGGAAATTTGATGCCAAGGTTACTTTAATCTTCTCTGACAAGTCTGAACTCACAGCCGAGATCACCGGTGTGACGCTGGAATCGAAGGGTGAGAGCGATCGGCCTGCGGTTGATTTTAAGCATGCAGGATAGTGTTTAACTTTGGCTGGGATAGTTAGTTGGCTTATTAGCCCACCGGCTCTGCCCGGGCGGGCTATTTCCATTCCAGTGTTCGCCGCTCTCGGGCGATAAGTCGAAATATCCGGGGGTTTG
This sequence comes from Methylococcaceae bacterium, assembly GCA_902810705.1. GTDB lineage: Bacteria > Pseudomonadota > Gammaproteobacteria > Methylococcales > Methylococcaceae > CADDYU01. The sequence continues at coordinate 987 of CADDYU010000337.1, forward strand.
CCAGCGGCGACTCCTTGGGGGTGTCCCGCACAATGTCCGGTAAGCGCGTCTTCCGGGCCTCTTTGGCGGCCCGGAGGAGTCGCTTCGCTGCGCATGCGAGGGCTCAATTGGTGTAGCGAGAGGCGTCAGGCACGCTCACGGCCGGAGACCGACGCATTTCGAGCGGTCAGGCCAGACGGCGGCCGAGGATGGCCACGCGGCGGGCGTCGTCACCAAGGCGCCGACGAACTACGCCGCCGAGGCGGTCGGGGCGGATGGCGGGTACCTGGTGCCCACGGAGTTCAGCACCCAATTGCTCCGGCACATGCTGAGCCCCGAATCCCTCCTGCCCCGCACGCGCCAGATCCGCACCAACGGCAACTCCATCACCATCCCCAAGGACGAGACCACGCCCTGGGGCTCGGATGGCGTGCAGGTGTACTGGGTGGCGGAAGGCGCTCCGGGCACGGACAGTAAGCCGAAGCTCGGCGAGATCGAGCTGAAGCTCCACAAGCTCATGGCGATCGTTCCCGTCACCAACGAGCTGCTGGAGGATTCCAGCGCGATCAGCCTGGACAGCTACCTCAACGAGACCACGCCCGAGCGGATCACCGACAAGGTGAACGGCGCCCTGGTCAACGGCAAGGGCGCCGGGCAGCCCCTGGGCGTGCTCAACAGCCCGGCGCTGAAGGAAGTGGCCAAGGAAGCCGGGCAGACGGCGGACACGGTGGTCACGGCCAACGTGCTGAAGATGTACGCTGCGCTGCCCCAGTCGTCGAAGAAATCCTTCGTGTGGCTGCACCACAGCACCGTGTTCCCGCAGCTGGGGACGCTCACCATCGGCCAGCAGCCCATGTTCATCCCGCCCGGCGGGATGGGTGCGGCGCCAGGCGGCAGCCTGTTGGCCGGGCCTCTGAACCAGAGCGAGGACTGCCAGGTGCTGGGGGATCGGGGCGACCTCTACGCCATCGACTTCCGCAACTACGTGACGGTGACCAAGACCACCGGCATCCAGACGGCGATGAGCCTGCACCTGTACTTCGACCGGGACATGACCGCCTTCCGCTTCGTCTTCCGCATCGCCGGGCAGCCGTGGATGAAGGCCCCGATCACGCAGAAGAACGGCGGGGGGACGCTGTCGCCGTTTTTGGTGCTGGCGGAGAGGGCGTAGGGGAATTGATTCAATGAGTCATTGATTCATCGGGTCATTGGTCGATTCGCCGAATGGACCGATGGACCGATCTCACGATCTGAAAATCGAGGTGAAGAATGAACGTGTTGCCGAGTGAGGAAGCCGCGGTGGTGGCGACGATCGATCCGGCGTCGCGGACGGCGGGGACGTATGACAGCGACTGGGTGGACATGGGGCTATTCGGGTCGGCCCAAGGGCTGCTCCTGGTCGGGGCGATGACCGCGGGGAGTACCGTGGATGGAAAGATTCAGCAGGCCACCGACTCCGCCGGGACGGGGGCCAAGGACATCACCGGAAAGAACATTACCCAGCTCACGCAGGCGGGGGCGGATGACAACAAGCAGGCCGTCATCAACTTCGGCGGGGATGACCTGGATCGGGACAACGGGTTCCGCTTCGCGCGATTGCGTGTGACCGTCGCGACGGCGGCGTCGCTGGTGGCGGGGATCATCCTGGGCCACGAGCCGCGGTACGCGCCGGCCAGCGACAACGACCTGGCCAGCGTGGATGAGATCATTTCCTAGTCGTTGGCCGCTGTTGGTGGACTGCGGGCCCGCCCGACCCCGACCGGCCGGGCGGGCCCTTTGCGGACCGAAAGTATCGGTTCAAACCAAGGAGACGTGGAATGTCGTATCCGACGCGTTCGGTGATATTTCTGCAGGACCATCGTTACGAGGGCGGGGGCGTGAAGCAGGGGCGGCGGGAGTTCAGGCGGGGGCAGGTGTACGAA
>CADDYU010000338.1 GCA_902810705.1 Methylococcaceae bacterium
ATTCCCCTTGGTGTTCAAATACCCTCCGGACCGCCCGCTCGCGGACCTGCGGTGAAAACTTCGATATCTTTTGCGTAACTGCAAGCCTCTCAAGAAATGGAGTCTCCGGGAATCTCGGGGCGGTTCATCGAGCTTTTTTGCGAGCTTATTCCATTTCTCACTCAAGCGGCGATGGAGAGCGAACCCGGGATCCTATTCCAGCGCTGCAAGGGATCCTCCAGGGCGTCGAGACTGTGAAAGACCCGATTGTGGAAAGCCTTTTCCCGAAGGTTATCCCCCCAGGTGTTCGACCAGACGAGTGCGGGTGCATAGCATAGGGCGGTAGTGGCAACCCACGCAGATTGTCCGGCGAAGAGTTCAGTGAGCGTCTCGGGGAATCCCCCCGGCCTCCGTGAGCGGCCAGATCCGCTTTTGGGTGGCGTTTTGCAGGAGCCAACTTACGTCCGCCCTGCCGGTGCCGCATACGATACCCCGTGGAGGGCACCGCAACCGGCACACCCCACCGGGCGAGAGGCCGATCGCGGCGGCGGTTTGCTGCAGGGCTAACCCCTGTTCGAGCGGCAAGACGACTGCTTGCGCCCTCTTCAACGCGTCCGTGCTCCGAGCCGCCTTCAGAACTTCTTTGGCCAGTGCCAACACGGTCCGCCACCTGCGGGTCTCGCCATGGCCGTTCACTTCCGAAACAACCTGCCATATTGATATCCTCATAATCGTAAAATGGAATTACCTATGGATCCGGCGAGAGCCGATGGTCGCAGGTCCGCACTCCAGCAGATTTGCCGAAATGGTGATCGCAGGCCGATGATTGCCTCGAATACGCAAGGGCGGCTGCTGGGGTAAGATGAGCCTGAGTTGCGGCAGTGGTAGTCGCTGACCTGGATGGGGGGTTAGGTATAGTGCGGCGGCACAAGTTGGCGTCCATCGGAGGGTCGACTTAATGATAAATCGGCCGAAGACTCAAGTTGCTCGGGTTTCCACCCTTTAACAGGATGTTGAAAATCGCCTTTATGCCTACGGCTGCAAGCCCTCTCGACGGCTCATTTTTTCGTGTCCAAAGCCAGATCGGCTCTGAAATCCCGGTTCTGGCAGGTTTTCATCCCCTTTTTGGGGGTTTTACCGCCGTTCGGCGGATTTCGGGCGGACGCCCGCCTAGGCCGTCGACACCGCCAGCCGAACAGGCCGCCCAGCCGGGTCAGATTGTAGGCGGCGAAGGTGCGGTCTGCGCCGCCACCTTCTCCAAACCCCGAAATCGGGTCTGGCGTAGCTCGTCAAAGGTCTTCGACCAGCCGAAGATGTCTCCACGCGCTTGCGAACCTTCAGACTGGTCCGGTAGCCGGGGTGCCGAGTGGTGCGGCCGTCTATGGCGGACCCTTTTTCCTTCTGGGCGACATGCGGCGTCACCCGCTGTTTCCGCAGGGCGGCCACGAACTCCGGGACATCGTAAGCCTTGTCCGCCCCCACCGTGGCGGCGGGCTTCGTCACGGTGCGGCCGATCATGGTCTTGGCCGCTTCCCGCTCCGCTGTGTCGGTGGCGTGAGCCACCTCGACGTCCACCACCAGACCGGTCCGGTTTTCCATCAGGGCATGGCCCATGAAGCACAGTTGCGCTTTATCCCCCCTCGCTTTTCTTGTAGAGCCGGGCCTCCGGGTCGGTGGTCGAGGCGGGCGTCGCGGTGGAGCACTTCTCATCCTTGAAATCGACCGACGGATTGCGGCCCCCGTCCTCCGGTGGAGGCGACGTGCCATCCTTTTTCACAAAGCTTTTCATCGAGGCCCACGCCTGGATCAGGGTACCGTCCACCGAGAAGTGCTCGTCGGACAGCAGTTCCTTCCATTCCGCCAACCGGACGACCCGCTCGAAAAACAGCCAGGAAATCCGCTCGTTCAGCAACCGGTCCCGGTTGGCGCTGAAGGTGGAGTGGTCCCAGATCTCGTCATCCAGCGTCAGCCCGACAAACCAGCGGTACAACAGGTTGACGTCGATGTGCTGGACCAACTGCCGCTCGGAGCGGGTGGAGATCAAGACCTGGATCAAGCTGGCGCGCAGCACTCGTTCCGGCGGAATCGATTCCCGACCGGTCCGGGCTAGAGGGCCTCGAATTCCGAATCCATCGGGGTCAGCAGGAGGTCGACCACGGCCCGGAGTTTCGAAGCGGATGATCTTTGGGAATCCGCTCTTCCAAGGTCCAGTAGCTGAAGCATTCTTCCTGGGTAAGATCGGCGCCGCGCATGAGGAAGTCCAAGGTATGCCGTGAAGGATATTATTTTATCCTGTGAGACCATGGCTTAGGCAGATTTTGTGCGCATGGCCCACCTCGCCCCCCGTGAATTTAGACGGCTTTCGGGGCCGAGGAAATCAACAGCCTGTTAAACCGTTAGGCTGCAGCAAGCTGTCCACGGCGATTCATTTACAGCTTTCTTAACAGAATGCTTACAAGGCGATACGTATTTGTATGAACTTCTTTGGTTATCTGTTGAGAGGCCAAGATCAGGCCTGCCATGATTTATCTGCTTCTAGAGCATTTTCATTTTGTCTATAAGGCATATCCGGCACCGTGTAGATAATTTTCGCATTCTGCCGGGGTGAAACGATCCAGTAATTTGGCGAGGGTGCCCCCCAGCGTCTCGACCGTGCGCTCACCGGCCTTTCTAAGCAAGGCGTTCAGCTTGGCCAACCCCTATTCGATGGGATTGAAATCCGGGCGGTAAGGCGGCAGTGGCTTGAGGATCGCGCCTACCGCCTCGATGGCCTCGCGGGGGCCCGCCATCGGGTGCGAGGAGAGGTTGTCCCAGACCACGATGTCACCGGGAGATAGGCTGGGACAGAGAACCTCACGCACCTAGGCCAGGAACAGGGCGCCGTCCATAGGGCCAGCAACGACCAGGG
>CADDYU010000339.1 GCA_902810705.1 Methylococcaceae bacterium
CCTTAGATTTCTGCAACCGGCCCTGTAACGCGCCGGTTGCAGAAATCTAAGGATTGACTCCTTGCTCTTTCGCCGGTTCTTTCGCTGCGCCCCGATCTTCCGTTTGCGGATTTTCTGGCGGGCCTTGCCCGGCGGTTCGGCCTGACCGCTTCAGCAAGGACAGAATTTTTGTCTGACCACTCCTCTGCGCCCGGTCTATCGCCGAGACGCCGCCGCTATCCACCGCCTGGACGTCGGCGCCGGCAGCGATCAATGCCGTGACGGCTTCCTCCTGCCGGGCGATCACCGCTTCCATCAAGGCGGTCGTGCCGCGACCGTCTGCCTGATTGACATCCGCACCATAGACGATCAGCTTTTTGAGGATTCTCAGGTTGCCGCCGGCTGCGGCGGCCATGAGGGCCGTGCGCCCGGCCGGATTCTTGGCGTTGACATCCACGCCTTGAGCCAGTAGCCATTCTACCCGGGCAAGTTGTCCCGCCGCCGCGGCGGCAAACAGATCGTTGCCGTCCTCCTCGGCAACAGCCGTCACAACGACGAGCAGAACAATGGCGCCGTAAATCAGGTTCTTGGTTTGCATGCATCGAAATCCATAGAGTCTGTCGCAATGCTGAGGCCGCACCGACAGGTCCCCTTCGGGTGCCGCGATTTCTCTTTCCTGTTCGCAGGACCGTTGATGAATTCTGCGCGTTGCCTGCCGATAGCGGAAGCCGTAGACTAATACCCGAAGCGGCGTTTGCAAACACGCATCATCACGCCTGTGCGCTCCACGCGGCAGGATTTAAAGGCTTGCGATGCCGGGCCAAAGGTCAGGCGGTTGTTGGAATCGATGCTGGGGGGGTTTTCGGATCATTCAGGGAATGGAATGCGGATTGATCGTTTGTCACACTTCAATTTCACGGGAAAACCTCACAGACAGAACATCGAGCTTTACGATGAGTAAAAAAAATACAATCCAGGTGAGCGCGGTGACGAACTTTTTGGAATCTCAGTCGGAACAGCAGGCCGGCCGCTACGTTTTCTCGTACACGATCACCATCCATAACTTTGGTCCATCGCCGGCCAAACTGTTGTCCCGCCACTGGGTTATCACCGATGCCAACGGAAAGGTCCAGGAAGTGCACGGTGAGGGCGTCGTCGGCGAACAGCCGCATCTGGCGCCCGGAGAATTCTTCCGCTATACCAGCGCGGCGATGATCGAAACGCCAGTCGGTGTTATGCGCGGCGAATACCAGATGATGTCCGATGACGGGGAATTGTTTGACGCCATCATCCCCCCCTTCACGCTGGCCATTCCGCGCGTGTTGCACTGATAGGATCATTGATCGGCATGGCGCTCTATGCGATAGGTGACGTCCAGGGGTGTTTTACTGAGCTGCAGAAGCTGCTGGAAAAGATCGCTTTCGACCCGGCCAGCGACCGACTCTGGTTCACCGGCGACCTGGTCAACCGCGGCCCGCGCTCCGTCGATACCTTGCGTTTCGTCAAAAGCCTGGGCGAGAAGGGCGTTAGCGTCCTCGGTAATCACGATGTGCATTTGCTCGCCGTCTCGCAAAACGCGCGGCCGCTCAAAAAGAACGATACGTTTGGCGACGTCCTGGCGGCGCCCGATGCCGATGAGCTGATCGACTGGCTGCGTCATCGGCCTTTATTGCATTACCAGGATGGATTCTGCCTGGTTCACGCAGGACTTTCGCCGCAATGGGACCTGGAGACCGCGCTGCGCTGCGCCGCCGAAGTGGAGCAGGCTCTACAGGGCCCCGAGTTCAACCCGCTCTTGGCGCACATCTACGGTAATCAGCCGGATCGATGGGCCGAATCGCTGCGCGGTTTCGATCGTTTACGTTTCATCACCAATGCATTCACCCGCCTGCGCTACTGCACCCGCGATGGCCGCATCGATTTGCAGGAGAAAAACCGTCCCGGCTCACAGGCTCCCCATTTGATCCCCTGGTTCGAAGTGCCGGGCAGAAAAAGCCGGCAGTTGACCATCCTTTTCGGTCACTGGTCGACCTTGGGTTTTTATGTCGGCAACGGCTGTTACGGTCTCGATAGCGGCTGCCTGTGGGGGCAGCAGTTGACTGCCCTGCGCCTCGACGGAGAAATCCGCCGCTGTAGCCTTCCCTGCCCGCGGACTTTGGCGCCCGGCGCGGATTTCGATTGAACCCGGCGGCGCCCGAGAAGCATGCGCTTATCCGCGCCGTTTCTCGTTAAAGCGCCTGTTCAGTACCCGGAAACTGTAAGCGAAAGGAAAGGCGGGGTCATCCGTGACGTCCTCGCGCTCACACTCGAGCCACTCACCATCCCGGATGGGTGGGAAACAGGTATCGCCGGCGAAATCCCGCTCGATCAGGGTAAGATAAAGCCGTTCGGCCATTGGCAGGCATTCGGCATACAGGGAAGCGCCGCCGATAACCATCAACTCAGGCGCATCAGCGGCTTCGCGCAGGGCTTCGGCGAGGGAATGAACGACCACGCAGCCCGGCGCTGCTAACCGCGGGGCGCGGGTCAGTACGATGTTTTTCCGGCCCGGCAGTGGCCGGCCGATGGACTCGAAGGTCCTCCGTCCCATCAGGATCGGTTTTCCTAGGGTGATTTTCCGGAAGCGCTTGAGATCGGCGGACAAGTGCCAGGGCAGACGATTGTTTGCGCCAATGACGCGGTTTTTCGCCATGGCGACGATAAGGGAGATACGCATGCGCTGGGTCTTGGGTGTATGGGCTGACTTGCCGTACTTTACCGCGGGGTTGATCCGCGGCTCAATCCCGCAGAACAGCTCCCGAGCGAAGCCGTGTGCCCGCCGGCACGCACATCGCTGGATAGGGGGCCGGATTTAATGGCGCCGAAGCGTTGTCCAATAGCGCGACGATCAGA
>CADDYU010000340.1 GCA_902810705.1 Methylococcaceae bacterium
GTTTGGCGCGCGATTACGAGCGGCTGCCGGAGACCTTGGCCGGCCTGCATTTTCTCGCACTCCTGTGTTTGATGTTGCCCAAAGCCATCCCGCTGCTCGCTTTGAGTACATAACAGGCTCTAGGGGCGGAGTCCCAAAGGCCAGCGGGTGATCGGGTATGCCCCGGCCGGGCATTGGAAAACCCCGAGCTTGCTCTCTGCCTTTCGGCAGGACGGATTGACGGCGCCTTGGGTCATCGCTGGCCCGGTAGACGGGGCGTTGTTCCGCGCCTGGGTCGAACCGCACCTGGCACCGACGCTGCAGCACGGCGATTGGGTGATCTTGGACAACCTGAGTTCGCACCAGGTGGAAGGTGTCCAGGAAGCGGTCGAAGCCCGCGGGGCCAAGCTGGTGTATCTGCCGCCCTACAGTCCGGACTTCAATCCCATCGAGAACGCCTTGGCCAAGCTGAAAGCGCGGCTCCGGCAGGCCGAGGCGCGCACCGTCGAAGGGCTCTGGTCCCGCATCGGTGCGGTGCTCGGCCAATTTTCACCAGCCAAATGTCGGCACTACTTCCGTCACTGCGGGTATGCCGCTATACCAGCCTAACAAATGCTCTAGCGATTCCCCGTCTCCGGGGTCTTGCGGCCAGTCCACTTGCGCAAAAACGCCTTATCGAGATGGGAAATATTCACCTTGCATTAGGGAAGATTTCTGGCCTACTCTCGCCGAGGCCAAGTGACCCAATGGATTTACGCGTAGCGAGGGAGGCTTTATGTGCGATCATTTGTGCCATCCAAAAGGTGCTTGTTTCATCATCCCGCCGCATATGCTCGAACACTTAATGAGCCATGCCGAAAACCCGGATATCCGGAAATTGGCGACGCAGAATCTGTACCTGCAGGGGCAGTTTCGCGGCATGCGGATGGGTATATCGCAGTTCGCGTTCACCGGCCTCGTGACTGGAACCAAACGGCGCACAATTTATGATGCACAGCACCAGCAACAGCTTCCGGGCAAGCTGGTGCGTTCCGAAGGAAAAAAAGCAAGCCAGGATGTCGCGGTGGACGAGGCTTATGTTGCCAGCGGCACAACCTACGATTTCTTCCTAAAGGTTTATGACCGCAATTCCATCGATGCTCGTGGTATGCGCCTTGACTCGACCGTCCATTACGGGACCGACTATGACAATGCCTTCTGGAACGGTCAGCAAATGGTCTACGGCGACGGAGATGGCGTGCTGTTCGATCGGTTTACCAAGTGCCTGGATGTGATCGGCCATGAATTGACCCATGGCGTCACCCAGTTCACCGCCGGCTTGGAGTATGCCAACCAGCCGGGAGCGTTGAACGAATCGATGTCCGATGTGTTTGGTACTTTGATCAAACAGTATTCATTGAAGCAGTCCGTCACTCAGGCGGATTGGTTAATCGGGGCGGGACTGCTGATTCCGAAGCCTGGAACGAATCGCACCGCTCTGCGCTCCATGAAAGAGCCAGGCACGGCTTATGAAGATCCACAACTTGGCAAGGACCCGCAGCCGGCTCACATGAATGATTATTATCAAGGCATTGAGGATAACGGCGGCGTCCATATCAATTCAGGTATTCCCAACCGCGCTTTTTACCTCGCCGCTACGGCTATCGGAGGTCACGCTTGGGATGTCACGGGTCGTATTTGGTACGAGGTGTTGACCACCCGTTTGAATGCCGAGTCCCAGTTTGCCGATGCAGCCGCCGCGACCCGTGAAGTGGCGCAGCAGAATTACGGCGCTAAGGCGTTTCAGGCGGTCGATGATGCGTGGAAAACAGTTGGCCTCTGATTAAGGTGATGGGTTAAGGTGATGGGAATCGTAGAGGTTTTTACCGGTCCATGACGTTAATGGCTAAGATTCCGAAAGGCGAGTCTTTTTGTGGAAAACCCTGAGCGAGGATAAATGTTATGGCTCAAGATGCCCCCCCTATGCAGGTAGAACTCGAAAGATCGGGCGGCCAGCTGCCGACCTTCAAGCCCAAGTATGTTGTCGCGACGGATTCGCTTTCGTCCGAGGAATGCCACGAACTCAAGCGATTAATTGAAAAGACAAACTTTTTCCGCCAGCCCAAGCAGTTTTCTGAGACTGGATTACCCGACGCCTTCAAGTACAAGCTCACCGTGCAAGAGGGCGGGCAACGCCATTCGGTGATCTTCCATGATGAGGATGGACATCCCGAGCAGATCGATGCCATTGCCGACTGGGTTAGATCTCATGCGTCCCATCGGTAAGGCGCACATTCCGTTTTTTTATTGTTAAACGCGACGACTTCCCGAAATCACTCATCGATGTAGAAATTGTTCGCATCTTTTATCTTAAAGACTCACAGCTTGCCCAGCGCTGCCGAAGTCAGCCGTAAGGCTGGGTACTGATTATCCCTGTCGTGAAACTTTTTCAGCACATCGCGCACCGCAATCGGGCAGAAACCGCCCCGGCTTGAACCCCCTTGTTTTAGGGCGACGCAAAGGCCCCGCCTGAAAGTTCCTGAAATATCCGGTTTCCCTTCCTCAGCGGTTTGCGCGGTTTCCGAGCACATTATTTGCATAGAGTCTCGAGGTATGTGGTGCTAAAACATCACCTTGTGGCTTGAGCGCAGCCTATCACCCAGCCTCAATCTCGCCTATTGACCGAAGATCGAGCATTCAACATACATAGCAAAGAATTAAAACCTCGATGGCTATCGATCGCCAGACCATTGCAAAGGTACGCCGCGACTATAACCGCTGGGTTGCCAACGAGATGCTCGAAGATTACGCGCTCCGTTTCGCGCCGCGGAGTTTCCGCAAATGGTCCGAATTCCGGGTCGCCAACACCGCCTTCGGCTCCATCTCCTTTCT
>CADDYU010000341.1 GCA_902810705.1 Methylococcaceae bacterium
CATCCAAGCCCATCGGCGGCGCCTCGGCTACGAAATTGGTGAGAAATGGTGGCTAACCCGGTGACGCCGCGCTTTGCTGCCGCCGAGTAAAAAAGGATTTATCCCTCCGTTTTTCCTCTCCCATGTAGTTCCTCGCCCTCCCATTTCCGGAAATGCCCACTAGGCGTAAATCACCGACGGCGGTTCCTCGAGCCCCTGGAAATACCGGTAGTTGGCCAACACCACCTGAACATAGTTCTGGGTCTGCGCATAGGGCGGCACCCCATGGTATTCCTGCACCGCTCCCGGACCGGCGATGTAGGCCGCGATCGCCAGCGTCACATTGCCTCCGAAGGCATGAAGCTGATCCGCCAGATAGTGGGCGGTGCCGTCGATGTTCTGCTGCGGGTCCCATGGATTGACTCCCAGCCCGCTTGCCGTTCCCGGCATGAGTTGCCCCAGTCCGATCGCGCCGGCGGGACTCACGGCGTTGGGGTTGAATCCCGACTCCTGCTTGATCACGGCCGCGACCAGCGCGGGGTCGATCCCGTACTTCGCGGCGGCCTGATTGATGCTCTGGGCATAGGGAACCGAGGAAGGCAGCGCGCCTTTCCCCGTGGGAGAGGGGAAGCTCGCCAAAGTGACCTTCGGCGCCGGGGACAAGCTCGGAGAGCCGGTCAGATACCGCCAAACGTCTCCGGTGGGCGCTGCCGTCGTCTTCTGCAACCAATTGTCCGCCACCCATCCGGTCTTCCCGTGGCCTAGATTCACCTGGTCCCACTGGTATTGACCTACCTTTTTTGTCTGCCCGGTCGTCTGTAAGACCGTGCCGTCGGGAACAGCGCCGATCTTGTTATCGCTCTTGACCCCCGGTGTTGAACGCACATTGAGGCCGATCTCCGCCGTTACCTTGACCGTGCCGCTATGAACCGCTCCTGCATTGCTCATTTTTTGTTTCTCCGAATGTGAATGAAACCAGTCTATCGCGATCGGGCTTCACGAAGGCCGGCAAGGCCCCCGGCACCCCCGCATCCGTGGCAAACCCCTCCCAGTGTGCACACAGAACAGTGACGCGATTTCTCAATAGCGAATACCGATCCGATATCACAACACACAAGCGATATTTCCCATTAGTTCATGCTCATCGGACTAAATATACCCAAGTCCGAAGTGTCCATCACCTCAGAAAAGTTCTCCGTTAGATAGCTGGTTATAGGGTCGGGAACCTCCGTACCCTGTTGATAATAATTCCTAAAGAAGGATTCTAGCTGCTGGAGTGTGATCGGATCATAACGTTCGGCGCTATTAAAGGTGCTATAACTGCCATCGTATTGCATTTGCTGATTCAGGCTATCTAGAAGTTGGCGCTGCGTCTGCGTATCGCCATTCATGCCCGCTTTGCCGAAATTCCAGATAGTGTCGCTTTCCCCCCCAAATCCAAGAAGCAACGTTGCTAAGTTCTTCAACAAGTCTGCGGTTGTCGGCGCTGGACCGGACGGCCCGTGGCCACCTGCACTCCTCAACGCGTTTCCCACGAGGGTGGCTGTGCCTATCGTAACGTGATTCAATTCTCCTCGCGTGGTGTTCAATTTCAGGAGCTTCGCCCATATGCTCGGGCCGTTCGGACCTGGATTGTTTAGTTCGTTCTCAATCCAGGACCCCGCGAAATCCTGCACAATGGATCCGATTGGCAGCATAGGGAGGAGAAGGCTAACGATGGTCGCAGCCGTATCCAGGTTCTTCGCGGTAGCTTGGGCGTCCGCCCGCTGTTGTCCCAACGACATTCCCAGGCCGTTTACAATCCCCATGGTTAGGCTCTGTAGCTGCCTGCCAGAAATTGTTTCCAGGGATTGATTCGGCGTCGTAATCATGCTGTACAAGGCATCCTTGCGCAGATGAGACGCTAGGGTCATTGTTGTCTTTAAGATGGTGTCCGTTGCGGTTGTGTCTTGGGGGAGATGCGGATTGAACACCGTGTCGCGAAAGAGCGTGCCTAGCAGCTTCACTGGGTCCCCAATCCCTAGGGTCAAATTACTTTTTGGATCCGTCACCTGATTCAGGAATCCATCCGGCCCCCCGCCATAATTGGCGACAGCCTGCGCCAGGAGTTGCGCTCCCCCCTTTGGCAGCAATAAGAAACCATATTGTGAATTGTTCATCCAGAGGAATTGATGTTCGAAGTCGCTATCAAGCAACAAATTCGTCAGGGCGCGATTCGCCCACCCAGGTCTATCTATCGTACCCATATTGTTCAATCCGGACACCTGACCGAGCAGGGCCAGGGAGGCAAGGCTGTCTTGCGGGTTGCCGGCGAGATGCGCCAGCAACTCATTGCCTAGCTGATGCTGGCCCACTGTCATCGAGGCGATAAGATTGGCGAAGGCCAGCGAGCGCGCGGGATACGAGGCCGCGGCCGAAGCCAATTGCTGACCGAAGCTCGGCGGAAGATAGGGCAGAGCCGAGCTCAGCGCCTGGGCTTCCATCGAGTTCCACTGCGGATAGTTCTGGAGAACACCCCACCGTAGCTGCCGACCGATCAGATCGGCCGTCTGGGAGGGGCCGAGTCCCTGGAAGAAGCCCGCGAGCCATTGGGGATCGCTGCCATGCGCCTGGAGCGCCTGCAGGAAGGCATAGGCGGCGGGCCGGCCATAAACATCATAAATATCCTTGGGAAGAGTTTGCCCCGCCTTTTGCCCGGCTTGGAAGGCGGCGGACGGCTGGAGCGGGTTGAACCCGGCGTTCCGCTGGAGCTCCTGGTAGGTCTGGCGCATTGCTGCCTGGTCCTGGGCG
>CADDYU010000342.1 GCA_902810705.1 Methylococcaceae bacterium
CCCTGGATGCTCTTCCAGGGTGTTCACGTCGATGCGGTGATGGATGCGCGAGACGGACCCCGAGGCGATCCGGGTGGTTTGCTTCAGGAGGTACTGCTTACCCGGCGTCAGCGGCGCTTCGGCCATCCAGACGATATGAGCGATAAAGCGGGAATCCACCGTCGGTGGATCGTCGGGTCGCACCAGGATGTCGCCTCGGCTCACGTCAATTTCGTCTTCCAGGGTCACGGTTACGGCCTGGGGCGGGAAGGCTTCCTTCAGTTCGCCGTCGTAGGTGACGATGGCCCTGACCCGGCTGGTCCTTCGCGAGGGCAGGACCATGACCGCGTCGCCCGGCCTTAGCACGCCCGCCGCCAGGGTTCCGCTATAACCCCGGAAATCCAGATTGGGTCGGTTGACATACTGCACCGGAAACCGAAGATCGCTGAAGTTCTGATCGTCGGCGATTTCGAGGGTGTCCAGCAGTTCCATGAGCGGCTGGCCGCCATACCAAGGCATGCCTGCGCTGCGGTTCACCACGTTATCGCCCTTCAGGGCGGAGATGGGCACGAAACGGACATCGTGCAAATTCAAGGCCTGGACGAAGGCGAGATAGTCGGCGCGTATCTTCTCGAACACCGCTTGGTCGAAATTCACCAGATCCATCTTGTTCACCGCCACCACCACGTGCCGGATGCCAAGCAGCGATACGATGAAGCTGTGGCGCTTGGTCTGGGTCTGCACGCCATGCCGGGCGTCGATGAGGATGATGGCGAGATCGCAGGTGGAGGCGCCGGTGGCCATGTTGCGGGTGTACTGCTCGTGGCCGGGCGTGTCGGCGATGATGAACTTGCGCCGCGTCGTGGAAAAGTAGCGGTAGGCCACGTCGATGGTGATGCCCTGCTCGCGCTCGGCCTGCAAGCCGTCCATCAGGAGCGCCGGATCGAAATCGTCGCCCGTGGTGCCGAATTTCGCGCTGTCCCGCCGAATGGCGGCGAGCTGATCCTCGTAGATCACCTTGGAGTCGTGCAGGAGCCGGCCGATGAGCGTGCTCTTGCCGTCGTCCACGTTGCCGCAGGTGAGAAAGCGCAGGAGGCCCTTGCGCTCGTGCTGGGCCAAGTAGGCGTGAATGTCGGTGCCGGCTAAATCGGAGGTATGAGCCATGGATTAAAGATTCTCTTGTTCTCTGCGCATGCGAGCCCGTCGGTCAGGGTGTCGAGCGTTTTTATGGATTCAAGAAATCTCATCGAGCCGCATGCCCCCGGATGATTTCCGGAACCTGGCGCGGCCGATTGAAGCGGCCAAAGGATAACAGCCTCGGGCATGGCCGCCAAAGCATACCCGGTGGCCTTTCGGCTGATTCACCGGTTGCGGCGGCCGCTTCCGCGATAAGGATCTATTTTGTTTAGCCCTCTTCCTTGTAAAGACTGGCGGGCAAGCGCAGGAGAGGGCGATGGAACGGCTTTGATCGCCGCGCTCGACGGATACAGGAAACCTGTTCACGTTCCCTCGTGGAATTCCCGCCCGACCCTGACCGCCGCCACATAGCCGGTCCGAATGACGAAGTCGCCGAAATGCTCTCCCTCCATTCTTTCCTGTCCATAGCGCTCGATGATGGGCGCGAGCGCCGCGACGATTTCATCTTCCGACACCCCTTCCCGGTAGAGCTTGTTCAGGCGGCCGCCGTCGAAACCCGCCCCCAGATAGAGATTGTATTTTCCCGGCGATTTGCCCACCAGACCGATTTCGGCCAGGTAGGGCCTCGCGCAGCCGTTGGGACAGCCGGTCACGCGGAGAGTGATGGCATCCTCCTCGAGTCCCGCTTTTGCCAGGATCGGCTCCAGCCGGGAGAGCAGCGTCGGCAGCCAGCGCTCGCTCTCGGCCATGGCGAGCCCGCAGGTGGGCAAGGCCACGCAGGAGAGCGCATGCCGCCTAAGACCGCTCCACCGGGTGGCCTCGGGAATGCCGTGCCGCTCGAGAATGGCCGCGATGGCGGGCCTGTCGGCCTCGTTAATTCTGGCAACAATCAAGTTCTGGTTGGCGGTCAGCCGAAAATCGCCGTCGTGCCGCTCGGCGATTTCCCGCAGCGCCGTCAGCCAGGCCGTCTCCTCGCCATCCCTGATCCGGCCGCTAAGAATACCGAGGGTCAGGTGCCAAAATCCCCGCCGGTCCCGAACCCAGCCGACCCGGTCGCCGGTGTGATTGAAGCGGAACGGTTGAGCGGGCTCGAGGCGCCAGCCGAGCCGGGTCTCCAGTTCGGCCATGAACCAGTCCGTGCCACGGTCGTCGAGGGTGTACTTGAAGCGCGCGTGCTTGCGGTTGGTCCTGTCGCCGAAATCGCGCTGAATCTTGAGCACGTTTTCCGCGACTTCCAGCAATTGCTCCGGCCGGCAAAAGCCGATCACCTCGCCGAGTCGAGGATAGGTGGCCCGGTCGCTGTGGGTCATGCCGAGGCCGCCGCCGACCGCCACGTTGAAGCCCATCAGTTTGCCGTTATGGGCGATGGCGATGAAGCCCAGGTCCTGGGCGAAGACGTCGATGTCGTTGTCCGGGGGCAGCGCGATGCCGATCTTGAATTTCCGCGGCAGATAATGCCTGCCGTACAGGGGCTCTTCCAATGGCAAACGGTCCTCCGGGGAGCGCCCAGAGGACCCTTCCAATCGCAAACGGTCCTCCGGGGAGCGCCCAGAGGACCCTTCC
>CADDYU010000343.1 GCA_902810705.1 Methylococcaceae bacterium
CCGTGCTACGTCGGTGAAGCGCTGGGCCTTGTCCATCATCACCCGCTGCAGGTAATAGTAAGCCGCGACATTTTCCGGAGTGGGATCGTCGATGGCCTTGTCCCGATAGTGCTCAAGATTTTTCCGGAACCATTCGGCGGATAGTGGGGACAGTTCGGATTTGGTGGATTCGGACTGGATAATAGGTGGCGGTTGAGCTTTAGCTTCTTCGGCTGGCTTGGCCTTTTCCGGCTTATTCGGTTCGGGCTCGACTTCTCGCCAAAACCATCCGCGCTCCTTGTCGAGGAAAAAAGAAGGCTCAGGGGACGGCAGCATGTCCGATCCCCTGGCCAAGTGGGGCGCCAATAGCAGGCAGGGAAATAGAAGAAGAAGCCAGGATCGCCGGTTCATGCGGCGATTATCTTGGCTTTATCGTGGCGTGGTGTTTGGAAAGATTGCGGAAGACGGAATCATTCGCGTCGATTCGCAGATATCCATTGGAGAATCCGCGAAGCTGCGGCTAAGTCATTTGAGGAGTTGGTGGTAGTGTGAAAGCTGCTTCACACCGCCCTTACTCAGCGCCTTTGGAGCAGTGCGAACTGCTGGGAAGGGATGGTCCGTTCGGAAATCCTGCCGACCGACATGTGCGGGTTCGATTCCGGTATTGGAATCGATCATGAGCAGCACCCATGGTACTGCCTCACACGGAAACCGATGGCGAACAGATGTCGCCGGGAAGCGGTCGCACCTTTCATATCCGCGTCACAATATCGGCGATGTCAAAGATCATCCGACCAGGTGTTTCGTATCGACAACGTTCGCCACGGAAAACCTCTCAACGAATCTCCGGGATACCGCCAGCCGGCTCCGAGTAGGACGCACCCAAGACGGCCTCTCTGCACTCCGGCCGTTTGGCCCATTCCGAAACCATGCGGCCGCCTGCGGTTCTGTGAAGCACGTCGTTCACCTCCCGTGCCCAGATTCCGATTTGTGAAAGCAGTTCCTGAGAGACGCACTGTCGTGCCCAGACCCGGTCGAGATCAAAATGGTTGAAAAACCTTTTCGACAGAAGTGATACGGTGTAGGCTGTGATGTTGGCCTGGAAGGCCTGGAACATTGGGCGGACGAGTTTCTGGGTTGCCTTAAACACGATGGCCTTGGCCACCATGGCCTTGTAAGTAGCAACATCCGGGGATAACGGCGGGGGCTCTCCTTCGGCGATGGTCATTGAGGACATGAAGCGGTCAAAGCACTTCTGAGATCCGAGGCTGACGACATCCGGCAAAACATCCCATGCGATGAAATACTTGGCCAGGTCTGTCTTGGTGATTTTCCGCGCAGGCGGGATGGTCTCCTTCAACGTTTTAAGCTTGGCCGGGGTCGTCCCCTCCCTGGTGAGAAGGGTGTTGTAACTGCCTGTTGCCCGCTCGTAGAACCAACGCCCGGTACCGTCTGGGCAATACACGCTTAGTGACAGGCGTTCGATGTCAACATGGAAGGGCTTGGTGGCCGACAGGTCTGACTGTCGCACGGCGTTTTGGCTGTTGGCGAATCGCGAAATATCGGAGACGAGGGACTCCTCCTTGGCCGGATCATGGACCTTCATCACGATGATTTTTGCCGGTACTCGCACGCGGGAAAGGTCGATCTCGATGTATCGCTTCTTGGCGAAGAAGATCGAGGCGGTGGTCTGCCCCCCGTTCACGATCTGCATGCCTTTAAGCCAAGCGATACCCGGGGAGCCTTCGGTGGACTCAGCCAGTCTCATCTCGTCCGCCACGATCACGATGCCGTTGTTGTAAGCCATGAATCGCTCCGGAGAGTTCCTTAGTGTGCTCTGGATACCGGCATTGACCCCCTTGCCCTTGACACTGAGGAAGGAACGCACGTTGGCCTCCAGAAGCCGTGCGCCGAATCTTTCGTAGATGAATCTCAGGGCCTCTCCCGGAATTGCTGCAAGAGCGTAGTCGTAGTCTTCCGTCTCGCCCGGAACATACACACAAGGCAGGGGCGTACCCGAAACCTGCGTAAAGTCGACGACGAGTTCGTCGCGGGGCTTTCCTTCCGACCAATGACGGTGGAGGCGTTCTATATCCATTACTTCGAGACGCACCGACTTCCTGCCGATTTCGCGTGTCTTGAAGGTCTTTGATTTGGCGACCCGGTCAGTAAGGACAAACACGCGCACCTGCTCCAGACCGTTGTAGATTCCCCTTATCGACAGGGCAAGGGAATGGACGTCGCTCGAAGGATCCAGTTTCGAGGCCATTTTCCCCTCGGCGCAGAGAGCCAGAAACCGCAGGCACTGCTCTGCAGCTGCCTTCGTTTCCGAGTCCGGAATCAGGGTGAGCTCGTCGACGCCTTCATACAGACTTACGAAAAGATCGAGCTGGTCGGCGTCATCCGACATGGCATAGCCGGTCAGCCGAAGGATGGCGTTGCCAACCCTGCCCTGATAGTGGCAGACAACCGGCTCGAACGTCATCCCGATTTCCGCCATGTGTTGCATGACGATTTCCGAAAAGGAAAGTTCGGCGAAGGGAGATCCGTCATTCGTCTGAGTCCTCACCTCGGCCTGGGTCTCCCTGAGAAAATCCGATAATTCCATGCTCAAAGCACTCCAAGCATTGTCAACATGTTGATCAGGCCCACGTCCGGTCCGGGAACGCGGTCGAGATCAATC
>CADDYU010000344.1 GCA_902810705.1 Methylococcaceae bacterium
ACCGCGATCAGCGGAATGCCGAGCACACACAGGAAAAACCCGGACAAGGCATCGATGCGCACGTGCCAGGACAGAAAAGGCAGTCCCAACGGCAGCGTGTCCGTGAGGACCCTACCGGTGGCCAGGGAGATGGCGCCGGACAAGATTGCACAGAGCCCGGACGAGCCCAACAGGGTGAAGACGACATTCCGTAGCCGTTCGTGATAGCGAACCGGCATGAACAGTGAATCGACGTAACGCCGCGCATTCTCGATCGCCCCACTGCGCCCCCGAAATGTGACCCCCAGTAGCGCGTGGGTAATGCGCAGTAGCGGCAGGCGGCGTTCGGTGCTCAAGGCGGCGAGCCCGGACAGCAGGGCCGCGAAAATCGAGCAATAGGCGAAAAACAGAGACATGATGTCCTCGCCCGTCAACTATTGTGCGATGCCATGCGGCGAGGCTTGCGTTTTTTCACCGTCCCTGACGTCTGGTCGGGCGCGATGCGCTTGCGCGCTGCCAGCGGGTGCGCTGAATAAGGCTCGTGCTGGTCGAGCCCATGGATTTCGCAGACGCCGCCGCGCGCTTCGTAGTCGTGACAAAAATGATCGATGAATTCCATCACCGTGTGGTCGATGAGATAGGTGTTGGACAGGTCGAAAATGATCTTCTTGCCATCCGGCAGCTCTGCCGCATCGCTCTTCAGCGATATGAAGTTGCTGAAGATCGCTGAGCCGTTCACCTTGATGGCATAGGTGTTCTCATCCCGCCGTTCGATTGTGTGGTCGATTCTAAAGATGTTTCGCACATCGACACCGCGCAGGATATGGATCAACAGCTTGGCCATGATGCCGATCCCGACGCCAACCAAAAGGTCGGTGGCCAGGACGCCCAGAATTGTGATGATGAACAGCGCCAGTTGCTCCGGGCCGATCTCCATCGTCTTGGCGAACTCCTTGGGCGATGCCAGGCGAAAGCCGGTGTACACCAATAGCGCTGCCAGGGCCGCGAGCGGAATTTCATGGATGATATGCGGGAAGAACGCTACGAACACCAGCATGAACACACCGTGGAAGAAATTGGACCAGCCGGTCTTCGCTCCGCTGTTGACGTTGGCCGAACTGCGCACGATTTCCGCGATCATGGGCATGCCGCCGACCAGTCCCGAGGCGATATTGCCAATGCCGACAGCGGTGAGATCGCGGTTGAGATCGGAATAGCGCTGGTATGGATCGAGCTTGTCCACGGCCGCCGCGCTCAACAGGCTTTCCAAGCTGCCGACCAAGCAGATGGTGATGACTTGCTCCCAAAAAGCCAGGTGGCCGATCAAGGAGAAATCGGGAAAAGTGAAGCTGGCGAGAAAATTATCGGGAATGGCGACCAGAAATTTCGGCCCGACGGTGAACTCGTGATGGGGCAGAATAGGGTCGTTTGGCAGGAACAGATAAATGTGCTCGTGATCCAGATCGAAGTACTGCCCAAGCGCCATGGCGATGACCACGACGATGATGGGGGCCGGTATCATTTTCAGATAGCCGTTTTTTAGAAGCTCCCATGCAATCAAAAGAAGAAGGCTGATGCCGCCGATGAGGGCGATCTCCGGATTCAGATTAAGAATGCTGCCAGGGATCGCGCCGATAGTGGCGAACAGGCTATCGGCATCCGGCTTGACGCCGAGCACTGTATGGATCTGCTTGGCCATGATGATGATGCCGATGGCGGCCAGCATGCCGTGCACGACCGAGGAAGGAAAGAATGCGCTCAGCCGGCCAGCCTTCATCAGCCCCATCAGCGTCTGGATCAGGCTCGCGCAGACGATCGCCGCCAAGGTGTATCGGTAACCCGCCATGGCGTCGCCCTGGCCCAGGTCATGCACCGAATCCAGGATCACCACAATGAGGCCGGCTGCGGGGCCGCTGACGGTAAGGAAGGAGCCATTGATGCGAGAGACCACGATGCCGCCAATGATGGCCGCGATGATGCCCGCCATGGGTGGAAAACCGGACGCCATGGCAATGCCGAGACAGAGCGGCAGGGCGATGAGGAAAATCAAAAAGCCGGAGACTAAATCGGTACGCCAGTTTTCTCGCAGGCCGGCGAAGCCGGTTTTGGGTACCACGGGTTGCAGGGATGGAGGGTGGGCCATGATCGCACTCTGAGCGGGTTATGAATAAGGACCCGGCTTACCAAGCGACTATCATGCCGTTCTCAAAAGTAACTTACAGGACTTTGAAATGAAAGACGTTTTTGGATTAATCGAGACTCCAGACGCGATCGGTTTGAGGAAGCCGGTTCATATCGACCGTGGTTGCGGTTGATTTGAACCGGCCCGACGGGAAGGGCTCGTGCGCGATGTAGTTTTCCATCCAGGGCAGCGGGGTGGGAGCCTTAAATGCTTCGGGATCGAGAAATCGGCGTGGCCGCGATCTGTCGCTCCATCGTCCTTCCCTGCCTTTGGGATCTCAAAATTTCCGGGCAAGCTCGACAGAGCGTACACGTTTCTTGACAAGGTAAAGCGGAGTGATAGACTGCCGGGTACCGAAGGAGCAGGGGTTCTTAGCAAGACGCGGAGAGGCGTTTCGTCACGGTTTGCACAGGCTAAGGACAAGAGTGAACGATAAGGCGTTA
>CADDYU010000345.1 GCA_902810705.1 Methylococcaceae bacterium
TGGTGCTCGATAGGGCGGGTGGCATCAAAGCGGATCGCTCACCTTGCCGGTCAATCTGCGCTGGTTGCCGCTGTCGCCCTATTCGCCTGAACTCAACCCGGTCGCACATCTGGGGGATGAACTCCGGTAAAAGGCTTTTCCCAACCATGTCTTTCTCAGCACCGATGGCCTGGAGGATCAGTTGGAAGTCAGCTTGAGAGCTTTTGAAAACGATCATGACCGAGTCCATTCCATCGTTGCTTGGCCATGGATTATGGATTCACTTTAAGAATTAGAAATGGAAGGAAGGCGGGAACTGACTGAGCACCGAACGGGTACCGCCTCTACCGTCCCGGTCTCGCCTACCAAAAAGCGGGGGTCTGCTGCTCGACGCCAGACCGCACACTATGTGGGCGAAGCCATAAGTGACCGCTGGCGGATGCGCGCCCGGCTAAAGGCGCCGGTCTATACGACCCGATGGGCGGAACTAGCGGTCGTTATGGCTCCTTGGGCGAGGGCGGTTGGGGACACGACGGCGTGCTCCACCTTGGCTTGCAGGCCGCTGCGTTACATGTTGGGGTCGATTTTCAAGTGCATATTACCGGACCGTTTGCGTCGCCAATCACCGCTTTCTCCTCGCCATTTCCATAACTTGACAGTGCGCCTCGGCGCTCGTAGTCGGTCAGACGGAACGGCTGCGGCAAACCCTGTTTTCAGCGAAGACTCAGCCAGGAGATCGGAAATGAACCACTCCCCCAAATTCACTAAGCTCAGCGTCTTGACGTATTCAGCCATCTTGCTTGGCCTAGCGACAGCGGCGCAGGCCCTACCGACCAATGAGGTGGAGACGACCTACTACAGCGATGCCACCCGGACCGATGAGGTCGGCGGACTCTTTCGAGGCTGTGACGGCAGTCTCTCAGCCTGGGGAAAACGAACCCGTTACGCCACGCGCACCAGCACGCCCTGCTCAAGCGGCGGGGGACCCGAACCCCAGCCGATGCCCTGCGAATTCACGCAGGCGGGTTGTCCAAACTACCCGAGCCGCGACGATGGCCACTACGTGGATCCACGAGCCCCCTAGTCCAGTGACCTCGCCGCTCGGCCCCGCCCCTCCGCCTCGGCCTTGTCTTTCCGCGGCACCTCGATCTCCCGCGCGGCGCATTCGAGTCGCGCTTGCGCGGCCCGCTCGGCGATCCGGGCCGCTTCCGCTCCTCACCGAACCTGCGCTATTTCTTGATCGGCTTTTTCGGCGCGGGTCTCGGCATGTTCCTCGACTTTAGTCCGCGCTTTTCTGTTACCGGCCGAGTAGCCTGCCCAATTCCTCGATCCGGTATTCCAAGTTCCCGGCGTACCGTGTTGCAGGTCTCGGTCCGGTGTTCGGCTTTGATCCTCGCTTCGCCCTCGGCGCGCAGTTCGCCGTACAGCCGCTCAGTCTCGGCGGTTACGGCCGAAAGCTGCTCGGCCTGGCGCCCGATTTCAGCCCGCGTCATGTCCAGGTCGGCGGCGAGCTGATCGGCCGCCTCCTGCCGGGTTTATTCAAGGGCTTCATGCTCGGCATCCAGCCGGCTATTGGCAATCTCAAGGGCCGCAGCCCACAGTTCGGCGGCGACTTGGCCCAAGGGTTCGGTGATTGCCGCTGGCGCGGGTTCCAGGATCGGCGCGGCCGTGGCCTGCCTACTTACCTTCCATGCCTGCGGCACTGATATCGGTGTAGGACCCCCCGCCCAAGCGTTCCCGCACATTCGCCAGCGTAGGCTTCTTGCCTTCGGCTTCAGGAGCATTTGCTGCTTCCCAAACCCGTTCGTTAATTTACACCGCCTTACAATCCGGAAAAAGCTTCTGTTGCCCAAGAGTCGTGACCGCAAACTTATGATTCCAAAATAACAGTGGTGGTAATTATGCAAGAGATCGTGAAGCTGTGCTTGACGTTGGCCGGCAAAATCATTGACCAGGGCGGACGCGGAACCTTAATCGCTGTCTGACACGCATCGTACTCATTCCGGTGACCTGGGGCAGGCTGCTTCGACGATAGCAGCGGTCTTTCTCGATGGGCTTTCTGCAGAAGTCAAATGCGATGTCGTGATCATCCGGGCACGGTGCTGAGCACCGTGATCATGGCCTGATTCCCTTTACGAAGCCGCGGGCAGAACCGGCCCGAACCGTTGCGCGGCGGCTTTAAGTGGTTCGTGGAATGTGGCGAGCGGCAAATTCCGGCGGACTGCCAGTTCAAGTTAAACAGCGCCGTACACCGTACGGGCGGCCGTGGCGTCAAGGCGGGCTCGAGTGGGAACCAGACGCGCGACAGGCTTGCCGCGCCGAGTGATAACGATTTCCTCTCCCTGTTCGACGCGCACCAGCCAATGGGCTAATTCCATTTCTACATCATAGATGAAACAATAAGCCGTGTTTTGTCATGAGGTACGGCAATGGCGAGAACGGCCAGCGGGCGGGAGGTTTTAGAGCAGGCCAAGGCTTGCTTGGCGAAGGCCAAG
>CADDYU010000346.1 GCA_902810705.1 Methylococcaceae bacterium
GCATGAAATCCGTTCGATTCTTGCCCAAAAGCTTGGCGGCCCGATCGATCAATCCGCGGTCTTCGGGTTTGATGCGGATATTCAGGCTATCGCGCCTGGAGGTCTGAGAGCGAGTTGGGGTCATCGCGATACCTCCACTTCGAGCTACTATAGCACCTCGTAAAGACAACGTCGTTACAAGCTTGACTGGGTATCGGTTGGATAAGCCAAGTGCTTCTATCTCGAAGGTATCCTTCTACGGACCAGAAAACTTCCGGTCGTTATCGAGCCTAGGCCACCGCCAGTTCATCCCAACGGGTCATGCAGCACGGCGATTTGTGCCCGGATCTGACCTTCCCAACGTGGTAGAGTCCACGGAAGTGGTGTAAATCGCGGGCAAGGGGTGGGAGGCCACCGTCAACTCCGGTAAGGTTGAAAGTGCGAGTAACAACCTGAACGTGGAGCAGACGATGGCTGAAAACAGCATGGCATTTTTAGACTGGGTGGAACAACAGGGCGGCGAGGACTTTTTACGGACCTTGGCGGAGCGGGTCTTGGAACAGCTGATGGACTTCGAGGTCTCGAACCAGATTCAGGCGGGGCGCCACGAACGGACCGAAAGCCGCCAAACGTATCGGAATGGGCATCGGGAGCGCCTCCTGAACACGCGCTTGGGCACGCTGGAGTTGAAAGTGCCGAAGCTGCGCCAGGGCACTTATTTTCCTTCGTTTCTGGAACCGCGCCGACTGACGGAGCAGGCCCTAACGGCGGTGATCCAGGAAGCCTGGATCGGTGGCATGTCGACCCGCAAGGTGGATGACCTGGTGCAAGCCTTGGGCATGACCGGCATCTCCAAGAGCCAAGTCTCGGCGTTATGCCCGGGATATCGACGCGCGGGTGGATTCATTCCTGAACCGACCGATCGAGGGCGAATGGCCCTATCTGTAGCTGGACGCGACTTACCTCAAGGTCCGCAAGGGCGGCTGCGTGGTGTCGGTGGCGGTCATAATCGCTATGGGGGTAAACGCCGAAGGACGGCGGGAAATTTTAGGGCTGGGCTTGGGCGATTCGGAGGCCCAGGTGTTCTGGGTAGAGTTCCTGCGGAGCCTGCGGCGACGGGGCCTGGCGAGGGTCCAGTTGGTGATTTCTGATGCCCACGAGGGCCTCACGGCAGCCATTGAGCAAGTGCTCTGCGCCAGTTGGCAGAGGTGCCGGGTTCACTTTATGCGCAACCTCCTGGCCTGTGTGCCCAAAACCAGTCAGTCCCTGGTGGGCACTCTGGTCCGCCAGGTGTTCGTGCAGCCTGACGCGAAGAGCGCCCGGACCGCCTGGCGCCAAGTGGCCGACCAACTGCGGCCGCGCTTTCCCAAGGCAGCGGAACTGATGGATGGCGCCGAAACCGAGGTGGTGGCCCACCTGAATTTTCCAGCCGCCCATCGGGTCAAGATTCATTCCACCAATCCCTTGGAGCGGCTCAACAAGGAGGTGAAACGGCGGGCTAACGTGGTGGGCATCTTCCCCAACGAGGCCAGCATCCGCCGTTTGATTGGCGCGGTGCTGATGGAGCAGAACGAAGAGTGGCAATTGCAGCACCGTTATCTGCCCCAACACACGATGACCGAGAGCAGCGCGGGAACCGCCGACTTGGCGTCCCTTCCCGCTTAAAACACCGAGACCCAAACCGGAGTTCGCCTTTCGGATTTACACCACTTGACAGGACTCCACCCCCAACGTTGTTCGCCTCCCTCTCCGGCCAAACGCATGGCATCTATGCCTATTTGGTAGTTGACGGTGTCTAGGACGGACTCGTCTTATTATTACGCGGATTCGGGGTTATTCGGATCGCATCGAATCACCCGAAAGTGATCCACGGAATCCCAAAGGAGAAAAAGGAAATAAAGGAATAAGGAAAAAAAGGAGAGATCAAAAAAGAACGAAAAACAAATTGCTAAACAATGAATTACAAAAATGAGCGTACTCCAGAGTACCCACTTCCGTGCCCCAAAGTGCCCACCCTGGGTGTTTTATTGGATGAAGTGTGCCCCAGAGTACCCACTTCCGTGCGCCAGAGTGCCCACTTTTTGGGGTGACCGTGCCCTGGAGTACCCACTTTGGGGCTCATCCGTGCGCCAGAGTGCCCATATGAGATCACCAAATCTTCCTTGATCTGTGGATAACTTTCGCTATCGGTCGCTGGAGTACCCACTTCCGGGCGCCAGAGTCCCCACTTCCGGGCACCAGAGTACCCACCTAATTTTGTCGGCGTGCAGAGCTATCCGCCGCCATTGATTTGGTATCCTTCTGACGCTTATTGGAGTCGATGACCAGCTTCACGAATTCCGGTGTGGGTTGGAGGGTGTAAGTCACATCAACAATGCAACGGCCCTCAAGGACAACCTGGGGATTGCAGAAACGAACGATTGGATACGCCGAGGAAATGAGTTCGTTAATCGCGTGTTCGACATCCCTGGCTTGGTGGCGAACCGTGGCGC
>CADDYU010000347.1 GCA_902810705.1 Methylococcaceae bacterium
TTGTAGCAGAAGGCCATGAACACGCTGCCTCGCTGCATGCCGATGTCGGTCCGCGCAAAAGCGGTGATCTTGCCGCGCCGCGACTGGATGGTGATCGGCTCGCCCGGCTTGCCGCCCAGCTCCTGCAGGTCCGGGGTCAGGTGTTTCCTGTTGCGTGTCATACAGTAGCCAGCATGGCTCGAACGAAGCTCGAAGAATCCGCCCTCAATCCAGGTTAGAAAGCTGCTCCCCAAAGCTGAAAGCCGTTCGCGGTAAAGACCTTGGACCAAATTGGCTCCAGGCAGGGCAGCAGTCGAAGACGTTCCCGGCAATTTCCCAATCGGTAACGCGTCTGTAACGCCCCTGCGTTTAGTAGGGCACACGGGGTCAGGTCTAGATATTAGATAGCTCCTCTGCTATGTTTGGCATATCGCCAGATCCCTCCGCATCGAGTTTCCAGACGCGCTGTACCATGTCACCTCGCGTGGTGACCGGCGCGAGCCGATTTATGAGGATGACGAAGATCGGGAGGTCTTCTTGTCTACTTTCACGGAAGTGATCGGCCAGATGAACTGGCTGTGTCATGGCTATTGCCTGATGACCGCCCATTATCATCTTCTGATCGAGGCCCCCGACGGCAATCTGTCCAAAGGCATGCGGCAACTCAACGGAGTATTCACCCGGATCTCGAATTTAAGGCATCGCCGGTGTGGCCATCTGTTCCAAGGCCGGTTCAAGGCCATTCTGGTGAACAAGGAGCCTTACCTGTTGGAGCCGGCTCGGTATGTCGTGCTCAACCCCGTCCGCGCGAACATGGTTCACGAACCGGCCGACTGGCCGTGACGCAGCTACCGCGCCATGGTCGGAATGGCGGATTCGCCCCCTGGCTGGCACCGAGGCGCTGTTGGCACAGTTCAGTGATCAAGTCATAGAGGCCAGGAAGCGCTATGCGCGGTTCGTGGCCCAAGGGCTTGGTGCCGCTACTCCCTGGGAACAGTTGAAGGGCCAGAGTTATCTGGGGGATGAGGAATTTGTAAGACAGATGCAAGCGAACATCGAAACTGTTGGGACAGACATCAATATCCCCAAGCGACAACGCAGACGCCCGGCACTTTCCCTCGAACAGCTTGCCAATCAACATGCGGACCGCAATCAAGCCATTCTGACCGCCTATCGGACTGGACAGCATTCCTATCAGGAAATCGGCGAATTTTTCGGGCTGCATTTCACGACGGTGGGGCAGATCGTGCGTAAAGGAACGAAATGATAATTTTGGGAGATTGGGAGAGGACTTGAGGAGTGCTGGAAGTAAGCCCTGTTTCTATAGCGGTATCAGCAACTCATTGCTGTTACTAGCATTCGGCGATGTACGCCTATCCGAACCCAAGGAACGAACCGTAAGTAAAAACGTCGTTACGAAAACCATGTGTTAGGAAATCCGTCGTTACTGTTTTTATTCAGGGTAATCCAATATGAACGAAAGCATGTTATTGCAGCGCATTACTGTCAATCCGGAGATTTTTAGCGGAAAGCCCATCATTCGTGGACGCCGCTTGGCGGTTGAGCATGTCCTTGGCATGCTGGCCGCGGGCGATACGGTAGAAATCCTGCTGGAAGGTTATCCTTGGCTGGAGAAGGAAGATATCCTGGCTTGTCTGGCCTATGCCCACAGGCTGGTCGGCCATGAGCGTGTCGAACCGTTGGTTGTCGAGTCGGCGGCATGAAAATCCTCCTGGATTCTTGCGTCTGGGGCGGAACCCGGAAGACCCTGGAGGAATCAGGACACGATGTCGTCTGGAGCGGGAATTGGGAACAAGACCCCGGTGACTTGGAGATCCTGACGATTGCCCAGCGCGAGGGCCGGGTTCTCGTGACTTTGGATAAGGACTTTGGCGAATTGGCGCTGGTGCGCGGGATTCCTCATTGCGGCTTCCTGCGATTGGTAAATTTTCCTGGGAAACAGCAAGCGGTCGTCTGCCTCAAAGTGCTCGAATCTCATGGTTTGGACTTGCAGCGCGGAGCGATAGCCACAGCGGAGCCCGGACGCTTACGAATTCGCCCCGCGGATACGGAGAGTTAGGAATATTGTTGGCCTTGAAAGATAAACTGAACCCTCTCCTAAGCCTCTGAGGATTTCACCGCCTTATCGTCCGTGATCCCCGCTCCAGCCCGGTGGGCATGTACTCATGCCCACCACATACCTTGCCGGTGGCATATATCCTCACTATTGCGGAAATCCCTCGACGGATACTGTTTTTAGGGCTAACGGTTAATGTGGTCAGGTCTTTCCTTTGGCGTGTCATACAGTAGCCAGCATGGCTCGAACGAAGCTTGCAGAATCCGCTGCCAATCCGGATTGGAAAGCTGCTCCCCAAAGCTGAAAGCCGTTCGCGGTAAAGACCTTGGACCAAATTGGCTCCAGGCAGGGCAGCAGTCGAAGACGTTCCCGGCAATTTCCCAATCGGTAACGCGTCTGTAACGCCCCT
>CADDYU010000348.1 GCA_902810705.1 Methylococcaceae bacterium
ACATCCAAGCGCGCTATTTCGATCCGCTTTCGACCCCCGCCGAGCGCGACCCGAAGACCGGTGTGGACTTCCTTTCCTGGCTGGCATCGTGGATCGGCATTGCGCTGGATCGGCATTGGCCGGAGCCGCTGCGCCGCCGGTTCCTGAAGAACGCGGGAAAGCTCTTTGACCTGCGCGGGACGCGGCTGGGCCTTTGGCGGCAGTTGCTGCTGTTGTTGGACATGGAAGCGGAGCCGAACTGCTGCCCCGGCGATCAACCGAAAAAGCGCTGCCGACCCGTGCCGGCCAACTGCGCGCCCGCCGCCGAGCTTCCCTGTGCCTGGCAGCCGCCACCGCTGATATTGGAGCACTACCGGTTGCGGCGTTGGCTGTTTCTGGGGTCGGGCCGTTTGGGGGATCAAGCGGTGCTTTGGGGCAAACGTATCGTCAATCGCTCGCAATTGGGTGAAGGCGCGAGGGTGGGGCATACCCAACTGAAAACGACCCAGGATCCCTACCGCGACCCTTTTCACGTCCATGCACACCAGTTCACGGTGTTCGTTCCCGCCCGCTACCGCTGTTCCGACCAGCAACGCAAGGCGCTGGAGAACCTGCTCAAGACGGAAAGCCCCGCCCATACCCTCTACCACGTCGAGTATGTGGAGCCGCGCTTTCGCATCGGCTTCCAATCCATGATCGGGTTCGACTCCGTTATTGGCCGGCTGCCGCAAGGGGTCACGCTCAACGAAACCCCACTCGGACGCGCATCGGTGCTGAGCGCACCGCCACACAGGCAAGGCGGACCGTCTCTGGAGGTGGGCCGGCAGGCCCGCATCGGAACCACGACCAGCTTGAGCTAGCAAAAGATTCAAGAACTTAGGAGAGCCGGAAATGACGCCGCACAATCACACCAACAACCAAGCGCCTTGCCCGGCTTGCGATCTCGGTCCTTTCCTCCGCAACAACTACTTCACCGGCAAATTGATGCTGGAGCGCGACTTCACCGACGAGCAACGCTATTTCATAGAAAAGATGCGCCATCATCATCAGCGTCTGCATGGCTGGGGCGTCGTCTGCGGGTTGAAAGTCAAAGAACACAAGTGTCCGGATTTCATCTGCATCGAGCCGGGGACGGCGATCGACTGCTGCGGACACGAGATCGTAGTCCGCGAGGAAGAGTGCATAAACATTACCGAATTACCTTCGATCAAGGCGCTCATCGATCAGAAGGACAAGGACAAAGAGGAACACGTCCTGCAAATCTGCCTGCGTTATCGAGAGTGCCCGACCGAAGAGATACCCGTGCTGTACGACGAATGCGGCTGCGACGACACGCAGTGCGCGCCGAACCGTATCCTGGAGTCCTATGACGTCGATGTGAATGTGATTCTTGATCCGAAAGATAAAGCGGAGCCGCTGCACACGCCCAAGCTGAAATGGGAACACACAGTCGGTGTCGCCCATGCAACGCTAGTTGCGTTACATGATGCGACGCATCGGCTCTATGTCCTGACAGCTGACGCTCCGGGAAACATTTATCAGATCAGCGCTGATAATCGCACAACTATCACCTCGCGCAATTTGCCCGCCAAGGGCATTGCCATTGCTGTTTCCAACGACGGCCAGCGCGTATACGTAGCAACAGAACCAACGGCTCCGGCAACTGTACGGCAACTGCACGTGCTCGACGCGACAAAGCCAGGGCTGCCTTCAATCAATGCCAATCCGATTGATATTCCCAACAGCCCGGGCAGCGATGTCGTGTTGGCCGTTGCGCCGGACAATCGCCTGCTGGCCCTGGTGACGACAACAGGCGATGTGCAACGCTGGGACACGGACATTGACAGCCAGAGTGCTCCGGCAGCGCCGGCACCCGTCAAAAATCTGGGCGTCAATTTGACAACCCTGGCTTTGAGCAGTGACGGCAAGCTGGCCTACGCTGCAGGCGTGTCGGATGAAATCCAGGCGCTTGAAATCGCCACTCAAAACGTCACCAAGATCAAAGTCCTGCCTAGCGGCGCTAACGTGTCAGCGCTGATCGTCATCAAAAGCACAGGGCCGGATGTCCTCGCTGTCGCCAACCAAAACGGCAATCAGATGCATCTGGTCGCACCCAATCCTGCAGCTCTTATCGGCAGCGCCGCACTTGATCATGCACCGGTCGCACTCGCAACCTCGCCGGGTGGGCAGTGGGCCTACGTGCTGGAGCAGGATACAGCGGGGAGTTTCGTTCAAGCGGTGAACCTCCATCGCATACAACTGCAACTCTCGCCTGTCGTGGGAACGCCATTCAAGGTGGGTGATGCCAGTCAACAAATTGTTACCTCCGACACAGGAACGCATCTTTACATTCCCTTCACTGACGATATGTCCAAACACGCCGCCGGCGGCGTGTTTGGACATATCGTCAGTGAAGGGAATGTAAAGATGCGTTCCTGTGTCG
>CADDYU010000349.1 GCA_902810705.1 Methylococcaceae bacterium
GACCGCGCCCGGTCGTACTACGTCAGCAGCGCCGACCTCGAACGGCGGGTCAGCCCCGACAGCCGCGCCACGCTCGTCGCGATGACGTGCATCTACCGCGGCCTGCTCGAGCGCATCAGCGCCGACCCCGCCCGCGTCCTCCGCGAGCGCGTGAGCCTCAGCCTGTTCGCCAAACTGAAGATCGGCTGGCGGGCCGCGCGGTCGAACCGGGCGTAGAGCGGTTCCCCTTCAGCGGTCGCTCGCCGCGCACGGTGTCATCGCGACGGGGTTTTCAAGCACGACGGGAAACCGTCATTCTGAGCGTACTCGCGAAGGATCGTGTCGGGCCGGCCAGATCCCTCGCGGGTACCGTCGGGATGACGAACACCCGATTCTTAAAGACATTCTGATGACAGAGCGACCGCTGAGGTCCGCGCTCCAGGCGACCGATTCGCGACCGCCAAGTCCGTTGTCGCCGAAAGCTCACGGCCCAAGGCTGGCGCGATTGCACGTGTTCCACGTGGAACACGTGCTGGTCGAGCTATCCCGCGCGCTGATTCGACGCGCTCCGGAGCGCGTTCACACCGAAACGCACGCGATTCTCGCGAAATACGCCGCAAAAAACCTAACAAGTATTACGCCTTTGACGACGCACCCGACGCCCACCGGACCCGCCAGTCGCTTGAGCGACGCGACGCGACGGGACGCGCCCGCGTAGCCGGCGAGCTTTGCGCCGCGCTCGTCCGGCGCTTGGTTGCGGTACCGCACCCTTCCCGTCGACGTCCGCAATCGTGCCTCAGATACGAAAGACTAGTCCGAGGCCGGATTCGTATCGCCAGTCGCGCTGAACGCAGCGATGGGCTACAGCAGCGGCAACACTTTACGCGGGTTTGGCGACAGGCATTCGGGGCTTAAGCGCTTGACGCGCGAGCAATTTGACCGGCTGCTGAACTTGTTCCGCGGGACGCAAGACCGAGTTGCGACCCACGGCGGTCTTGCACCGAAGCCGGGGAGGTTCGGACGCGGGGAGGGCGCGGAGCACCGCCGACTAAAACTCTGGGTCGCCGCACACCCCGAGCGCCTACTCGGTGAGCCGGGGCCACCCACTTCCGCACGGGGTACAAGTTTCCAAGCAACGACCGCACCGACGTCGTGTTACAAGATTCGTCAGGGCGATACGTCGGCGTGGAGGTCGAACTCACGCAAGCCGGCGACGACTTCGATGGAATTCTCCAAGCGGTGAAGTATCGGTTATGCTCGCCGTGATGGAGAGGCAGCACTACGACGATTGCGGGGCGGTGCTCGTGGCGCACCGGCTGGCTATTGCGGTAGTAACTCGTGCTGCTTCCGCGTAAAGGACAAGCGAAAATGGACCGGCCGCGCGTCAAACGTTTCGGTAAAATTGAGAACTGTGGTGCGGTGTGCCGGCATTAAGCGTTGATCCGTTACGCAACCTCAATTACATGTTTACGCTTCGATTCAAACCATCGGACGTCATCGGTTGGGCTGCTCGTTACGGCTATCCCCGCGAGGAAGACGAATTGCTGTCTCGCCGCGACGCAGTTCGGACGGCCGGGAAGCTCGACAAATCGCTCTTGCAGCTCATCGCTAACTGGAAGTCGCCGAGAAGCGCGTGGCATATCGCGAAGAATTCAGAGACCTTCGTTGGTGAAGTCACCGCGTTCGCGTTTTCTGCAAAGGACGAGCGTTCCCGGATCGAATCGCTGACACTTTTGGACGGTGTTTCCTAGCCGACCGCCTCCGTTATCCTTCACTTATTTCATCCTGAGCCTTATCCGATCCTGGATTTTCGCGCCCTCTGGTCTTTGGGATCAGAAGTTCCGTCATGCTACTGCTTTGACTTCTGGTGGCCGTATGTCGTGGCTTGTCGGACGTTTTACCGCGAGTTGAACTGCAGTCCGCGGACGTTCGATCGTGCAGTCTGGCAATACTCGAAAGAACGCCAGAAGGCTCCGGTCACATAGCCAGCTACTGGGCAGGAATGGAATCGGGTCGTAACTGGTTCCACTTCGCCCCATGCCCTACCTCAACGTGCGGATCACGAAGGCGGCCTCACGGCCGGGCAGAAGGCGGCGATCGTCCGGGAGATCACCGCGACGCGGCGGCCCGTGCTCGGCAAGCGGCCGGAACACACGCACGTCGTCATCGACGAAATCGAGCCGGAGAACCGGGGCTTCGACGGCGTGCTGACGAGCGAGTACCGCACGCCCGAGCCGTGCCGCCGCGGCGGGCGAGCAGCCGCGAATGTCCGCCCCACCTGAGCGACCCCACCTGCCGCGGCAACACCTTGCGGGGCCGGCGGCGCGCGTCACAATGCGGGGGATGGACTTGCGCCGCCCGCGCCTGTTGCCGCCGGTCTACCTGGTGATCGCCGCGGTGTTGATGGTGGTGCTCGGG
>CADDYU010000350.1 GCA_902810705.1 Methylococcaceae bacterium
GTTTCGTCAATGCGGTGGCCGGCGACTAAATGGCGGATGGCCAGGATCCGGCGACGCACTCGGGCGTTCGGTTCACGGCGTGCCGCCGCAGCCAGGTGCTCGGCGGACAGCCCCTGGGAAACGGTGCTAGTCGAACCCATCCTGATCACACCCCGGTCAACTAGAGATCTTAAACTTACGCCTGTCCGGGAATTATTTCAGTTCCGTATTACTGGTCAAACGTTCCCGATCGGATGATCACCGATCGTAGCTGATTCCCAGGAGGGGAGTAATCTGGATCAGCGGCTCGGGCTCGATCATGATCGGCAGTTGCGCCGTGAATACCAGCTGTAGATGCTCGCTCAGTCTCGGATTGGTGCCAATCGACGGTTGAACGCCGAAGCCGAATTCGTTACGACCGTTCGTGCGCGGCTCTAACACGAGCGCAAACGCCAGGATGACGGCCTTCATCGGCTGCCAGCCTACGAAGGGCTGAAACTGCACGTCGGCGAGCGCGCCTTCATCGACATCTTCGCTGAATTGCAGCTGCAGTCCGAGCTGCGTCTTCTCGCTCCACCACGCGCCGCTGACCTGCTCGCCGAGCGTGAATTGGTTGGCGATGGTCTGGTCCATCGCTAGCGTGCCGTGCGTGCCGAACCGGTGCTCATACAGATTGGCTCCGAGCTGCCCTTGCAGCGACATCTTCTTGCCCTCGTCTGCCAGAATCGCCGCAAGCGGAAGCATCAGGACGATCAAAAACCATCGCGTCATCATAACTACCCGTGCCGGTTCAATCCCGAGCCCAAGACGAGGAGGCTGACCCGCATCGACCCATGACAGCCTCTTTACCCAATCGAGAATACTATTTGGCTTGCATCCGTATCCATATTCCTAAACGCCGACAGCAACCTGTTTCGACTCGATGACCGGCGCGCCTGGAAGGTTTTTCATACCATTCCCGGGTGAATATTGCATCTGATCCCTGTTGAAGAAGCCACAGAAATCGCCCGGCCTGGCGCGTAGAGTGGAAACCACTTTTACCATCATCAGGAGTTATGTCATGAGAAAATTGTATGCTGGTGCTGCTGTCACCATTGGGCTTGCCGTATCCGTGGAAGCGTCCGCCGCGAATCTGCAGGCGGTTCACGTCATCAGCGGCGACGCCACCAACTATGTCAATCAAGGTGGAAGCGGCTCGAAACTGTCGGTCACCTTCAGTGTCGACAACAGCGGCCTGGACCACGTGTGCCAGCTCACGTGGTCGACCGACGGCTGGCGGAGCCAAAACACCTCAACGGCAGTCTTCAGCTATACGTCCGGCATCACCGAGTATTGGGCAGCAGGGGCTAATGCGCCGGGGACGACGGGAGCCACGTTCGTGTACAACGTCTCATGCACCGATTACGGACAAACGCAGACGATTTACGCCGCGACCGGTGCGCTCACATCCTACGGGGTGACGGTACGCGATCAAGTGAATGTCGCCGTGTCGCACTGGTGAGCATGTAGCGCCGGGTACAGGGTCAGGACACCGGCAAAACGGCCTTCCGCTCCATCGCGCAGCCTGTCGATCACGCACCGCCGGTGCTCCGTCACTGGAGGCCGGTAGGCCCGTCATGGTGGTCATGAAGCGTTCCGCGCTCGGCCGTTTGGTGCTGGAGCGAGGCGAGCGCGAACTTCCAGCAGGCGCTAGCGCGCGAAACGGTCAGCGACGGAAGTGGTGGTGTTCATGGAACTGAAGTCCGAATCGAGGACCGTAGAAGCCGCGATGGGGCCCCAATAGGTGTAGGCGCTTGCAATCATCGCCCTTTGCGTGCTCGGATTACTTGATTCCATCGGCATGCGCCTGCTCACATTAGCTGCACCGTGGCGGACCCTCTCCTCGTCGTGCTTGCAATCATCCGGCCTCTGCTCACATTCAGTGCAACTGAGCGGGCAAGAAAACCTTCGTTTTCTTGCCTGGTTTCCGGAACCCACCCGCAAGTGCTGAATCCCGCCTTTTTCCGGGCAAGAAACCCGGTATAGAATTCAACGGCAAGCTGTCCTAAAATCACACGGGTTTCTTACCCGGCGCCGCGGCCTAGCGGCGTCTCATCGGCTTTTCGATTGGAGGGTTCCACCCCATGTTGATCGGTTACGCCCGGGTCTCGACCGACGACCAGCATCTCGACCTGCAACGGGATGCCTTGGCCCAAGCCGGCTGCCTCAAGCTTTACGAGGATCGGGAAAGCGGCGCCAAGGCGGCGCGCCCCGGTTTGGCTCTGGCGCTGGAAGTTCTCCGGGAAGGCGACACCCTGGTGGTGTGGCGGCTGGATCGGCTGGGGCGCTCCCTGAAAGACCTGATCGCCCTGGTTGAAACCCTCGAAGCCAAAGGCATCGGCCTCAAGAGTCTCAAGGAAAACATCGACAC
>CADDYU010000351.1 GCA_902810705.1 Methylococcaceae bacterium
CGGCTGGAGCCGATCGGTCCTATCCCACCGGCGGAGTTGGAAGCGGCGTATGATCGCAACAGCGCGAGTGGGCCCTCGTGGCCTGACTCAACTAAACCGGTCTCCGGGAAAGCCGGGGCGATTCACCTCGCTTCGCGCAAGCATGGATGGCCGGCGGCTGAGCTCTTCTCGTTGGGCTTACATCTTCGAAACTTTGGAACCCGTTCAAAAATGAATGACATCTCCCATAAAAATCAAATTCAGCACGGTAGGAGGCGGTTCGTGCCTCACCGCCTCCTACCGTGCTTTGCCGTTCAGGAAGGGAAGTCGGCAGCGGCGGGTACGATCATACGCGCGCTCGACAACGGATCTCCCGAATGGAACAAACGGGCAAAACGCCGTTTTGAAGTGTTGCCGTGGCGCGGCTTTCAAGAAGGGGAAAACGGCCCGAATCCCACGGCTGGGATGCGGGACGCTAGGCTCAATCGACCAGAGGTTGGGACCGGCTGCCGTAGTGGCTCTCGACGTAGCGCTCGACCAGCGCCTGGAATTCCTCGGCGATATGCTCGCCCTTCAAGGTCACGGTCTTCACGCCGTCCTCGTAGACCGGCGCCACCGGGTCCTCGCCGGTGCCCGGCAGGCTGATGCCGATGTGGGAATGCTTGCTCTCGCCGGGGCCGTTCACCACGCAGCCCATCACCGCCACCTGCATTTCCTCCACGCCGCGGTACCGCTTCTTCCACTCGGGCATCTTGTGGCGCAGATAGCTCTGGATGTCCTGGGCCAGCTGCTGGAAATAGGTGCTGGTGGTGCGCCCGCAGCCGGGGCAGGCCGTGACCAGCGGCAGGAAGGAGCGGAGCCCCAGGGTCTGGAGGATTTCCTGCGCGACGATGACTTCGCGGGTTCGGTCGTTGTCGGCCGGATCGGGCGTCAGGGAAATGCGGATGGTGTCGCCGATGCCTTGCTGCAGCAGCACGGCCAGCGCGGCGGTGGAGGCGACGATGCCTTTGGAGCCCATGCCGGCTTCGGTGAGCCCGAGGTGCAAGGCGTAATCGCAGCGGGCCGACAAACTTTGGTAGACAGAAATAAGGTCCTGCACCCGGCTGAGCTTGCAGGAAATGACGATGCGGTTCTTAGAAAGCCCCAGTTCCACGGCCTTGGACGCGCTTTCCAGGGCCGAGGCGATGACCGCTTCCTTCATCACCGCTTCCAGGGGTTCGGGTTCAGGCCGCGTGGCGTTTTCGTCCAAAAGCCTCGCCAGGACGGCCTGATCCAGGCTGCCCCAGTTGACGCCGATGCGCACCGGCTTGTCGTAGCGGCAGGCGAATTCGATCATCTGGGCGAATTGCGGATCGCGCTTGGAACCGCGGCCCACGTTGCCGGGGTTGATGCGGTACTTGCCCAAGGCTTCGGCGCAGGCGGGATATCTCTCCAGGAGCTTGTGGCCGTTGAAGTGGAAATCCCCGATCAAGGGAACCGCGCAGCCCTTCTTGTCCAATTGCTCGCGAATCAGCGGCACCGCCGCCGCCGACTCCTCGTTGTTCACGGTGATGCGGACCAGTTCCGAACCGGCCCGCGCCAGTTCCAGAACCTGCTGGACCGTGCTCGCCACGTCCGCCGTGTCGGTGTTGGTCATCGATTGGACGACGATGGGCGCGCCGCCGCCGATTTGTACTTCGCCTACTTTTACGCCCACCGTGTTTTTTCGAACGATCATGCTTTGAACCTAAAGGGAAATTCGCAGGAGCGCTATTCTAGCAGCGGCGCCGTGCGGGCTTAAACCACAGGGACAAGGTAACTGAGGCTCTCGCTGTCTCGGGCAAGTATTGAATTCAGGCCATGGTCTTGGCGATGGCGAATATTTCCTCGGCATCCAGAATCTGGTGATTGGCCTCGAACAGCTTGGCGATGCAGGCCCGGTGCAGCGCCAGCTTGAGCGTACCGAAGCCGATGGCGCCCCAGATGATCTTGCCGTTGCGGTTCGTCCCGCGATCCATCATGTCCGTGCCGCCGATGCCGATGGGCGGCGTGGCGTTGGCGTCAGCCATCAGCTCGATGTTGGGATTGTCCTGCCAATGCTGCGGTTGCAGCAGTTCGACCCCGGCCGCGCCGGCGGCGAACACGATTTGCGCCTTTTCGATGGCCTTGCCGCGGTCATCGTTGTCGAAGGCTTCCACCGGAATCAGGTCAACCCCGAAACGCGCCTTCATGTCCAGACAGGCCCGCTCGGCGCGGGCCTCCAGGCGGGAGGTGAGCACGACTTCCGCCGCGCCTTCGCGGGCCAGCATCACCGCCACCCGCTGCCCGACGGGTCCGGTGCCCGCCAGCACCACCGCCCGCTTGCCGGCGATCGCGCCGCTGGGCAGAAGTCTGGCGACGCCGGCTGCCGCCGTGGTGTTGCTGCCG
>CADDYU010000352.1 GCA_902810705.1 Methylococcaceae bacterium
CGTGTTATGCACTTTGAAGCAGTGGGGCGACCTTGACGAGCATAAGGATGGCAAAGACGGCGAAGTGCAAGCCTGCCAAGGTTTTGGCCAATCGTCCATAATCGCGAGCCTAGCGCCAAAACCGGGCGATCCAGCCGAAACTGCGCTCCACCACCCACCACCGGGGCAACCGCACAAAGCCTCTTTTGGCCTCCGGCAGCTTGACCACGTCCAGTCGCTGCCTGGTGACCTGTTGAATAGACCGAGCCAGTTCCGCCACCTGGGCACGCTCCTGCGCGTTGGCCGGCGTGACCAGCAGGGCCAGCAGATGGCCCAAGGTATCGACAGCCAGGTGGACCTTGCTGCCCTTCTTGCGCTTGTAGCCATCGTAACCGGCCCTCACGCCGCTCTCACAACTGGATTGCAGCGTTCGCCCATCGAAGATGACGGCACTGGGCGGTATTTTCCGGCCTTGGGCCTGGCGCAGAAGTTCTCGGAGATCGTGCACGATTGCCTCGAAGCCGCCCGCCGAAAGCCAACACTGGGTCTGCTGATAGACCGCTTCCCAGGGCGGCAGGTCATGCGGCAACAGCCGCCAGGGCGCACCGGCCCGCACCTACCAGCACAGGCCATTGAAGATCTCACGCAAATCGTGCTGGCGTTGGGGTGCGTCCGCCTTCATCAAGGTAAATAAGGCACGACGAACGTCCATTCGAGTAATGGTCAAATGTTGGGGATGGAGATTTGATCAGGCGGCGATTTTCTCGACGTCTTCCCGTACTCCGTCCTTGAACACAACTCCCTCAATGACCTGCGCCAGGCGGGGAATTCCGTTCAGTTTCCGCCAGTGCCGCTCGGCGCTTTTCACCCGCATGAAGACCATGGCGAGGATGCTCTCCCGGGACACACAGCCGCGGTTTTTGGCGGTTCTGAGCCGCACCGTAGCAAAGGTGGATTCGATCGGATTGGTGGTCCTAAGGTGAACCCAATGCTCCGCCGGAAAATCGTAGAACGCCAACAGCGCCTCCCGGTCCTTTTCCAAGCACGCCACCGCCTTGGGATACTTGGGCCGATACACCTTGAGGAAGTGATCGAACGCTTTCTCCGCCGCCTGTCGGGTGGCCGCCATCCAGTCTCGTGCAGCGCCGCTTTCGCCCTGGGCTGCTGGCTCTTCGGCAGCTTGTTGAGCACATTGGCCGTCTTATGGACCCAGCAGCGCTGGCGCAGGGTCGTACCGAACACCTGCGGTAGGGCTTTCCAAAAGCCCAAGGCGCCATCGCCGATCGCCCGATGGGGATCAATCTTCAATCCTCGGGATTTAAGCTCCAACAGCAGCTCCCGCCAGGAATCCTCGCGCTCCCGATAACCATCGGCCAACGCCAGCAACTCCTTTCGGCCGTCCGCCGTGGCCCCAATCACCACCAGAATGCATTGGGCCGCATCGTCCAGCCGCACCCCGAAATGAATGCCATCTACCCAGAGATACACATAACGCCGAGTCGACAGGTCCCGCCGCGACCAGCGTAGATGCTCATCCTTCCACGTCTCTTTCAAACGGCTGATGGTGCTTGCCGACAACCCTGGCGCCTCCCGGCCCAGCAGCGCCGTCAGCGCCTCCTGGAAGTCACCGGTCGAGATCCCTTTCAGGTATAGCCAGGGCAACAGTTCTTCGAGGCTTTTGGTCCGCCGAAGGTAGGGCGGCAGAATCGCCGAGGTAAACTGGATCGTCTTCGCCCGGTCCCGCACCCGCGGCACCGTGGCCTCGACTGCGCCGACGCCGGTCTGGATGGAACGCGTCGGCAGATGACCATTCCTCACCACGCGCTGGCGGCCGTCCGCCGTCTTCTCGTCCTTGAACCGTTCCAGGAAGGCGGCCACCTCGGCCTCACTCGCCGCCGCCAGCATCCGCTGGGCGCCTTCCCGCAGCAGTTCCGTCAGGGCATCGGTGACCGGAGCCGGTGCCCCTGGATTCTTCAGCAGAATGATCTTATCTTCACTTATGGCGTATTCGCTCCTCTTGTAGGAATTGATGACCTCGAAGACCATCAAGAATACGCCGCCTACCTCAGCCCCTCATCCACAACTTTCGAGCATAACTCCGTCCATTCGTCGTCCGACACATCGCTAGGATAAGGCTTACGAGTCATCAGGCTCGTAATAGCCACTTCTCCAGCAAAAACTTCATAACACGCTCTAGCCGTTCTCGTGCTCCCGCTCGGCGCTTTCACGCGCTTGAGCCCCATAGCTAACCTGAGTTTGGGATAGGAAAGCTGAGACAGGCGCCTGTCTCTTTGCGTAAGATGTTGTGTGCACCCCGAAGCCCATCGCCCCCAGGAGAGACGCTCCTGGACCGTTTAACCGAGCGCTTGGGCC
>CADDYU010000353.1 GCA_902810705.1 Methylococcaceae bacterium
AAATTGCGCGGCGTAGCCCTCCAGAGGAGCCGCAGCCGGCGGACACTCACGTCGAGCCGTCATAACCTTCCACCTCTCCTTAAGATGGAGTTACTCATCAACCCCCAAGTTCAACAAACTACCGCTAGCGCGTTTTCATCTCGTTTATACGGGTATATACGGGTAACCGGCGTCTTGGAAGTAATGGGCATACTCCGCCGGGGTAAACTGATTCAACATCTCGGCGATGCTTTCCCAGAGCGCCTCGACGCTGCGTCGGCCGACTTGGTGGAGTCCGGCTTTCAGTTTGAAAAACGCCTGCTCGATGGGGCTGAGGTCCGGACTGTAGGGCGGCAGTGGCTTGAGAACGGCCCCCGCGCCTCGATGGCCCTCCGGAACGCATCGGCGCGGTGCGCGGACAGGTTGTCCCAAACGACGATATCGCCGGGGGTCAAGGTTAGCGCCAGGAATTCGCGGACATCGGCCAAGAAGAGGTCCCGGCCATTGGCCCTTCGGTCACCCTCGGGGCGGTCAGCCCCTCCTGACGCAAGGCCGCCACCCAAGCCGTAGTCTGCCAATGGCCTTGCGGCACGGTTCCGACCCCCCACTTGCCCTTGAGTCGCCAGCCGTAGCGGCGGGCTAGCACCGTTGTGGCTCCGGTTTCGTCCACGAAGACAGGTGTGCCGAGCCAGGGTTGGTTGGTCCTTATACCAAGCGTCACGCTGAACCCGCACGTTTTCCCGGTCCTGCTCGGCGGCGCGGAGTGTTTTTTGAAAGTCAGGCCCAAGTGGTTGAGGCGGTACCCGAGCGTTGAGAGTTGGGCCTTTAACTCCAGGGCCTTGCGGACTTCTTCCAGGGTGGTGTCCGGCTTCGCGGTCAGCAGCGCACGCAAGGCTTCATCGTGCTCGACTAACAAGGGCCGGCGACCCCCAGCATGGGGCTTCGGCGCCAGCGCGTCCCGCTCGCGCCGCTGGCGCTTCAGCTTCTCGATAAACGGCGCACTGATCCGAAACCGCGCCGCCACGCCGGCGGCAGTCTGGCCGTCTTCACAGGCGGCTATGACCCGCTCCCGTACATCCATCGAATGGGCTTTCGCCATCACCGGTCCTCAGGCCGTAAATGCGGATCAGACCGCCTTCCTCCCCTCAGTGTCCTTTCACCAGACATGAAGACGCTCTAGTCCAAGATCGAACGTTCCCACATAGCCTTGTCCCTCTTGGGTGAGCCGGAGTATTAGTTGGTTTCCGCCGCCTTGAAAGATGAAGTCTCCGCCGTTCCTCAGAGTGCGACGCCCCTTGGTGGCGTATGGCGGCTGCGCGTGCACTTGGTCCGTAACGGAATCCTCGAAGTACAGCTGAGAGGTGAACTCGTCACCACGACCTGACTCGGAATCGACGCGAACCTTGAAGTGGATGTGAACGGTCCGGCCCAGATACCAGCCGGGATAGATCGTCATGAACTGAGCGATCCCACTGGCATCCGTCGCTTGATAACCGCGCAGGAACTTCTTCCCTCGGGTATCAAACCACCCATGGATGTCCCGAATGTCCGAATAGACGCCCAGAGCGTCACATTGCCAAACATCGACAAGGGCGCCGCGGAGGGGGGTGCAGGAGCTGCCGGCTATCCGAGCGACGCGAAACACCAAACGCAACGGGACTCCCCGCGTCACCGAACCGTCCGAGGGATCCAGCCGAAGATCGGAGCGGTTGAGCCTCTCGTCCACGAAATAGGGTCCTTCCGTCTGTTGAGGTCTGACCACGCAAGGAGTTGTCGGCTGGATAGGTGTCTGAATTGACATACTCATTGGCCCTCCTGAATCGGACTACCTGCGCATGCCGCCCGCAAGCGATACCGCTGCGGTAGCCCCTAAAAGGCTTAGCATCTTGCGTCGGCTCAAGCTGCAGGCTGCTGGAACTCCCTTGGCAAAGTCTTGTTTCATGGCATCTGCCTGCACATCGCATTGTCAAACGCAGGGTTGCGGGTCCATGAA
Organism: Methylococcaceae bacterium; assembly: GCA_902810705.1. Lineage (GTDB taxonomy): Bacteria > Pseudomonadota > Gammaproteobacteria > Methylococcales > Methylococcaceae > CADDYU01. Next base: position 1,973 of record CADDYU010000353.1, read on the forward strand.
CACAGCTGCCGAAAACTCAACTGTGCTATCGATTGGCTGATTCTGCTAGGCCTCAAAATGCCAAAATGCGACTTACCCATGGCCCTTCTGCCGAGGTTTGTTAAATACGACTGGCGAGATCAATGAATTATCCTCTGGGTGTAACGGCTTGATAAGCTAAACGGCCAAGCTCAACAACAGCCCCTCTTTCCAGCGCGCCGGCTATCCCGTACGAACGAGATGATAATGCTCTATCTCAACGAAGGCGGCACTGAACAGGAGCGGCAGGACGCCCATGGCCGCGAGCTGAGAAAGCGCCAGCACCTCGACGCGCGCTCCGGGCCTGAGGGCATTTATTAATAGGATTTAAAATCTCACC
>CADDYU010000354.1 GCA_902810705.1 Methylococcaceae bacterium
CGCCACTCCTGCGAGTCACTGGGAAATCCTGGCGCTTGCCGGGAATTCGGTCAGCCTTGGGCTGGCCTATCCGGCCGCACGGGCTTGGCGGCCCGCCTCTTCGGGCGAGCGGTTGGGGCAGGCGGGCAGCGCCAGCGTCAGCGAGGCCGCCGCGGTTACGGCGAAACCCAAGACCATCAGGACGGAGTTATACGACCCGGTTAAATCGAAAGTCCCCCCAGAATAACCGGGCCCCAGCCGGCGGCGGCGTAGAACGTCCAGGTGAGCCCGTAGAGCGTGGAAAACTGGAGTTCAAGTCAAAATAGCAGGTGAGCAGGAAGGGAATGATATCCGCCTCGGCTCCCATCCCGGTCCCGATCAGGCCTGCGGCCGCGCAGGCGGCGGCGAGGGTGGAGGCCTGAACGAGCGCCAGGATGCCGAGCGAGCCCGGCAGCAGCATGATGAAGGCGACGCGGGGAGCCTGGAATCGGTCTAGCAGCGCGCCCGCCGTCGATCTGAGCCTGCCGCGCGCCAATGAAACCGCGCTCAATTCCCGCCAGGTCCTCGAAAATCTCCGTCTCCGCCTCGGGCTTATGGTACCGCGCCTTCTGTTCGAAATTCCTTCCCACACGGATCGGATGCGCGCCGAAGCCCTTCCCTTGGCGCGACGCTGGAGGCTTGCGGCGCGCCGGATTTTTGAACATTGCCTCACCCGAGGCTACGGCGTGCTCGACTTCGCGCCTCCCGCCAGCGCCACGGGGGACGGTGCTTTTACATCCTTGGCCGGCAAGGAGCGTAAGCGGACAGGAAGCGACGCCCGGGTCGCTTCGAGTGGACGAAGGCTTGGCCGATAAGGCCAGTGGGAGCGCTCACCGTCCCGCCATCTTTACGCTGACGAGGTACGCGTTGTCCGCTTGCGCAGCGTACTGCTCGGCGTCGGGTCCCCAAGTCCACCCCACCTTCTCGAACGTCCGCCGCCACGCTTCGGATGGCTTCACCTCGGCGTATGTCGGCTCATCCTCGAAAAGATGTGGGTCGGGGTTACCGAGCACGAGGGAAATAGCCCGGGTCTCCGATACCAGCTTCAGCGAGCCGTCTGGCTGCGGTGTTCTGATCTCTGCGTGGAGAGCCTGGCAACCGAGCGCAGCGGCGCGCCACTCGGTTATCTGCCCCGGCCAACCGGGCGTCGGAGGCCATCTCACCTCCATGACTTTCTGGTCCATCATCGTTTGAGCGCCGAGCAGCGTCTCGCCGCGGAAAACGCAGTTGGCCGGCGGGTTCATCAGTCTCTCCTTCAGCACGGCGGCGAGATGGGGATTGCCCGGGTATGTCGTCTTGACCCCAGCCAGGTCGGAAAAGGTCCCGCGTGCCGTCGGTGTAAGTTATCGAACGCGCCGCTATGGCCGCTTCGATCTCTGGGACACCGGCCTCGCCTAAATTGACGGTCGTCCCGTCGGCCCGCCGTGCAATGGTTGTCCGGGCCAGGAGCTGACCTTCCGGGTCTGTACTATAAGTAAAAGTTTCGGTCTCTAGCGTAAAGGGCGTGACGTTGAGCCGTGCTGCAGCGATGTGCCGAGGGGTGAGGAGTCTTGCAGAAAAGAAGCATCCCAAACTCAGTACGGCGATAAGTGCTACCGTCGCCCATCTGGTCCCAAACGTCTCCTCGAGGAGATCAGAAACGCACAACGCATTTCTCATAGTCTTTCCCCCTTTCATTCGCCTTGCCACTCGAGGGCCGCCTACGGACAGCTGCCTCCGCAGTAGGTCGCGCTATAGTGACTGCAGCCTTGGAACACGCATCCCTGGCCGCCATTAGGGCCGCATTTGCCGATTCCGGAGCACTCAAAATGAACGCAGACAAATGGACCGTAGCAGGTGTCGCCGTTACTGCAGCTGGTTAGCTTCCCAATTCCAGGAATGGCGCTGCACTGGGCGAGTGCCGTCGCAACTCCCAGCAAGGTTGCGATGGTACATAGAACAAAGATTAAAGTAGCCTTTTCCGTTTCCGTAAAAATGGAAGGGGAAGGAGAAAATCTTTCATGGCACAGCCTCGTTAAGGGCTTCTCGTCTATCGAGTACGCTAGCAAAAAATCAAGGTCAAGTGCACCGCACGTGTGTCTCGATGCCTCGATCGCGGCGAACCGGGCGCTGTTCTTAGCACGGGAAGATGTCCGGTTTTATAGCCCATGATCTGTTTGGTTTTGGTTTTTCTTTGCCGCTAGCCGAAGGAGCCCGTAGGGCGACTGAGGTTAGCGGCAACGCAGCCCTTCCGAGCCGCCCGCCTGGGGTGGCGCCTTTTCGGTCGCACCGAGTGCAGAGCCGTCCCA
>CADDYU010000355.1 GCA_902810705.1 Methylococcaceae bacterium
AAAGGTTAACCAGGCGCGCCGCATGGTCGAGCCCCGGATTGACCTTGTCCGGCGCGTCTGCCGCTTGGGTGATGTCGAACAGCACCGGGTAGTCGCGATCGGGCGCCGGCCGCGCCGCAGCTTCCGGATAGGGCCGCACCTTCCCGTAACCCGGGATCGCCGGATACTGCCAGGCGCCTCGGTCCTTGGACGCCGAGAGCACGGGATGGGCGCAGCCTGAGAAGGCCATCGTCAGAATGCCGACACCGGAAGTCAACCTCATCAGAGCACCTGCTTTATTTGAATTTAACGTTTTTCCGAAAATCCTCGCTGCGCGAGGATCTCTCGCGGAAAACCTTCGAGCTTCGAAAGCTCCTCACGCGCGCGGTCCTTCCACTTCCGGCGTACTCACCGGGTAATCCGAAGTCTTCTCCCGGGAAAGCCCGAGCGCCGACCAGGCGGTCATGCCGCCGAGGAGATTTTCGACCCGTTGAAAGCCGTGGCGCCGCAGTATACTTACGGCGAGACTCGCGCGGTGGCCGACGCTACAGGTCACGGCGATCGGCCGGGACTTCTCGAGCGGGGGGCTGATTTTGTCGAGGTGCCGGTCGAGATACCCCACGTAGAGATGGGATGCATTCGCGATGTGCCCGTCCTCCAGCTCGCTGTCTTCGCGGACGTCGAGAACGCGGAACTGATCGAGCCGGGCCTCGAGCTCGCGCGGGGTCACGGTGCCGGATGTTTCGATAGGAAGGCCCGCATCGCGCCAGGCCTCGAAGCCTCCCGCGAGAATCCCCTGGACGCCATCCACGCCGATGCGGGCGAGAGCAAGCACCGCCTCATCGAGCGCGCCCGGGTTCTCCAACAGGAGATACACCGGCGTGTCCGGGCGTGCGACCCATCCTCCGAAGACGGGCAGTCCCGCCGCCCAGATGCTTAAGGCATTCGGAACGTGGCCTCCCGCGAATGCTTCGGGGCCGCGCGTGTCGATGACGATGCCGCGGCCCATTTCGCTCGCGAACACCTCGGGCTGCAATACCCTGATCTCCTCGGGCCGCCTGGCGAGCGCAATGCCGCCGGCCGCGTTCAGTTTTTCCATGACGGCGAAATAGGGCGGCCGCGGCAGGCGCTCTTTGACTTTCGCGGCCATGAATTCTTCGCGCGTCTTCGTGAACACCGGATTGTAAAGGCGCTCAAGCCCGAGCGTGGATTCGTCCCGGTCCGCCACGTTGCCGCCGCAGACGGTGCCGGAACCGTGCGCGGGATAGAGCAGCGCCTGATCGCCGAGCGGCAGCAGCTTTTCGTGCACCGCATCGTAGAGACGCCCCGCATTCTCGCTCGTCTTCCCGGGATCGGGGAGATCAGTGCGGCCGGTCTCGCCGATGAACAGGGCATCCCCGGTAAAGACGCCCCAAGCGCGCTCGGGCGAATCGGGAATGAACAGCGCGTAGGCCATGCTCTCGGGCGTATGGCCGGGCGTGTAAAGCGCGCAGAGCCTAAGACCCCCGAACGAGAGTTCTTCCCCGTCCTTCAGCCGGATGTCGCCGTGGCCGAAGCCTTCGTGGGCGCCGTTGACGATCTTCGCACCCGTGATGCGGGCCAGTTCGGAGGAGCCCAGCACGAAATCCTCCTGCCGATGCGTCTCGATGATGTACTTGATTGTGAGTCCCTGCTGGCGGGCAATCCCGAGGTACTCCTCGACATCGCGCCGCGGGTCGATGACGGCCGCCTCGCCCCTGCGGCCGATGACATAGGCATTGTGGGCGATGCCCGGCGTCTTGATGCGTTGGAAGAACATGAAAGGCTCCTTGTTTCGACGCTATCGCGCGCCCGCGGCCTTTTTATCGACGACACCGGGAAGCGGCGTAGTCGGCCTTGGGAATTTGCCCTTTAATGCATCGACGCCGCTTTGAGGCTTGGCCAGGGGAACCAGATCCTCCCGGCTCTGGCGCTTTTCCTGCGTGCTGACGCCCAGCCGCCGGTCGCGTTCCTCGAATAGACCCGGCAGTTCCTCGCCGTCGCGGTTGAACGACCACTCCAACACCGGATCGCCGAGCGGCATCTGGTCGCCCTTTTTTCCAAACGGATCGGAATTCCAGACATGCCAGGTCTTGCCGTAGCTGTTCATCTTGTCCCGCATCAGAGGCTTCTCCGCAGCTTCCGGAATAGCGGGAGCAATCAGTTCGCCGGAGAGGATTTCGAAGTTATGCGGATGCCAGTACTTTTTCTCTTTCACCGGCAAGGACTCAAACAGCTTCTCGGAAATAATATATTCAATACCGATCAGGTTGGCTTCACG
>CADDYU010000356.1 GCA_902810705.1 Methylococcaceae bacterium
GGGATAGCCCGGCCGGATAGGGGGTACGGGGGGAGCCCCCCCGGTCTAAAAAGGATTTCTACCACCCGCCTGGGGCTGCATTCGCGTTAGGGATGCGTAGGGGAAGTCTGGCCGGTACTCCGGCCAGACCGAAGCGAAGCGGAGCCCGGAGCAGCCCGACCCCCGGTACTCCGGGGGGAACGCCCATCAACTCTTCTTCCGCTTGGGTTTCGGCTCCGGTTGGCTCGGTTTCACGGGGGGCTGTGGCTTCCGGCTCTTGATGTGCCGGGATAGGCCGTTTGCCTTCATCCACTCGTAGAGGGTATCCGGGTTGCAACCGATCAGCCGGGCAATGCTGGCTTTGTGTACTCCCTTCGCCAACATGTCTTCGATCTTGGCCTTGTCCTTGTCGAGCTTGTGAACCTCGGATACTCGCCCCTTTGGTCTCCCGAGTGGCTTACCTTCCGCCTTCCGCCTGGCGAGGGCCTCGGTAGTCCGGGCCGAGATAAATTCCCGCTCGATCTCCGCCGCCAGCCCGAGCACAACGGCCGTGATCCGGCTGTTTAGGCTCCCGTCCATCACCATGTTGCTCTTGGCGACGTGTACGGCGATCTCCCGCTTTGCCGCCTCCTGGAGAACTTCGAGCACTTGCAGCGTGGACCGGGCCAACCGGGAGATTTCCGCCACCAAGAGCACATCGCCGGCCCTGGCTTGGTCAAGGAGCTTCCCAAGGTCGCGGTCCCGCCATGATTTCTTCCCCGATGCTGTGTCCTCGAAGAAGGTCAAGGGTTCGAGGCCATTTTTCCGGGCGTACTCGATCACCCCATGACGTTGGTTGTTGAGGTCTTGGGCGTCGGTGCTGACCCTGATATAAGCGTAAGTGGTCATCGGTTGAACATGCCGGTTTTAACGTTACGTTTGCCAGTGTATTCTATCGGAATTAAACGGTCGTTTCTTTCCGATAAGTAGGGTTTTGGGGGTCTATACCCTGTATTCTCCATAGCTTTGAACAGATTGACGGGGAAAACGTGACGTTTTTTCCTGCGATTTCTTGTCGATTTTGGGGGCCAAAAATGCAGTTTTTGACGATCAAGAAGCACCAGCGGAAGCGGGCGGATGGCCGGGAGCACGCGCAGGCGTTCTGGGTCCGCAAGAATCGAAAGTTCGGGGAAGTCATCGAGCAGAAGCACATCAGCACGAAAAAGCCGGTGCTTGTGACCGGCGCTCACGCTTCCGGTAAGTCGTATTGGCTTGACCGGCTCAGGAAAAACGCGGCGCGGGTGTGGGCGTCCAGAGCGGACGCTGAACCGCTCCACCTTGCCGCCGTCCGGCCGCTCTCGGCCTGGACGGATATCCGACAGCTTGAACTCTGGTGGGCCAGCCGCGAGAACCCTGATGACGATCGGCACTGGACCAAGCTCAAGGCGTGGGAGCGGGTAGACGCTCTTCCTCTTTACTTGCAAGAAACCGGGGCCGTGCTATTCGTGGATGACGCGCACAGCCTCTCCGGCCGTAAGCTCAAGGTGGTTCAAGACTGCGTGAGGGCGGCTGGTGTGTGGGTGATGACGACGGCGGACGAAGGCCGGATCGCGCCGGGCCTGCGGAAAGATGTACTCGCCGCAGAACCGCAAATATTCAGGCTTGGTTCCGAGGTTGCTTACGATGCCACACCTATCTTCATGTGGCTCCTGATCGCTCTGGCGATAACGATGGGATCTTGGGAATTGGCGGCGGCACTAGGCGGGTTAAAAATCCTGGGGAGTGGTAGACGTGCGGCCAAGCAAACATAGAAGAGGGACTACCCATGAAGCAAGCGCTTATATGCGTCGCCTAGTTAAACGTAAAAGTAATCTATATCTAGATAATTTATGGCTGCTCTCCGCGGCGCTTAATTTGCTCTTGGCGCTGGCGTTTTTAGTGTTTTTCATCGCCATCGCATCCAAAGCGGCGCACGCCTGGCCGTGGGAAAAAGAGACCGAGGAAAAGCCGCCGGTAGTCATTCCCGAGGCGCCACCGGAGCGCGGGAAAGCCCCGCCGCCGCCCGATATTCAGCCTTATAAAATCCCCCGGTTCGGCGGCCGTGAGGGCGCGGATTTCCACCATATTCCGCCAGTCAAGCTCTCCAAGCAAATCGACGCGGATGCGGTTTACCGAATGGTGGTCAACTGCTTTCCCGAACGTCCGCAATGGGGGCTTGAACTCAAGGCGGTCGCCGGCGCCCGGGCGGTTCAGAACAACACCATCAGCACGTTCGATACCTCCGGCTTATCCAAGTATTACGC
>CADDYU010000357.1 GCA_902810705.1 Methylococcaceae bacterium
CATTTATATCATTGACGCGAGCGGCTCAATGATGAATTGCTTTGACATGGCCCGTCAGGAAGTTCAAGCCGCAGTAGATCGCCTCCCGGAGGGCCAGTTATTCAACGTGCTCATCGCCGGTGATTCGGTTCTCGCGTCAACTAAGACCTTAACGCCCAAATCCGCCGATAGTCAGCGCGTTGCATCGTCGCTCCTTGAAACCGCTTCCCCGCATGGCTCGGGCGCGGCGATTATCGCAGCGTTCTCCGAAGCAGTTGGACAGGGACCGCAGGATATCGTTCTTTTCACCGACGGCGACATCGCGGAGTGGCAAGAAATCCGAAGCATCGTACTTGGGGCAAAGGCGAAGGTACGCCTCAGCGTGATTGATCTTCATGGCTACAATGTAGACACTATGACCGATTTGGCCGCCAGCACAGGCGGCCGATACCTCCGCCTAGACCAACGGAAATAGCTCCTGAGATTACTAACCCGGATCCCCGTACGTCTGCTCCGCGTCTCGATATAGTTGCAGAAATGTTTTAGCCGCCTTTAGCGCCGTCGCCTCTTCCTGGCGAGCTTGATATTCCAGGTATTCGTGACCCGACTTGAATTGCTCCCACATGTCAGTGTGTCGAAGTGTGGCATAGACCCTGTCGGCCTCCTTCCGACGATCTTCGGCTGCCCGGAACCCCGTCAGCGCTTTGTCTAGCGGATTGAGAAGGCTGCGTGCGAACTCCGAACCTGCCCCAATCCAGCGAAGCCTGGATTGTGCCGTCTCTATCGCGTCGCAGGTCTTCGCCAAAGTTGCCCCCCATTTGCCGGCAACGCGGTCTTCCAAAACTGCGACTGCCGGCTTGGCGATCCGCATCACCCGGTGGAATTCGGGCTTGTTCCGGTCTATCTCCGCATGCCGTTGCGCTTCCTCCCAAGCCTCACGCCCCTCCGTCAGAAGCCGAGGCGTCTGCTTTGACCACTTGGTCGCAAATTCCAACCCCAATCCCTTATACCACTGGATGACCTCACCTAATTTCGGCTGCGGCGCCGGCGGTTCAAGCTCAGATTGTGGCCTCTGATTTTTCAACAGAATCCATCCCGCCCCGCACGCTCCCGTCGCGATACAGACGAAGAGAACCCATTTCCCCGCCATCGCCGGTGGGCGAGTCCCGGTCGAGGTGAGTCGGGCTCCGCACTTGAAGCAATACGCTGCGGAAGTGCGTGCTGGGGTGGAGCACTGCGCGCACTTTTTGATCTGCCCCACGTTCCGCTCGTCGCAGTTCACGCTCGGAGCGCTGGCCATGCCGGATATCATACTGCCGGCGCACACTCGTCAGCAAACAGAAGTCGCTCACATCGCCACCCGCCTCTAAACACAGGTGGTGCTGTTAGCGGTGGACCGGTGCGCAGCAAAGCAGCTTCTACTGGGGCGAGACAACGAAAGATAGCTTTCGCACACCAGTGGGCGGTAAGTCGTGGTCATCCACCAGCGACGCGTTAAACCGCGGCCCATCGTCCAACTCGATTCGAAAATCATTCCCGGCCAAGACTTGCCCCTTCGGGAACGAAGCGATCGCCACAGGCTGGACACCGCGGGGTCCTAGATTCGCTTGCGCTAAGAACCACAGCAGTTTGGGCTCGATAACATGCCCACCGGAATCCAAAAGTCTGCCAAAATAACCACCGTACTTTGCCGCTTCGTCAGGTGCGTTGAAGTATGTCATGAATTCAAGCTATGGCTTGCCCCAACAGCTTTCAACCGTCGCAGCGAGAGGGACACTGCACGCGCCCCCCTCGGAACCGCCGCTTGTTCGCGCCAAATTGCAACACTAGCATATCCCAATGGGATTGACGCGTTTAACAACCACCGTCCGCAAACTCGCCGGCCGCGGCAAAGCATTCGCCGCCGAGTTTCTCGTTGACACCGGCGCCGTTGACTCTCTGGCCCCCGCCAAAGCCCTGCGCAAGGCCGGCATCAAGCCCGAGGGGAAAAACGTCTACGAACTCGCGGGCGCCCGGCCCGTCGAACTCGAATACGGGTTCGCCCGCGTCTCGCTCATGGGACAGGAAACCGTCACGCCGATCATCTTCGGCCCCGAAGGATCAGAGCCGATCATCGGCGTGCTGGCCCTGGGCGGACTCGGCATCTCGGTCGATCCCAAGACGCGCTCCTTAACACGCGAACGTGCACGATCGCTGAAGTAGACTCGCCATTACTCCGGCTCGACGTGTAAAGTCATGACCCAGGACCGCCCCCACGAG
>CADDYU010000358.1 GCA_902810705.1 Methylococcaceae bacterium
CCGTAAAAGGACACGCGTTCGGAGAGTTTCGGGGAGTTCGAGCAGACCCACCGCCGCTCACCGCAGACCGACCAGCCCTCCCCGCCATCGGCGTCCCCATGAATATGGGCTTCATCCAGGTACACCAACAAGTGCCGATTTTCCAAGGTGCCTTTCAACAGGTTCTGAAGCTGAGTGACGAAAGCCGTGCGCCGTTCCGGATCGGCTCGCCCCAAGCATTTCTTGGCTTTTTTCCAGGACAACCTCAGCCGTTTCAAGGCTCGCCGCACGGTTTCACGGCTGTAGACCCGACCAAATTGCCTTTCAATCCAGGCCACCAACCGCTTCAAGGTCCACCGCTTCGGCGCCGGTGCGGCTTCGCCCGGCGGGGCCGCGGCCGCCGCACCGGCGTCCCGAATCACTCCGTCGAGAGCCTGCTCGATGCGCTCGCAAAAAGGGGACGGCCCCCGCTATGCCGATAAATCAAGCTCTCAGGACCGCTCTCGTTGTACTGATGAATCCAGCGCATGAGGGTTTGCGGGTTACGCCCACTCCGTGGGGCGACTGCGGTCGCACTGGAATTCTGAGTCACTTCGTACAAGGCGAGACCGCGTTCCCGTGTCCGAGGATGGCCTGCATTGGTCGCCCAGTCCCGCAATACGTCCGAGGTTTGACCCCATCGGCTACAATCGACTCGTAACAGGCCTCTTCCAAGACCCGTTCAAATCCAATCAGCCTATCCTTCCCAACTGAAAAACTCCACATCTCACTGTGGATGCGGTTTAGGAATGACTATCCATGCCGTCGAAAAATTTTACGCTTACCCGCCTCGCTGACCGGAGGTTGACGACAATCGATTGATTATCAGTGAATTAATATTTTTGGCGTGACTTGTGCTCTCGAGAACAAAGCATGGAAGACAGTTATGAAAACATGGCATGAGTCTGGGCCGATACGTACTAGGCGGCTTATTAATTGCCGGAACGGCATTGGGCCGAGATTTTGTCCAGGAAGCCCGCGACTTGCGGGCTCGAGCAGCGCTCTACGAGCATGGGCGCGGCGTCCGGCAGGATCTCGGCCAAGCTTATCAGCTTTATTGCCAGTCGGCGCTGCTCGGCGATCCGCTCGCGGCGTATAGTCTCGGCTGGATGTATTTCAATGGCCGCGGTTTGCCCAAAAGGCCGGAATTGGCGGTCGGGTGGTTCAAGCGGGCAGCGAAAGCGGGGGATGTCTACGCGGCGCGCATGCTGGTGCGGTATGTCGGCGTTTCGCCGCAGGACGATCCCGGATGCCGTCCGAAGCCGCCAGTCACGCTAACCGGTGGGGCCCGATGGGGCCAGAGTCGTAAACAGATCGAGGATTGGGTAGGACAAATCGCCTCGAGTTACTCCGTTGATCCGGAGCTCGTCTTGGCAGTAATCCGGACCGAATCCGGTTTCAATCCCGCCGCACTTTCCAGCAAGAACGCCCAGGGGCTGATGCAGCTTATCCCGGCCACAGCGGAGCGTTTCGGCGTCAAAGACATCTGGAACCCTTTCGAAAATATCAAAGGTGGAATCGCCTACCTACATTGGCTGCTGCGCCACTTCTCGGGCAATGTCGAATGGACGCTGGCCGCTTACAACGCGGGCGAAAGAACCGTGGAGCAATACCAGGGAGTGCCACCATACCGGGAAACCCAAGATTATGTGAAACGTATCTTGAGCTTCTATCAAAAAGCCGTCCATCCGATTCCGCCGCCCTTGCAGGGGCAGTCCTGATCTTTTCCGACGTTCAAAACCAAGAACCCTGCCGATAGGCAGGGTTCCGGATGGCTTTTTACCAGACTGTTTTCATTTTCCGGCCATGGACAAGGGAGTCAGCTTCTTGGCATCGGCCGCCACTTTCTTGCGTTCCGCGTCAGGCAGTGGAATCAAGCCTTTATCGGCCAGGTAACCTTCCGATCCAAAAGCCTTTTCGCTGGTGAACTCGGCAACGTAAGCCTCGATTCCCGGAATGACGCCGATGTGGGCCTTCTTCACATAAAAGAAGAGTGGCCGCGAGACCGGATATTTTCCAGAAGCGATATCTTCGTAGCTCGGCACTATGCCGTCGATCGGCGCCGCCCGTAGCTTATCCGCATTTTGCTCCAAATAGCTATAGCCAAAAATCCCCGCGGCCGTCGGATTTGCCTCCAGCTTCTGCACGATCAAGTTGTCGTTCTCGCCCGCCTCGACATAGGCACCATCTTCGCGAACGGTCATGCAAACGTTCTGAAAC
>CADDYU010000359.1 GCA_902810705.1 Methylococcaceae bacterium
TTTCCGAAGAAACCAGGGGATTTTTGAACGCCGCGAGGTTCCAGCGCATGAAGCGGACCGCGATCCTCTACAACATCGGTCGCGGCGACACGGTCGACCAGGACGCGCTCGTGTCGGCCCTGACGACGGCGAGCTCGCCGCGGCGTACCTCGACGTCACCACCCCCGAGCCCCTGCCGCCGGCGCACCCGCTCTGGTCGGCGCCGAACTGCTTCATCACGCCGCACACCGCCGGCGGTCACGCGAACGAGTCGGCGCGGTTGCTCGAACACTTTCTGGACAACTTCCGCCGGTTCGTCGGCGGCGGACCGATGCGCGACCGGATCGCCTGACGAGTCGCGCGAGCCCGGCCGCCCGGCGCACCGGAATCGGCGCGAATTCACTCGCCGCGCACCGAAGTCGCGCGCATTCCGCCGGATTTTCCTTCTAAAAACCCAACGTATATCTCACTCTTGTCAGCGCGGCGCCGCCGCCCGAGGGGCGCGCCGCCGACGTTCCGACGGAGGCTCCGCCGATGACGCTCGCGTCCGCCCAACCCGCCGCCCTTGCCGAGACCGCCGCCGCCGTCCACGAGCGAGGGGGCGACGCCCGCGTCGCCAACGACACCGCCGCGTGCGACCGCCGGAACTGCGGGTGCAATGGTCGGCGTTGCCGATCGCTCGGCAAAAGGATGGGGAAGCATGGGTCGATCAACCGCAGACGCCTGCGGGAGAGTCGGCCTTGCGGAAGTGCGTCGATCGGGGCCGTCCGTACGGAGGCGAACCTTAGGTGACGAAATCCGAGAGCGACTCGGGTGGCGTGAGCCGTCGAAACTCGGCCGACCCCGGAAGAGGAAGTGACACACGTGAGAAAATCAGAGCGGTCCCGCCCCGTTTTTCGGTTTCTATCAGTGGGTCGAAAGTGCGCGCTGTAGTCGGAGGAAGTGGTCCCATCACGATTGGTCAAATTCAAATTATTGAAGTGGTTTTACTCATCACCAGGATCCATCATGGCTCGATCGTGCGAAGGCTTCGTACGGAAGTCGCACGTTGACTGGCCGGTGGATCGGCTGCGGGGCTTCGATTCATGGGTGAACGAGCCGCCGGCCCATTCGGAGTTGAAGACCATCCGCGCCTGCATCCCGCGACGCAGACCGATGGCAGACCTGCAATGGACGACAGAGGCTGCCGAGAAGCTGGACCTCGGCTGGACGTTCAGACCCCGCGGCGGCGCATCGCGGAACGCCTTGCACGCCGGGTAAGAGCTACGTCCCCGTCAATCCTCCCCGACTAGCCATGACTGGGATACGAAGATTTCGGTTAAGCTGACTGTTGAACGGTATCCGGCGAGCGCGGCGGCGGAAGACTTTGGATAAGTGCGGACTCGGTGTTTAGTCCAACGACGGTGAGCATCGCTGGAGGAACGCAGGTGCTCGCAGCACTAGAGTCATCCACGAAAACCGAAAAGAACATCCGTAAAAACAAGTACGTTTGGAACTGGAAAATCAAGAAGGGGCTTTCTCTTGCTGCTTCTCAAAATACGTCTCACGACGCCTATGTGCTCATGGCCGCACCATCCACCACGTCGCGTGAATTTTGTGACTGGTGTTGCGGACGGTGCAACGAGCAAGGCGTCCGCGGGAGATCAAGTTGGGCCAGATGCCACTGCTGGGGGCCATTTCGGCTCGAACAGTATTAACGGCGACCCAAACGCGCCCGGCAATCTGGCTTCGGCGCGGCTCGTCATGAACGGCGTAAGAGGTGACTGTGGCACACTCGCAACGCTAATGAAGTACGAATTGGACCTTATCGGTGCGACCGGAGCGAGCGTCCAGTATGTGCATGCCTGCCATGCTAATTGGGATTCCCTTCTCGGGCCCGCCGAAAAAGATGGAGAGCGCGTTCTCGGCATGTGGTTCGGCGACGTGCTCGGGCTGGGTTATGGATGGAACAATTACGAAGGATGTTGTGAATTCGAAGGCAAGTGGTGGGAAGGTGGGAACGGTGTCGGAGCCGCGTCTGCGGTAGCAGTTCTCCATGACTCGTGTGATCCAAACGTCAGCGGAGCGACGAACAGTCATCAATGTTGGTCGGGTGCTACCTCAGTGGCGGTCGGGTATCCATGAGCGAGTGCTAAGAGCCTGTTTCAAAACGGTAGTTCATAGCTCTGCAGCCGCGTGACGGTCAGGCAGCAGGCGGCGATGTCGTGGAAGGCTTGGAAGTGGTCGCCCGTTCGCTCGTAGCACATCCTCAGCCGG
>CADDYU010000360.1 GCA_902810705.1 Methylococcaceae bacterium
TCCCGGATCAATACCGCCTCCGTCGGCAGCACGATACTCTCCGGGCTGGCCGACTTGATGGACACGCGGGCGTACATGCCGGGCCGCAACGGCACCTTGGGATCATCGGGTTCGATGAACACGGAGGCGCGCCGCATGTCGGCCTGGATCGCGGCGCTTTCCGCCACCACATGGCCGCTAATAGGTTGCGGCAGGGAGGCCAAGTCGATGGTCACTTTCTCGCCCTTTTCCACCAGCAGCAGGTCCCGCTCGAACACATCGGCGATGATCCACAGCGACGAGGGCTCGCCCAGGTCGAACAGGGCCGCGCCCGCTGCTACCGTGGCTCCCGCAGCGACATAGGCGCGGAGGACGGTGCTGTCCATGGGGGCGCGCACGATGACTTCCTCGGCCACGCCGTCGCCCAAAAGGCGCAAGGCGTCGCGGGCCCGCTCGTAATCGGCACGGTCCTGCCGTAATTGCGACTCCGCCTCCATGCGCTCGATTTCGAGGCCGACGCCGGTCCGCTTCATTTCCTCCTGCTTTTGGTAGCGATATTCCGATCGTGCGAGTTCCACCTTGGCGCGGGCGAAATCGGAACGCATCTGCGCCGCCTCGACGCTCGCCAGGGTCACCAACGACTGACCGGCTTTCACCCGGTCGCCGATCTGAACATGGATCTTGCTGATCCGTCCCGCGACTACCGTTCCGGCCGTCGAGATGGCCTTGGCGCGGAAATCCACCCGGGCCGGTGCAGACACGGCGCCGGCGAAGGCAACTGGAGTGATCGTCTTGACCTTGATGTAGGGGAGGGACTCCGGGCGCAAGCGAACGCGAGGCGTGTGCTCGGAACGTTCCGCGGCCTCTTCGGTCTTGATGGAATCGATTTTTGCAAGAAGCGGATGCTCCCCAACCGGAGGGTCGAGGGAAGCCGATTCATGATTTCCGCAGGAGGAGGACAGCAAGAGTACTCCGGTCAAATAAAGTGAAGTCGATGAGCGCATGGGGTTGTTGAATCTGTTCGGGTTGATCCCCGATGAGATAGTGAAAATGCTTGTGGAACATGAGGCGGAACCTTGTGGTTTGGCCATTTGGACCGAAAAGGCCAAAAGATAATCATACCCTCGCCGATTCCCGGTCGAAAGGCTGGCAGTCAGGGCAATTGCGGGTCCGGTTGAGTTGCCGCCGCGCTTTCCGATGTCGTCCAATTATTCTCGGTTAGCGCCAATTTGGGATTGGTTGCCTCTGCTTTTCTCTGCGAAAAGGTCAATGAAATCATGGCCATGGGCGCCAGAAGGGCCATCGCGGAAGCTCTGCTCAGCCATTGTAACCTTGATCTGACTTGAAAAGGAAGCAAGCCGCCTCGGCCATTTTCATGATCGGGCGAGGGGTGATGCCCTCCTTGGAATTTCCAAGGACTGGATTCGATCCAGGTGATCAGACGAGCAGCAAAGAGCAGAAGCGTACATCCTCCAAGATTAATCAACAGAATGATCATAGCCCCATGACCGGCTTGATCAAAAACCATCCCGCCGATATAAGAAAGCGCCAGACCCAACGTGAATATCGGCAGGGATTGACGCCCCATTTCCGCAATAACTCTGAAGACTCTACCATTAAGCAGGTGCCCCCGATTTGTAAATAGCACCATCATCAGATAAGCCAGTACGATGAAGTGGAACCATCGCAAGGGACAGAAATGGCTCTTATCAGCCAAGGCTGCAAATTCGCGTGGAGTTGGCTCAAAAATTCTGTCGGTCGAAAGGCCAGCAAGGACAGGAAATCCACCGGCGGTTAGTTACCCATTTCGGGAAAATGGTGCGCTTCGGGTGAAGTCCCGTCAAGCGGTGAGCACCCAGACAAGAGGGGGTTGAGGCGGTTGGGACGACATTCGCGTGCACTCGATGCGGCCAGAAGATCGGTGTTAATAGGGGACTTTGGGTTGTCGGTCATGCGCATCCCTGCGGGCTCAATAGGCTCGAGCTGGCACCCGGGTGATCGATGAGCGGGCAGGCCCCACTCACTGTTGGGTCATATTTAAACTCTGGCGCCCGCATTTCGCTCCCTCCATTCCGGGCAGATCAACGGTAGAACGTCGTCGCTGCGAGCGATCAGCACGGCCCAGAGGCGGACGAAGCGGCCGGGGTCTCGGTCGTGGCGGATCCGGTTGAGGCAGGCGCGGCGGCCAGATCGGGCGGTGTATCGATCGGCAAGCCGGCATAGGCC
>CADDYU010000361.1 GCA_902810705.1 Methylococcaceae bacterium
CACCCGAGGCGTGGCCGTCATATACAGGCGCTTCTTGGCCTTGACGATGTGGTTATCGTGGACCTTGTTGAAATCCGAAGGGTCATCGCCTGGCAGCGTCAGGCCGGTGGTCCGGTGCGCTTCGTCGCAGATGATGAGGTCGAATTCGCCCAATCCCTGTTTCTGAGCGTCGGCCACAACCTGAATGGATTGGTAGGTGGAAAAGACTACAGTGCGCCGGTCCGGGGAAAGTTTCGCTGCATGGTGGACGATCTTACGGGCGTCGGTGGTCGCTGGATAGGCCAGGTCATGAGTGCGGAGGTCTTCCTCCTCCTTGCCGACCTTGGTATCCGAACACACCACAAAAGCGTGAATCGGCATTTCGGCTTCCGCCGTCCATTCGCGCAGCGTCTGAGCCACCAGCGAAATGGATGGCGCCAGGAACAGGATACGGCCGTTGCCAGACGTGACGCGCTCCATGAGGCGCAGCGAGGTGAAGGTTTTCCCGGTACCGCAGGCCATGATGAGCTTGCCGCGATCCCGGGTTTGGAATGCTTCCACGGCATTCCCGATGGCTTCGGTTTGATGCGGCCGGAGTTCCTTCTTCGGCTTGAGGTAGATTTCATCGACCCGCGACAGGCTGAATTGGCTCCAATCAATGGGGCTGATGCCTAAATCCTGCACCCGGAGCCGAGTCACGGGTATGGACTGGTCCGCCAGGGCCTCTTCCGCGTGTTTGCTCCACTTGTCTGTGGTAGAGACGATTAACCGGTTGGTGAAGCCGCGTTCGCCGTCCAGAGTGGCGAATCGCCTGCCCGAAGCCGTGAAGAAGGAATCGATATCCGCTTTTTGCAGCGTGTGGCCGGGATCGTAGAACTTGCACTGGATGGCCCAGTAATTCCCGGTGCCATGTTCTTCCGCCACCAGATCGATGCCGACATCGCTTCCCGAACGGCGCGGCCATTTGTGCCATAGCCAAACCTGGCTCAGGCGATCCGCGTACTGCGGATCGGTCATCAGGTAGTTGGCGATTAGGCGCTCGAACTTATCGCCCAGGTCGCGTTGAGAGCGTGCGGCTTCCCGGAATTCTTCCAGGATGGTGTGAATAGTCATGGTTTGCGGTTTTCTTGAGTAGGTAGCTATCAAGCTTAGCCGCGGCCGTCATTTTTGGATTCGGCACGATCCACGCCATAGTCTGTCAATCGGCGTTGAAATGTGATCAGGGATCGGCGTCCAATTTTGACCCGGGTTAGAGACCTTTTTGGCGCTGTTTGAAGCGGAAGGAGTCGTTGCCGGTTTCGAGAAGGTCGCCGTGATGGGTAAGACGGTCGAGGAGCGCCGGGGTCATTTTGGCATCCCCGAAGACCTGCACCCAGTCGCCGAAGCTGAGATGGGTCGTGACCATCAGAGCGGTTTTCTCGTAAAGCCGGCTGATTAAATGGAATAGCCGGGCACTGCCGCTTTCGGAGAACGGCAGATAGCCGCGCTCATCGAGGATCACCGCATCGACTTAGGTCAAGCGGCGAGCCAGCGATCCGGCTCTGCCGAGTGGCTTTTCCCGCTCCCACGGATTGACCAGGTCGACGACGTTATCGAAACGCACCCGCTTTCCGGCCTGGATCGCGGCGATGCCGCGGGCAATCGCCCAGTGACTTTTTCCCGTGCCCGTCCCACCCCTGAAAATCAAGTGATGCACCGTGGCAGTGAACGAGGCGGTAGCCAGTTGCCGGAGGCGGGATTCCGAGAGGGGCGATTCGGCGAAGTCGAAACGCGCCAAATCGCGATGAAGGGGGAAGCGAGCCGCCTTGAGTGGGGAGCGCAAGGTCCGTACCGGGCGATCGGTTTGTTCGGCCGCGATCAAGGGGTGGAGCCCGTATTCGGGGAGAGTGGGGGGCGATCCTGTTCGGGTAAGAACCTGTTCATGATCTTTGAAGTCCACGATAATTGAAGGATGAGACAGAAGAAATACCCAAGCGACCTCAGTCGCGAGCAGTTCGAACAGATCCGGCCCTTGCTGGAGAGTGCGCGCAAGAGAACCAAACCGCGTACGGTAGAATTGTACGAGGTGTTCTGCGCGGTGCTGTACCTGCTCAAGAGCGGCTGCCAATGGCGCATGCTGCCGGGGGAGTTCCCGAAGTAGCGCACGGTGCATTCGTACTTCGCCCAATGGAGCGAGCTCGACC
>CADDYU010000362.1 GCA_902810705.1 Methylococcaceae bacterium
GGGTTACGTCGGGTGGTTTCTGTCGCTGGGAAGGCGCGACTTTCGTGAACAGTTTTGGTATTTCCCGGAGTTGGGGCGAGTGAATTCTCATGCCGCTCTGGGCCTATCAAAATACTTCCTTGGGTCGGCTCTTGGGTGATCAGGTTTAGTTGTCAGCCTCCATCCCGCCGTTTCGGAACGAGGCATGCGATAACCCGTAGGCGATACCACCGGCGCTTGGGACAGAAGTCGCCGTCGAAAGGAGCCGGGCCCCCTCGGCTTCGTTGATCGGTCGCGAAGAGTCGCGCGACTTCGCGACGAGTTTGCCTTTGTTGGTCTGAGTCGAAGCCGGAGCCGACCTCGTTCGCTGGATCAGGCCAGATTATTTTCCAGGAGAATGCACATCGAGCTTAACCGTCTATCCGATACCCACAATTCGAGGTGCCGGGATCTTTAGCATCTTCTAGCCTAGAGCGTGTGATGCACTTTGTAGCAGCGGGGTAGCCTTAACGAGCATGAGGATCGCAAAGACTATAAAATGCAAGCCGGCTAAGGTTTCCGCTAAACGCTCATAGTCGCGGGCCAAGCGCCGGAAGCGCGCGATCCAACCGAAACTGCGCTCCACAACCCACCGCCGCGGGAGCAGCACAAAACCTTTCTTGGCCTCGGGCAGCTTCACCACCTCCAGGCGAATGCCGTGCTGTTGCGCGGACTCGGCGGCCTCCTCGCCGGTGTAGCCTTGGTCGACGAACGCCAATTCCACACGGTGCCCGGTCGCCTGTTGTACCGCCTGGGCCAGTTCGGCCACCTGGGCGCGTTCTTGTTCATTGGCCGGGGTTACCAACAACGCCAGCAAAGGGCCCAGGGTATCGACCGCCAGGTGCACTTTGCTGCCTTTTTTACGCTTATAGCCGTCATAGCCGGCCCGGGGACCGCTCTCACAACTGGACTGCAGGGTCCGTCCGTCGAAAATGGCGGTGCTGGGCTGGGGTTTCCGGCCCTGCGCGTGGCGTAACAATTCACGCAGATCATGCACGATGGCTTTGAAGCACCCAGCGTTGAGCCAGCGCTGGGTTTGCTGGTAGACCGCTTCCCAGGCCGGCAGGTCGTGCGGCAACATCCGCCAGGGCGCACCAGCACGCACCAGCCAGCGCAAACCATTGAAGATCTCACGCAGGCTGTGCTGGCGCTGCGGAGCATCCTCTTTCATCAGGGTCAAATACGGCGCAACGAACATCCATTCTTCGTCCGAAACATCGCTGGGATAAGGTTCACGAGTCATCATGCCCGTAATAACCGCTTCCCCAGCGAAAAGTTCATAACACGCTCTAACCGCCGTCCCGGTCGCGACGACCATCACCATGCCGCCCTTACCCATACCCATGAATTCGTAATCGAGCGAAATCCCCACCACGGCGCTCGCGTGGCTCGCCGAGGCACGCTCCACCAACTGCTCGAGCGCCTCCTGCCGCGCCCTGGCCAGTTCCTTCTCGAAGCCGCGCGTGCGACCCCCGAAAAGATTTCGTAAGCCCGCCCAGTCCTTGAACACGTTGGCGCCGAGGATGGCCTCGCCGCTGACCACGCCCAAATAGTCCGTCACCTGGTAGCCATCAATGCCGGCGGTCGTTGTCACGATCATCGGACTCTCCTCAGCAAGAGGCATGACGTCAAATCCACGCAAATCCCAAGGAGTCCGATTCCCGGAATGACGTAAGAGCCGACCCATCCCAGCGGCCAACGTCCTGACCCGACAGAGTCGGAGCCGAAGGCCTGCTCCGGCCGCAGGTAAAGCTGGGCCGAATACCAGCAAACCACGACGAACGAACTCCCGGTCAGAGACAGCCGCGCGATGGCCGGCGTGTGGCTCCGGTTCACGAAAGCCCGCACCACGGCGCACTTCACCGTTGACTTCAGATGCATTGATTCCTCCTCGTAACAATGATTCGCAGAGACCGGGCGCCCCATTATTCCTGCGCAATGGTGAGGAGGAGTGAGAAAAAGATGACGAAATGAAGCATCTATTCGAACACCGATGCGCTCGCACATCCGGACAATGGCGGGGAACTTTCAAGGAGCCCCATGGAACCCGTCACCATCCCCAAACACATCGACGACCCGGTCACCCTGCTGGTTTGGAGCGCCGACGAGTTCGTGCCGGCCGCTTTCCTGATGATGCTGGGAA
>CADDYU010000363.1 GCA_902810705.1 Methylococcaceae bacterium
GGTGGCCCAAGCGCGCGCCGTTGCCGCTTCCGCCGACTCTGGCGCGAGACGTTTGTTCACAACCGGGGGTTTGACAGCCTTGACGTTTGGGAAGCCCCCTTGGAGCACGCCTCGCGGGAGCTCGAAAACGATCCTGCACGCGTGTATTCCATCACCGCCTGGCCCTGGATTGTTAATGCACTATAGATTGAAAAATGGAATTACGTATAAGGTTTTGTTGCCCGGGGTCAGCGTACTCGAACGCTTCGTGGCCAAAGTGCGCAAGCGAGTCGAAGAACGCCTGTGATGCAGACTGGGGCAAGGGATCACTGCCATGCAGTTGGAGAATTTGCTGATGGTGTCGCCGGGTAGCCGGAGTTCCATGCTTGACCCGGGCCACTTCCAGAACCGCTTTGGCCTGCGCCAAAACAGCCCATCCACCCGCCGGTCTTGCCATGGCCGTTCACCTCTGAAACAACAGACCCTATTGGTATCCTTCCGATCGCGAAATGGGATAATTCATTTACAGTCCCGGAATCCGTGAGCCGAGTCGAACTGCGGCCGCTGCGCAATCCAGCAGAACAAGACGGCTGAGAGGCCTCAGATGCGCAGCTATCGGCTTAAACCGGTTTTCTGTTCCATTGCTCCCAAAATTCCTACACCGAGGCCGGCCAGGTAATCCCTGTTACCTTCCGGGGCGAGAAAGGCGGCTATCAAATCGCCATGTACCTCGATGACCATCCGCCCATCGCCGGCGGCCGGGAATTGTGGGGCTTTCCGAAGGTCCTCGGCGAGCCCACCTTCCTGCTGAAGATCATCCCGCACGTGGACGGCAGCCCGCGCATTTGCGAGCTGGTGCGCTATACCCTCGAGGCGGTGACGGTGAAAGGCGCCTGGACCGGTCCCGGCGCCCTCGAGCTGTGCCATCATGCCCTGGCCCCGGTCGCGGAGCTGCCGGTGCGGGAGGTGCTCTCGGCCACTCACATCCTGGCCGACCTGACCCTGCCGCTCGGGGCCGTCGTGCACGACTATCTCGCCTGAAAGCGGGCCGTCCGATCGCAAACGAGCCGGCTGGGAGCGCCAGCCCGGCCCTTCCACCGGCTCGCCCCGGTTATGGCGCGGGGACCGCTACGCGGTTGACCGGAACGAGTTGCGGTTGGTAGGAAAAAACTTCGCGACCGCCGGGATCGACGAGCACCTTCACCCATTGGACATCATTGGTGCCATTCGCTTGATTGTCACCAAATGTTTCGACCCGCGTGAAGTTCTCAAGCCGCCTTCCCTGTGCATCTAAAAGCGGTTTATCGACACGGAAGTAATGCGAATCACCATGTATATAGGTGACCGGCCGGCGGGATGCGATGACCTCTTCGCGCAACGCGCTGAGGAACTCCTGGAAGCCGTCGGGGTAACCGTCGGTTTCCTCGAGTGTGTTCGGATCGCGCAGCGGAGCCCGCTCCGGATCGTTGAGATCCCAGCCGGGATTGGCCTGCGAAATGAACATGATAGCTACCGCCTTGCGGTTCTTAGCTTGCTCGAAGGTCTCTTTCATCCAGGCGATGTTGGCCGCGTTACGCGCGGCATATTCCACCGGGTCCGGCTTGACGTCGCAGAGATTGGTCCTGATCGCCGGGACCGCCGGCCGCCCTGTACGGTGTCTCGCCCGCCACGGTGTACCGAGCCTTGCGCCACTTCCACCAGCTCAAGGCCGTGGACCGGGCCGACTGCGGCCAATCCCGCCGGATGCCTACCGCCGAGATGAAACGCTACTGCGAGCTGATGGCGGCGCTGAAAGTGCAAACCACCAACCGGCGGGGCCGTCATCTCTCCACCGCGCGGGCGCTGGAACTCTTGGAGCAGTACGCCGCAAGATCTAGTCCAGGCACTGCCCAGCCTCCTGACCTGTGCCACGGTGGACCGCTACCTGCGGCACTGAGTCCTCGGCCTGCCCCGGCTGACGCGGGCGCCGCCGGTGGTGCGTTTCCAGGCCGAACACAGCAACGACGGCTGGCAGTCGGAGTGCGCCATGCTCCGAAGTCTGTTGCTATTGAGATTTTAACTACTGATCCAAGTCGTTGACGAATGGCTCACATCGAACCGGAGCCGATGTCCCGAACGGTCGCGATCGCCTACGCGGTCGGCCTACCGCTGGCTTTGCTGGGGCTGGTCTTTCT
>CADDYU010000364.1 GCA_902810705.1 Methylococcaceae bacterium
ACATGGATGCGCTCGCTGGATTGGGCCGGTGGAGGGGACTCGGATTCGGTTGTCCAAGGCAGCGCCGGCAGGGGATCGGGCGTGGCGGCGAGAGGAATGTAGCCTTCGTGGGCAAAAAGCCCGGCGGCCGGATCCAGGCCGATCCAGCCCGCGCCGGGGATGAAGACTTCGCTCCAGGCGTGCAGTCCGGCACTGTCCGGCCATTCGGACGTGGATCTAATGGACGCGTCACCGCTCCAGGCATGGACCGGAACCGGTTCGGGCGCCACGATGATCCGGTAACCCGAAGTGAATCGCGCCGCGAGCCCCAAGCGTCGGAGGCTGAGAGTCAGCAGCCAGGCCGCTTCCCAGGGTGAACCCGCGCCGCGCTTCAGCACCGCCTCCAGGTCCACCGCGCCCGGGAGCGCATTGCCGGCAATGGCGAGACCCCGATGCACTTCGCCCGTGATCTTGCCGAGCTTCTCCACGATGTAGGCGGGCTCGGGATCCAAGGCGCCTAGAAAGTCGGCGAGCCGAGGTCCCGGTTTTGGTAGGTAAAGGTAGGGCTTCAACTCCTTGAGCAGTTGTTCCGGATACTCGAACGGATAATTGGCGGCGTAGGGTTCGGTTAGAAAATCAAACGGATTGGCCGGTGTAAGCTCAGCCACCAGATCCACGGCCAGAGTCAAGGCGAACACGGGTTCCGGCAGGTCGAGCCGGGCCAGATGGTTCTCAAACGGATCGCGCACCCAATTGATGAAATGCGGCTCGGCGCCGATTTCCAGGGACCAGGCGCTGACCCTCGCCTTGGCATGCGGCGCGGGGCGCAGGCGCAACCAGTGAGTGGGTAAAAGGGTGCGCTGCGCGTAGCGGCGTTCGACGGAATGGGTGAGGGCGATGCGGGTGCTCATAAGGGCCGGCGCAAATCGAGGGTGCAAGGAAAATCGGAATTGACGGCTTCCGGCCGGGGCTCGCGGACGGAGGCCGGTGCTTGCCCATATTGGGTGGCGAGCCGCTGAACCCAGTCCGGCGGAGGATAGTCGCCGGAACTGTGGCCGAAGGCCCAGAACCTCGAGATGCGCCGGGATTCCGCCTCGTAGGCATTGACCGGAAAGGTTTCATAGGCGCGCCCGCCGGGATGGGCCACGTGATAGACGCAGCCGCCCACCGACCGTCCCAGACGCCGGTCGAACAGGTCGAACACCAGGGGGGCGTGCACCTCGATCGTGGGATGGAGCCCGAAGGCGGCTTTCCACGCTTTGTAGCGCACTCCGGCGACGTATTCCCCGTCGCCGCCCGTCCCTTGCAGCGGCACCCGGCGACCGTTGCAGAGGATAAGGAAGCGTTCGGGATCCAGCCCCGAGCATTTCACTTGCAAGCGCTCCACCGCCGAGTCCACCACCCGGGCTTGGCGCGCCGCGCCGGCCTCTTCGCCGAATACCAGCCAAGGCTCCAAAGCCATGCGGAGTTCGAGGACCACTCCCTCATATTCCACCGATCCGTAATGGGGGAAGCGGAATTCGAGAAATGACTCGTACCAGGCCGGGCTGAATGGATAACCGGCCTCCTGGAGCTCATTCATGACCCCTTGGAAGTCCGTCCAGACGTAATGGGGAAGCAGGAACCGGTCGTGCAGCAGGGTGCCCCAGCGCACCAGGGGATGGCGATAGGGGCTCTTCCAGAAATGCACGGTCAGCGCTCGCAGCAGCAGCATTTGGGCGAGGCTCATGCGGGCATGGGGCGGCATTTCGAAGCCGCGGAATTCCACCAGGCCCTGGCGCCCGGAGGCGCTATCCGGGGAATGAAGCTTGTCGATGCAAAATTCGGCGCGATGGGTATTGCCGGTCAGATCCGATAGAAAATTGCGCAAGGCCCGATCGACCACCCAGGGCGGAGCCTGTTCCACTTCGGTCAGGCTGGCTTCCAACTCGTCCAGCAGGTGGCTGCCCCGCTCGTCCACCCGCGGGGCCTGCGAGGTGGGGCCGATGAATAGCCCGGAGAACAGATACGAGAGGGAAGGGTGGTGCTGCCAATAGGTGATCAGGGACCGCATCACGTCGGGCCGGCGGGGGCAACCATGTCACCTTGGGCGGTCCTACCCCGGGCGACAGCCCATTCCTCCGCCGGTGCCGGTATGGCGGCCGTCCAGCATGAATTTCTCGGTGCCGAGCC
>CADDYU010000365.1 GCA_902810705.1 Methylococcaceae bacterium
GCTTATCATCAGCCGCTGACAAAGAACTGCTCGATGTATTGCTTAAGAACGGAATCATTAACAAGCAACAATATAGTGCATTGAGCCAAAAAGGTGGGGAGCTCGGCGGAAACGACCTGCTCGAAATCCTGCAGAAGAACGGTGCCATCACCAAGGACCAGTATGCCACTCTAAGCAAGAAGGAAAGTACCGTAGCCGCTACGCCGGCCAAAGTCGAAGAGAAGGATGCCGGCCATGTCAAGATTGGTTCCAATGGATTGGAACTCGAATCCGGCGATGGCAGCTTCAGAGCCAAAATTGGCGGTCGACTTCAGGTGGATTCCCAAATCAACTTCAATGACCCTAACGGCCCGCCAGGCACTGATCTCGCCAACGGTGTAGGTTTCCGACGCGCCCGTCTGTATACGGAGGGAACTCTTTTTAAGGATTATGATTACCGCTTTGAATACGATTGGGCACGCAATAACGGTGGCACGCAGGGTATTACCGATGCCTTCATCAAGTATGTCCATTTCAAACCGTTTGGGATTATTATCGGACAGCAGGCCGAACCCAAAAGCATGGAATCGGTGATGAGCAACAATTATCTGACGTTTATTGAACGTCCAGTGACAAACAACGCGCTCATCGAATCGGGACCAAACAGCAAATATCAACTCGGTCTCACGGCGGAAATCTATGATAAAGTCTTTGACCTACCCTACACGGCGCGGGGAGGCATTACCACCGAGTCACTGGGCGCGCCCGGCCCTGGAAATAGCTCGGACAATTCACAGGGCAAATCCAACAGCCCAGGCGGTACCAATCCCCATGGCACCAACTCCAACCGCAATGCGTTCAGCGGCAATACCAGCTATCAGCTGGTGGGGCGGGCAACCATCCTGCCTTACAAGGATCACGACGGGAATCTTATCCATACCGGCATCTGGGGTTCCTGGCGGAGCGTGAACAACAACTTCAATTCCGACGGCACAGTCAGAACCGGCGGCTGGGCGTTCCAATCCCAACCGGATACCGACGTGGATCGTACCAACTGGATCAACACCGGCAATCTGACGACGGCTAGAACGGCCATGAACCCGAGAGTGGTCGACAATATTGCCATGTTCGGCGCGGAGCTGGCGGCTGTGTTCGGTCCCGCTCACCTCGCGGCCGAATACATGCAGGCCGAGATCGCGGGCCGCGGATATTCGGGAAACGATACCCTCCGAGGCTTTTACACGGCCGCAGGTTGGTTCCTGACTGGCGAAAGCCGCCCTTATGACGAAAAGAGGGGAGCCTGGAACCGGCTGATCCCCAAGAATAATTTCCTGTTCGGCGATGGTTGGGGCGCCTGGGAAATCGCTGCGCGGTATGATCTGATGGACATGAACACCAAGCACATCCGGGGCGGCAGCCTCAATGCTGGGACCTTGGCTCTCAATTGGTATCTCACATCACGTGTGCGCCTCATGACAGACTGGGTGCATGTGTTCGGCGCCCAGACGGGTTCCGCAAGCAGCTGCAAATTTCCTGGTCAAGGGGCAAACGCGAGTATTGTCTGCTTCAACGGCTTGAGCCCGGACATCTGGGAAACGCGGGTACAAATTGATTTTTAAATCGAGAGGCCTGGAAACAATTTTCTCAGATCTTTTTTCCAGTGTGATGCTTCCTCAATTCAGCACCATTATCTTCCCGAGGCTAAACATGAACAAGAAGCTTCTATGGATCGGCACCCTGGCCACAGCCTTTTGCGCGAATAGCGGCGCTTGGGCTCAAGGCGGACGCGACTACATCAGCATTGTCGGTTCCTCCACGGTCTATCCCTTCGCCACCGTGGTGGCGGAGCATTTCGGCAAGGGCGGAAAATTCAAGACCCCGAAGGTTGAGTCAACCGGCACCGGCGGCGGTTTCAAGCTGTTCTGCGGCGGGGTGGGCGTACAGTATCCGGACATCGCCAATGCCTCGCGGCCCATCAAAAAGACGGAATGGGAAACCTGCCAGAAAGCCGGTGTGAAAGACATCGTGGAAGTGAAAATCGGCTACGACGGCATTGTCCTCGCCCAATCCAAAAAATCCAAGGATAAATTGGAACTGACCCGCAAGGAGATTTACCTGGCGCTGGCAAAGCGGGTTCCTGATCCCGCCAATCCGAACGCCGAAACCCTGG
>CADDYU010000366.1 GCA_902810705.1 Methylococcaceae bacterium
TCGCGACAATCCGCTGCTTGACCCGTCCCTTTTCCCGGTAGCTTTCGACCAAGCGGACCTACTCCGCCTCGCTCCCGTCCTTCCGACGCAACCGCAGGGTGCGCAGAAACATGAAATAGCATTACCGTGCAGCATCGTGATGAGCAAGAGCAAAAGGCTACTTGCATGCGACAAAGTTGTTCACAGTGTGGCACTACATTTTTGGCAAAATTTCCTTCCCTAACCCTGGAGCCGTCGTCCAAAAGGCCGCTTTTTACCAAACATGGGCTAGGATCTTTCCATTACTACTTGGCTTGGCACAAAAGTTGCTTTTTTGCAGCCATGCTGCACTCTCTGGAAGTAGTTCAGATCGACCGGCGCCTCGCGAGGATGAGGCGGGACAGCGCCGCATTATTCCCGCGATTGGCGGTTCGGCTGGCGCTCCTGTTCGTCCTTTTCCGACTCGGAACAGTGCAGGACGCGTACGGCCGGGAAGCACTGGAAGGCGCAGCAAGCGCTCAGCACTCGACAGGTGCCGATTCGGGCGACTCGGCCTCCAGGCTGAGCGAACTAGAAAAACGCCTCCAACAGCTTGAAGAGCACAATCGGAACCTGGAAAAGACCAATAGCCAGCTACAAAGGCGCATTCAAGCCCTGGAGGACGGGGAGATCGTGCCCTCAGGGTCCAGCACTAAGTCCAGCCCGAAGGGTTCGGCTTCGAACAGCCCTCATTTAAAAGGCGACTGGCCGCTCTACTCTTCGGGCCTCTCCTTGGCGAGCGAACCCCTTCCCCCGATGCATGTGCGCGGAAACGTTCCCTCTGTGTATGCCTCGCCCTCCACCTCATGGCAGCGGGAGTACGAACAGGCCCCGCTAGAGTCCAAGATCCCGCAAGGCCATAAGATTCAAGTTTCCGATAATACCTGGTTTGACGTTGGAATCGGCGTTCGCGCCAGCTATCGGCATGAAGACTTTGACAACATGAACGGAGCCTATTTGGACAACACCCGCTTCTATTTCACTGGACAGATTGTTCCGCATCTTCTGATCGAAGGAAATCTTGACGCACGTCAGGGACCATCCAGGATTCTGACCCAGAACAACATTTCCGATATCCATCTATTGGATGGAATCGTCAAACTCGAGATCAACGATTTGGTCAACGTCTGGGCCGGACAACTCCTTCTGCCGATTGACCGCGACAATCTTGCTGGCTTCTTTTACCTCAATACCTTCGAGTTTCCCTTCATCTGGGACTATCCATCTGTTTATCAGGGAAGAGATTATGGGGCCGCATATTGGGGACAGCAGAAGATCGGTTCCGGACTGCTCAAATGGCAAGCAGGCATCTTCTTCGACCGTTACCTGGGAACGGCGGCGCCGAACGAGCCTGTCTTCGCCGGGAGGGTGATGTATGATTTTTGGGATCCGGAGCCGGGATATTACCTGGTCAATTCGTACTTCGGCGAAAAGAACATCCTGGCGATCGGGGTCTCTGGCATCTTCCAGCAAGATGCCGTTTTGAATGCTCCATCGTCGGCCTATTACGGAATGCCGTTGCCTGGATTCATGGGAGTATCCCTGCTTACGCCGGAAACGGCTTCTTTTGGCAATGTCGAAGCGGATCTTCTTTTCGAAAGAAAATTCAAAGAGTTGGGAAACGGAACCGTTACTTTTCAAGCCGAATTCATGGATTACATTTTCTCCAAGGATATTACCGTAAATCAATTCGGTCTTAACG
Source organism: Methylococcaceae bacterium (assembly GCA_902810705.1). GTDB lineage: Bacteria > Pseudomonadota > Gammaproteobacteria > Methylococcales > Methylococcaceae > CADDYU01. The sequence continues at coordinate 1,721 of CADDYU010000366.1, forward strand.
CGGGCCTGGCTTATGTCTTGACGCTGCTCTATTTGTTTCCCGATAGAATCGGGATTGGCCAATTTCAGCCTTACGTTCAGTGGCAGGAATTCGAACAGCAGTACACCCACATATGCCTCGACGAAATCCAGGCTGGCGTTAATTATGTCATCGCCAAGTTCAACGGAAGGGTCTCGGCTTGGTACTCCCACGGGAATGGGGTCAGCATGGGGGTGGCGTATACCGACTCCGTTTTCGTTGGACTGCAAGGGCAATGGTGGTAGGCAACCTGTGCCTGGCCAGGAGGCGCCATCCGCAGTGAACTTCTCGTGTTTGCCTTGATGCCGACGAGGGACTTCGCGATATATCTCATCCAAGCGGGCCGAGCACCCAGGAGCGGAGCGATCCAGGCGTTTCTTC
>CADDYU010000367.1 GCA_902810705.1 Methylococcaceae bacterium
GGGTCTTGCGCAGTTTTGGTGATGGTTTTCGCCTGGCTGTCCCCCATATCGAGGGGATGAATTTTATTGCTCAACAGCTACTCGCCTTACCCTATCTTCGTTTCGATAGCTGGCATCTTGAGGAGACGCCATCCCAAATCATGCTGCAGGTGGCGTCCATACAGCCGACCCCGTCTTGCCCCGCCTGTCATCAGCCGGCGGCACGCCTCCACAGTCGCTATCGACGCATTCTGACTGATCTTCCGTGGAGCGGTTATAGCCTTCAGCTTCAGCTCAGTGTGCGAAAGCTCTTCTGCGATAACGCTACCTGCCCGCGGCGGATTTTCACCGAACGACTGCCCGAAGTGGCCGAACCGTGGGCACGGCGGACGGTGCGGTTAACCGAACGGCTGACTGCCATCGGCTTAGCCTTGGGCGGGGCGGCCGGAGCCCGATTAACCCGCGATACGTTATTACGGCGGGTACGTCGTCAGCCCTGGCCGCACGCACCGCCCCCATCCATTCTGGGAGTTGACGATTGGGCCCATCGCAAACGCCACACCTACGGCACGATCCTCGTCGACCTGGCGCAAAGTCGCCCGATTGCCCTGCTCGCCGACCGCGAGAGCGAGACCTTGGCCCGTTGGCTGCGCGCACATCCCGGTGTCAAGGTTATCACCCGAGATCGAGCCAAAGCTTATGCGGACGGTGCACGCGCGGGCGCGCCTCAGGCGATCCAGGTGGCGGATCGTTTTCACTTGCTGCAGAACTTAGGCGAGGCCCTTGATCAGGTATTCAGCGCTCACGGTGCTATCCTCAACGGGGTCCGGATGCAGCTGAGTCATGAGCCGCGCCTTCGTGAAGATGGCACCGTGACTGTGCCGGTGCCGCCCACCCAACCGACGACTCGCGCGTGCGAGCGAGCCGAACAGCGCCGGGCGCGACGCCTCGTCAACTACGCCAAAGTCTGGGACCTGCACCGCCAGGGCTGGTCTGATCGAGCCATCGCCCACCAACTAGGCCTCGGTCGTATGACCGTAACCCGTTACCTTCAGGCGCCCGTCTTTCCGGAACGCAAGGGGCGCAGCGACCGCGGGAAAAGCCTGCTGGATCCCTACAAGGAATACCTTCTCAAGCGCTGGAATGCGGGCTACCGTGAGGCCCGCCAGCTGTTTCGAGAGATTCAACGCCAAGGCTATGGCGGAAAGCTACGCCACCGTCGCGCGCTATGCCCGTCGGGTACGCCAGGCTCAGGGCCTAAAGCCTCGGCAGCCGCTTCCCCGGCAGAGGCTGCCCACGGTCACCGAGCCTCGCCAACGGCCACTCACTACCCGCCGTGTCACGGGGCTGGTTCAGCCCAGCCAGTTTGATGATTGGCTGGTGCGCGTCTCCCAGAGTGCCAGCCCCGCCTTGCGGCGCTTTGCCAAAGGATTGCATGATGATTATGCCGCCGTCCAGGCGGGTCTGACCTTGCCCTGGAGCAACGGACCGGTCGAAGGCCAGATCAACCGACTCAAAATGCTGAAGCGCTCGATGTACGGCCGCGCGGGCCTGGATCTACTAAGCCGCCGGTTTTTACTGGCCGCCTGATGGCCCCGCGAGTGGGGTACATCAGAGCCTGATCAAGAATGGCCAAGCACCTTACGGTCAGGTAGGTCGAAGACAATAAGACAAACCCCGGAGTAGCCCATGAATGAGGCGAAGCGCGATCCCGAACATGAAGAGCGGATCACCCTGGAGATCATCGTCGACGGCTACGACGCAACCGAGCAGGCGATAGACTGGTATGACTACCTTCAGGATAAGCTCCAGTTCCCGTTCACGGCTGAATGTGTCGCCCAGCGGGCCATTTCTCCACTGCCTATTAACAAGACGGTGGAGGTGATCGCTATGGTCCCGGAAGAGGAATGTGAGCATGAGATGTTTGTCCAGATCCGCCGGGAGAAAGAGGGACTGGCCGTTCCCCTCACCCAGTTGATGCCGGTGGCCGCCGATGAGGAAACGGTTCAAGCGATCAAGGACTGGCACTATTGGCTCCAGCAAGGCTATCAATTCTGAGGCCGTAATTGTGGGCTTAATTCGACACCGCGATAAGTTTTCGCAGCGCCCGGCATCACCAAAACTGCGCAAGA
>CADDYU010000368.1 GCA_902810705.1 Methylococcaceae bacterium
ATGATCAGGGCGGTTTTTTCGTAGAGCTGGCTGCACAGATGAAAGAGCAAGGCGCCCCCGGCGGATGAGAACGGGAGATAGCCGAGCTCATCGAGGATTACGGCGTCGATCTGGGCGAGGTGACGGGCCAAGGTCCCGGCTTTGCCGAGCTGCTTTTCCCGCTCCAAATGATTGACCAGATCAACTGCATTGAAGAAGCGCACCCGCTTTCCGGCATGGATCGCCGCGATGCCGAGGGCGATCGCCAGGTGACTTTTGCCCGTGCCTGTTCCGCCGACGAAGATCAAGTTGTGGGCGGTGCGGGTGAATTCGGCGGAGGCCAAGGTTCGCAGGTGCGGTTCGGCAACTGGGGACTCCTGGACGTCGAAAGTCGCTAAATCCCGGTGAATGGGAAATCGCGCTGCGGTCATCTGATACCGCAAGGTCCGCGCCTGCCGATCCGCCCGTTCGGCCTCAATCAAGCGCTGCAGCCACGGCGCCGCAAACTCGGATTGCCCAGTGGGATTGGCCGCCAGCTCGGCCAAGGTTTGCGCCATGCCATAGAGACGCAAGGCCTTAAGTTGGGCAATGAGCTCATCCAGCATGGACGACCTCCCGCTGACGCAATTGATCGTACCGCGCGCAGTCGGCGCGCGGTTCCTGGCTTAGCCGGAGCCGCTCCGGCGTTGCCAGCCGCGCCGGCGGCAGGGGGGCGATCAGGCGATGCAGATGATTGAGGATGACCGGCGGGGTCGCGAGACCTTGCTCTAGGGCTAGATCGCAAGCCACTTCCAACGGTTTCAGACCGTGCGGGCGGCTCAACAGCAGCAGTTCGACAAAAGCTTTGTCGCCGCCTGTTTGCTTGAGCAAGAGCTCGAGGACTTTGCGTACTGGGGCCGGGAGGTCCCACTGCTGGAATGGCGCCCCATCCCGGAGCGCACCGGGTTTTCGCTCCAACACGGGCCGATAGTGCCAGGGATCGAAGACCCAGTGCCCCCGCCCGAACTGGCGGGAATGTTCGGCAACCACCCGGTCGTCCGCGACCACACGGAGGTGAGCGGCGTAGACGCGAAGCGAAACGGTTTTCCCGGCATAGTCCGCCGGCACGCTATAGCGATTGCGGTCGTAGGTCACCAGACAGGTAGAAGAGACCCGCACGGTCTGCTCGAAGTAGCCGTCGAAAGCGGCCGTGAAAGGCCGCAACAGCGGGCGCTCCGTTTCGAACACCTCGGCAATGCGCCGCTCGCTGTGCTCCGGATGAAAGCGCTGGGCCAACGCCTCGCAGCGCTGTTCCAACCAGGCATTGAGTTCGGCGAAATCGGCAAAGACCAGACGCGGCGTGAACAACCACTCCCGGACATTGCCTACCTGGTTTTCCACCTGACCTTTTTCCCAGCCCGCGGCCGGCGTACAGGCAATCGGCTCGATCAGATAATGGTTCATCAAGGCCAGAAACCGACGATTGAACGCGCGTTCTTTGCCGGTGAAGCTCGTCGTCACGATTGGCTTGGGATGGTCGTATACCGGCCAGGGGCACCCCGCCAAAACAGACGAAAGCCCGATTGTGGGCCTCAAAGACCATCTCTTGGGTTTCCCGCGGAAAGGCCATGACGACCATCCGCCGGCTGTAGCACAGCCGGAATTGCGCCACCTTCACCGTTTGCACCACACCGCCCAGGACGACCACCTGGTGGCTCCAGTCGAACTGATACTTGGCGCCGGGCAGAAAGGACAAGGGGACAAATGCTTGGGTGAGCGACGGCCTTCGCTCCGCCTTCCAGTGCTTCACAAAGCGCTGCACGCTGTCGTAGGCCCGGCATAACCCTCCCGCTGCAGCCCTTCAAACAGCCGCTGGGCGGTGCGGCGCTCGCGTTGGGGACGTTGGCTAGCGGTCTTTAACCATTCTTCCAGCAACGCCTGGAAGGCACCCCGTTTCGGCTGAGGTTGATGGCGGCGCACATATTTGGGATCGGAATCGGTGCTTTTGAGACGTTTGCGAACCATCTTCCGGGTGAGATGAAAGTCGCGGGCGATCTGGCTGATGGTCTCCCCGTTGACGAAATAACGACGGCGTATTTTGCCGAGGGTTTCCACGTAAATCACTCCAGGTTGCTCCGGCGAAAACCGGA
>CADDYU010000369.1 GCA_902810705.1 Methylococcaceae bacterium
TTCGCTCGCCGGATCATCGGCTGGCGAGTGTCCCGCTCGATGACGACGAAGTGCGTCCTGGATGCCCTGGAGCAAGCGCTGTGGGCGCGCTCCGGTGCTGCCGGGGTCGTGCATCATCGTGATGCGAGGAGCCAGTATCTGTCGATTCGCTACACCGACCGCCGGGTCGATGCCGGGGCAGTGCCTTCCGTGGGCAGCGTCGGGGACCTTGGCGTCACCTTGATGCCGTCGAGCACAAGAAATGGGGTCAAGCACAGAAAAAATGGGGTCAGGTCTTGTTGTTTGCGCATGCCAAAATAACCAAAGGCAAGAATCAAGACCTGACCCTTTTCGTGTTTGCGGCCGGCTAGATAGGGGCGGATAACGGCGATGGACTCAGACGCCGTTGTCGCTGCCAGTGCAGAAAGCCAGGCCATAGCGGTGATTGGCTGGAAACCCAACCACAAAGCGGCGAGAGCTTTTGAGCAGAGCCGTTATCCCGAACGCCATCAGGTTGACGGGTTTTTCAGACATGCAGCCTTTTTGCCGCAGCTCCCCTCGTTATGCGCGCTTGGCGGGAACTGATCGGGCCAGGCTCAGCCTTCGCCCAAGCGCCGACACGATCGCTGCCAGATCGCCTGACCGCTTACCAGCAGCGCCAAATTCCCGCCCAGCCCCCGCATTCGCTCGATCTGCCAATCCGGCCAGAATCATTCTCCGTCGCGGCCGCGCACGCGCTCACCAAGAACCCGTATCCTTGACAGCCCGCAGGCGCGGCAATATAGTCTAGGCGTTACAAAAAGGGCGTTTGAATTTCCCGGTTCGTTTAATCCGCAAGGAGGTTCACCATGAGTCCATTTCACCGTAATGCCACTGTGCGGAATTTGGCCAGTGCGGTATTGATCGCCGCTGTTTTAGAAGTCCCGCTGCTCACTTCCGCGGCGGCCTGGGCGTATGGTTCCGGACCAACCGGGTACGGGGGCAATCAGCAGACAGGGGCATCTGATCATTCCCCCGGGAGTAGTCCTTCGACCAAGCACATCCAGCAGATCGTGATACCGCCGGAGGATCGCTTTACCCCCATCAGTCGCACGATTCGTATAGGCGACACGGTCGAATGGATTAATAACGACACCGACGACCACACGGTGGTGAGCGATGATGCATTCAATACCGTGGGCGCGAAACTGACCGCCATAGACCAACTGGTGCCGGGCACGGACAGCAACGGGGGAACGCCGGGTACGTTCCAGTTGCGTTTTAAACGCGCGGGAACATTCGTCTATTACTGCCGCTTCCATTCCCATCTCGATGCTTTCAATCAGCCGGTAGCCCCCGGACCCGACGGCGGGATTGAAGACGGCGGCAATTTCGGAACCCCCATGATGGGCGTGATTACCGTAGTCCCGAGGCTTCATTAAGGACAGCGAAACATTTCGAGGGGTGAAATCTCTTAGGCGCGGCCAATCGGTCTAATTCCATCTTCAAACCCTAGGTGAAACAATCAGCCGGGCGTTACCGCAGGCAACGGCGAGGGCGAGAACGGCAAGCGGGCGGGACTTTCTGAACCAGGCCAAGGCCTGTCTGGGGAAAGCGAAAACGGTCGGCGAGTTGCGTCAGGCGCAAGCAGTGGGGTTGCCGTTAGCGTGGGGAATCTCGATAGAACAAACGGCGGAACGGTTGGGCGTCTCAGAGGGTTGGGCTTTCAACTCCGCAGGCGGTTCATCGAAAATGGCAGTCGCTGCGGTGACGCTGGCCCAGGGCGTGGGGGCGGCGACGAGAGAACCGGTCCCGCGACGAGGAAGCCGCCTTTCTGGCGCCCTTCCTGGAGCGGGCGGAGGCCAGCGGAATCTGGGTGGTCAGCGACCTCCAACCGGCGTTGGACGAACGGCTGGGGCGGGTCACGGCGCGGGCCTCGACCTATCACCTGCGGCACCGCCAGGGTGGGCGCAAGCTGGCGCCGGACCAACGGCATCCGAAAAGCGATCCCGAGGCTCAGCTCGACTTTATCCATTTCATGGCGCGTAACACACCGTATCAGTCAGGCGCTCGAAGAGGGCGCGAGGGATTTTGAGCATGACCGCGTTTTCGGGGGACGTGGAATAATTCTTGTGGCCCCATAGC
>CADDYU010000370.1 GCA_902810705.1 Methylococcaceae bacterium
TTCAAGCGATCAAGGACTGGCACTATTGGCTCCAGCAAGGCTATCAATTCTGAGGCCGTAATTGTGGGCTTAATTCGACACCGCGATAAGTTTTCGCAGCGCCCGGCATCACCAAAACTGCGCAAGACCCCACTTTATTTGCAAATGTCTCAGTTAAGTCTAGAGGCTGTTGTGAACTTTTTCTGAGGCGGAGGTCAGGAGTAGGCATGACTACTCCGACTTCCCGAAAACCGTATCCCCGCGATGTAGCTGACGACGAATGGATGTTGTCGCCCCTTATCTTAGCTTGATCTGTGAGGACGTACCGCTGACCACCCTGAACTTCGAGAGCTCTTTATCGGTCTGCGTTGGCGGGGCCGAGGCGCTGGTCCATGACCTGGGCGAGGTCGCGCGGATTACGACAGTGCCAAGTGCCGCCAAGGCTCAAAGGTCCACGCCGCCGTCGATACCTTGGGCTCTCTGCCGGCCCTTCACCCGCCCCGGCGGATGCACCGGACAAAAGCTCACGCGACTGCCGGAGACCTTGGCCGGCCTGCCCTCTCTCGCACGCCTATGTCTGAGATCGCCCAAGGCCATCCCTCTGTCGCTCTGAGGATATAACAGCCTTTAGAATCGCAGTCGATGATCTTCAACATTGTAAATGCCGGGCTTAGACCAACCGCTTGACCCCGTTCATACAGCGAACCGAGCCAAAGCACGAGTGCAAATGGGCGGTTCTTTTTTTGCCCAGGCCACGCGACCGGAGTGGGGCATCTGCGCCGCTCCGCTGAGTAAACGAGTTTTCCCATGAGAAGCGTTTTCTTGAGCGGCTACGTGCTGGGAGCGCTGACCATCGCTGCGTTCCTCTTTGTTTTGCTATCGTTCCAAGCGGTTTTCGCGAAGACGCCGTTCGCGCTGCTGTTTTTATTGGCGGTTCTCGTGGCGGCTTGGCGAGGTGGCTTGGGAATAGGCCTCCTGACCACGATGGGAAGCGCCCTCGCCAGCGCCTATTTCTTCATGAGGCCTTTTCAGGGAATGTCCGCGAGCGCCGCGGATAATCGGATGAGCCTCGGCGTCTTGTTGAGCGCCGGCCTTGCGCTTAGCCTCTCGACCGCGCTCCTGCGCAAGGCGGAAACGCGGGCGCTCCAGGGAGCCCTGGAGCGGGAGAAGCAGTTCAAGAAGGAAATCGCCGAGCGGAGACGGGCCGAAACCGAGAACCGCTGGCTGGCGGCCATAGTGGAGTTCTCGGATGACGCGATCATCAGCAAGACCCCGGAAGGCGTCATCACCAGCTGGAACAAGGGAGCCGAACGGCTGTTCGGTTATACCGCCGCCGAGGCGGTGGGGCTTCCGATCACCTTGATCATCCCGCCCGACCTACGCGCGGAGACGCAACGGATGCAGGAGCGGATCATGCACGGGCAGCACATCGAACACTATGAAACCGAGCGCGTTCGGAAAGACGGCCGGCGCATCCCTATTTCGCTGACCTTGTCGCTTATCAAGGATGAGCACGGCCGCCTCCTCGGCATCTCCATGATCGGGCGAGATATCACCGAACGCAAGCGCATGGAACAAACGCTCATCGAGGCGGATCATCGCAAAAACGAGTTTTTCGCCATGCTGGGCCACGAGCTCCGAAATCCCCTGGCGCCCATTCGCAACGCCGTCCAGATCATGGGCAAGCTGGAGGGCGCCGATCCGAAACTGCACTGGGCGCGCGCCGTCGTGGATCGGCAGGTCAGCCATCTGGCGCGGCTGGTGGACGATCTCCTGGACGTTTCGCGAATCGTACAAGGCAAGCTCGTGCTTCAAAAGGCTCCGGTGGAGATCACCGCCATTCTCGATCAGGCAATCGAGACTTGCCGGCCGTTTATCGACCAACGCCGCCATGACTTTACGGTAAACATACCCAAGGTGCCGATGCGAGTCTTCGGCGATGGCCTGAGATTGGCGCAGGTAGTCTCGAATCTTCTCGACAATGCCGCCAAATATACCCCGGAAGGCGGCCGAATCTGGCTAACCTTGCGCCGCGAGAACGGCAACGCCTCGATTTCCGTGCGCGACAACGGCGAAGGCATTCCGCCCTCTTTGTTGCCGCATATT
>CADDYU010000371.1 GCA_902810705.1 Methylococcaceae bacterium
GCCAGCAACGACCAGGGGGGCGGCTAAGTCACGCGGACGTAACGCTGCCACGACCGTACTCGTGTGCCCATGCCCTTCTTGCGGCGCTGCGCCACGGACCCTCTGCCCGCCGCGTCCCCAGCCGTAGCGGCGGACCAGCGCGGTATCAAGGCCCGTTTCATCGATAAACACTCGCCGGGCTGGATCCAGCATCGGTTGCGCCTCTCGCCAGGCGTCGCGCCGGACGCGCACGTCCTCGCGCGCTTGCGCGGCCGCTATTAGGGTTTTTTTTGAACGTCAGGCCGAGGCGCTCTAGGCGATACCAAAGTGGGGAGAGGTGGCCCTTCACCCCCCGCTTCTCCCGCAACCCTTCCAGCGTGAGATCGGGCTGCGCCGTCAACCGCGTGCCCAGCATTTCGTCAGGGTCGTGGGATAGCGCGGGCTCATCGCCCGCCGGCGTGGGGTTTGGGTTCTCGCGTACCGCTCTCTCGCCGCCGTTGCGGCAACTTTTCGACGAAGGATTCGCTCACCGTGAATCGCTTCGCTACCTGGGCGATGGGCTGTCCCTGGTCGCAGGCCTCGATCACTCGCTTCCGTAACTCCATCGAATAGGCTTTAGGCATTGAGATATCCCCTTCAGCAAAGAACCCTTCGACGAATCCAGGTGCCTGAAGTTTCCATTTACACAATCTGAAAATGCTCTAAATCACCGGTCCCACGTGTACCAATCCGAGCTGCGCTAAGCTGCTATCTGACTAACTACGTAGTCGCCAATTGCCAACGACGCGGTAGCGGCTGGACTAGGGGCGTTGAGGATATGCAGAGCATTCTCGCGGACGACTAAGTGAAAATCTTGCACCAAGTTACCTGCCGAGGTCAACGCCTGTGCACGCACCCCTGCACCGCCCCGCACGAGATCATGGGGTTGGATGTCTGGTATAAGACGTTGCAACGCGCGGCAAAATAGCGCTTTGCTGAACGATTGAGTGATCTCTGTACGTACCATGTCTGGATATTTCCAGAGAAAACGTAATAACCCGGGGAAAAGCAGGGCATCTAGCAAGTCCCGAAGATTAATAGTGCTTAACCGATAGCCCTCGCGCGAAAAGGCAAGTACCGCATTGGGGCCAGCCTCCACGCCGCCATGAATCTGCCGCGTAAAATGGACGCCTAGAAACGGGAACTGCGGATTAGGGACAGGGTAAATCAGGTTCCGAACCAAGTGCTGGGCGGATTTTTTAAGGCCAAAATATTCACCGCGAAATGGAACGATTCGTACTTGTCGGGGCTCGCCTGCTAGTGCTGCTACTCGGTCGCAGTGAAGACCGGCGCTATTGATTAAAAAATCGGCCTCGAATTCCGCTGCCGCTGTGCGAACGACCCAACTGCCGGCTTTCCTATCGAGACGTTTAACTTTTGCCCGTGTGATAATGTTCCCGCCTCGTTCCTTTACTCGGTACGCTAATCGATCACAGACCTGCCGGTAGTCAACAATGCCTTCCTCCGGTACGAATGCCGCGGCTACACCATTCACGTGTGGCTCAACTGCCTTCATTTTCCCTCTGTCGAGCTTCCGGAGGCCTGTCAGTCCGTTGGCCGTACCCCGCCGCAGTAGTTCGTCCAACCGTGGCACTTCGTCGGATGTTACCGCCACCACCAATTTGCCGCAAATTTCATGAGGAATATCTTCTGCACGGCAAAACGCGACCATTTTCCGGATACCGGATACTGCTAACCGGGCCTTGGCTCACCCCGGGGCATAATACAGACCTGCATGCAGTACACCGCTGTTGTGCGTGCTTTGGTGCGCCCCGACCGTCGCTTCTTTTTCAAGCAACACTACTTGTGCTTGAGGGGAACGTTCCAGCAAGCGGTACGCGGTTGCCAAGCCGACGATTCCGCCACCAATTATCAGAAACGACTTCTTTGTGTTCATACTTAACCCGATTGCCACCACTTTCTAGAGCACCCCATTACCCACAAGTAGTCGCCATACCGTAGACCTCATGAACCGTTTGGAGAGCTTCGACATAGGCCATGAGTTTCATGAGCCCCTCCCAGAGGGCTTTGGGGCCGGGGTGTCCGTC
>CADDYU010000372.1 GCA_902810705.1 Methylococcaceae bacterium
TTGGCCTTCGCCAAGCAAGCCTTGGCCTGCTCTAAAACCTCCCGCCCGCTGGCCGTTCTCGCCATTGCCGTACCTCATGACAAAACACGGCTTATTGTTTCATCTATGATGTAGAAATGGAATAACTGGCGCGGCTGAAACAGGAGCTGGCGGAGGTGAAGCTGGAGCGCGATTTACTAAAAAAGGAGAATCCGTCCAGTCGTTCGGCCAGCGCCTTGCGGGGCGGTTGGCCGGCGCTCGCCGATGGCGACATGAGCCGGTCTCCGCCAGTAGCGCCACATCCCGCACCGTCAATTTGCGGGCAAAGCGCTTCGTGGGCAGTCCTTGCCGCATTGGCCGCGACCTTCGGTCAGCCACTCTCGGACCAGATGGGTCAACGGTTGCCGGGAGTTGCCCGGCATGCGCGCCCGGTAACGCAGCACAACGCCTTTCTCGGCGTGTCGGGACGCCGGTAACGGAACGATTTAAGCGACCTTTGCATTAACCTGTAGCAGCCCTCGGGAGTGCCGCAGGGTTGGAATTCTGCTGCAGCAGTGCCCGCCCAAAAAGGTGGGTACCCGGTCGATCGTGGTCAATTGCGAGTCGTCCATGCCGATCACCGCGCTGTCGATGATCGACCCCTCTCCGCTGCTTCTGACCCATCTGATGTTGGAAACACGATCCTCCATTCAGGCTCACGCCATGTTGCGAGAGACTGAGGCTTGACAGCCTTTAAGCTAAAAAGCATACTCCCGGGTCCATAAAAGTGGCTACGTAGCTCAGTCGGTTAGAGCACAGCATTCATAATGCTGGTGTCGGTGGTTCAAGTCCACCCGTAGCTACCATTTACTCAACCCCCCCAACGCTGTTGTTAGCCCTGCCTGAGCTCGGCGTTCTCCCTTCGAGACCATCAAACGCGAAGCCGGCGGGCCGTGCCAGCCGATCTTCAGCCTTGGCTTGCCCGGTTCACGACACCCTGCCTGAGGAAAGCTTGCCCGCTAGTAGCCGCATCTGGGCGGCGTTCTCGCCTGCCTGACCGCCATCGGCCAGATTCTGGCGATCGAACGCCCTAGTGGTATGGTGAACTATGCCCTGGGTGCCCGGATGACTCAGGCACTGACCGGCCAGGTGCTGATCCGGGCGGTCAAGCACAAGCGGCCCCGGTGGGGTTAATTCACCATTTTGTCTGGGGCAGCCAGTACTGCGCCGTGAACTGCTCCGGATTGCCCGAAGACCGGTTGATGTTGAGTCAGTCCGCATGGGCCCACTCGCTTAGTTGGCAATCATACGCTCTTTCCAATTCCGCTCGCGGCATGTGGCCGATCGACGCCAGCAGTCGGCGGTGAATGACCTCCGTCTTGTAGAGATCGATGAGATTCGCTTGGTCGAAAAAACCCCGACGCCTGGCGAAGCATCGCGTTGATCCGCTCGAGTTCACGATTCTTCCGCTCCAGGGCCTTGAGCCGCTCACGCTCCGAACTGGAGAGGCCCCGTGTTCGCCGCCGTCCCGCTCTGCCTGGCGTACCCCTTTCGCACGGTCTTCGCCGTATAGTTGATGTGGCTGGCGATCGAGCCGATCGTTGCCCACTGCGAGGCGTGCTTTTCCTGGTGTTCAAACACCAGCCGCACGGCCCGCTCACGGACCTCTGGTGAAAACCTCGATGATCACTTCATGACTCCAATCCTCTCAAGCAATGGAATCTCTGGGAAATCCGGGGCGGTTCAACCCTCCAACTATCAGTGAAGCCGATGTTGAAGGCTGGAAGGGTGCAGCCGGCCCTGATCCTGGTCGGCACCAACCTGCTCGCCTAGTTACTGCTGCCCACCCCAAAGCGGCGCAGGGCGAGGCCGTGCTGATCAAGGACGCGGATTAGATCGCGCCGGCGCTCATCCAATCCGAATTCCGCAATATGCTCCTTTGAAGTCATCACCGTACCCGGCGAGGCCCTTAATAGGTAACGTGAGTTCTGGATAAGGGAGGAGCGTCCTGGACCAGAAAGTGGAAAACATTCTGTACCTATGAATCTGTCCAGGAGCCCCCATGAACGAGTCGGACGCCTTGATCGCCTGGTTTTGCGAGATC
>CADDYU010000373.1 GCA_902810705.1 Methylococcaceae bacterium
GGGTCCATACCTCATCACTCAAGCGCCAGCCGTCGTCTTTCGTTACCCGCCCCATGTCAGCCTCCCGTCAGCAGTTCGCTGGAAGCATGATCGGCAAGCATCGCTGTCTAGTGAAATACGCTCTAAGAGCCTATCCCAGTTAAGAACCAAATCGATAGGGACAGCCTCGATAGAGAGGAAGTTGTTGTCCGAGGAGCTTCGGATCATGGGACGGGTGACGAAGGATGATGGCTGGCGGATTCCGGGGGCCCTCCGGGAGAAAATGGAACCGCTCTTGCCGCCACGGAAGCCTCACCCGCTCGGGTGCCATAACCGCGGGTGCCGGATCGGCAGGCCATGAACGCGATTTTGTTCGTGCTGCGCACGGGGTGTCAGTGGAACGCCCTGAACGCCGCCGGGATTTTCTCCAGTAGCTCGGCCCATCGGCGCTTGGTCGAGTGGACGGATGCGGGGGTGTTCAAAGCGTTCTGGCGCGAAGGCTTGTTGGCCTATGACGAATTGAAGGGGTTGGATGGGTCCTGGCTGTCCCTAGATGGGGCCATGACCAAAGCCCCCTTGGCGGGCTCAAAAAAACCGGACGGAGCCTCACGGACCCAGGCAAGCAAGGCACCCAACGCAGTGTGCTCACGGACGCCTCCGGCCTGCCGCTGAGCCTGGTGATCGAGGGGGCCAACCGCCACGACATGAATTTGGCCCGGGACACGTTGCAAGGGCTGGTCATCCCCCGTCCCGACCCCACTCCGGAACAGCCTCTTTCATCTCTGCCTGGATAAAGGCTACGACTATGAGGAGGTTCGGGAGTGGGCACAGGAGTCCCACTATACGGCCCATATCCGGACGCGGGGCGAGGAAGCCCAAACGATCAAACGGGAGGCCGGCTTCAAGGCCCGGCGTTGGGTGGTCGAACGGACCCACAGTTGGCTCCATCGGTTTCGTCGGATTCTGACCCGTTGGGAGAAGCGCGCCGATACCGATCTTGCCCTGTTGCACTTGGCCTGCGGCATTATCACTTGGCGCGCCACCAGCCTTGTATGTTCTGTTCCACATCTTCCCACTGGCAAATGCATCACAAAGGACTGATGAAGAGGTAGGCTCAACGGCAACTCCGGGAAGCCGTCCCAACCTGAAGCTTCGAGCTTGTCCGTAGATCGGCTCCCTCTCCTCGTCACCCGAGCCGAGGAGTATCCGAGGCCTTTGAGCGGCAAGCGCTTGAGCCTGCATATGCAAGGTCGGTAGGCGAGGATTACAGGACCAGGGAACCGGAGGTCCATCGTAACCCTAACCGCTGTGGAACGAGAACATGAACATCCCCCTGGCCGGCCTCGATGTCGGCGTAAAGACCCTGACGCTGGCGATCCGCAAGAACGGCAAAACCCACAAACCACGTGACTTCGGGAACGACCCCAGCGCCCGTGTCGCGCTCATCCAGGCCTTGCGCCAAGCGAAAGTCACCCGCGTGTGCATCAAGGCCACCGGCGTTTACCACTTGGACATCGCCGTCGCCCTGCACGATGCCGGCGGTTTCGAGGTCATTGTCGTCAACCCTAAGGCTGCTCGCCGCTTCGCCGAGGCGATCATGGCCCGCACCGAGACCGATCCGGAGGACGCCGCCCTGCTGGCCGAATTCGCCGAACGCATGCCTTTCGTGGCCTGGGTCCGTTCGTCCGACGAAGTGCTCGCCCTGCGTGCCTTCGCCCGCTATCTGACCGGCCTGACGAAGCAACGCACCCAACTGAAAAACCAACTCCACGCTTGGCAGCAATCCAAAACCACGCCCGGCGCCATCGTCAGCGCCGTGAGCGGGCAAATCCAGGACCTCAAAATCCAAATCGAATTGATCCGCCAGGCGCTCCGACTCATCCTGTGCCACCCGGCGCTGTACCGATCCTATGAGTTATTCCATTTCTAATTCTGAAGTGAATCTATGATCCATGGCCAAGCGACGATCGAATGGACTCGGCCGTGGTCGTTTTCCAGCGTTCTCAAGCTGTCTTCCAAGTGATCCTCCAGAGCGTCGATA
>CADDYU010000374.1 GCA_902810705.1 Methylococcaceae bacterium
GAGATAAGGGGCAACAAACGCCCACTCGTCGTCAGACACATCGCTCGGATACGGTTTTCGGGAAGTCGGAGTAGTCATGCCTACTCCTGACTCCTGCCTCAGAAAAAGTTCACAACAGCCTCTAGCTCCCGAAAATCGAGTATTTTCTGGAGCCAGGGGATTAGTTTTAGAAATAAACGGTACTGATCGTATTGCTACATATTGAGGAATAAAGCATGGTGGACTTATCGTTTTTCACCGACGTCAAGACCCTTCGTGATCGCGCCAGGCGGCATATCGAGCAGGGCGCCATCACCTTCGGCTACAAGGCAGATCGCGAGGTGGTGATTCGCTTGCTGAACGAGGCGCTGGCCACCGAAATCATCTGCGTGCTGCGTTACAAACGGCATTACTTCATGGCGAATGGCCTCTTCGCGCAAGCGGTTGCCGCGGAATTCCTGGAACATGCCACCGAGGAGCAGGAACACGCCGACCGTTTGGCGGAGCGCATCGTGCAACTCGGGGGCTCGCCCGATCTGTCTCCCGAGGGACTTTTGACCAAGAGTCATTCGGAATACGTCGAGGGCGGATCGCTGCTGGACATGATCAAGGAAGACTTGGTCGCCGAGCGGGTCGCCATCGACAGTTACCGGGAAATGATCGAGTACATCGGGAACGATGACTCCACCACGCGGGCGCTTTTGGAATCGATCCTGGCTCGCGAGGAAGAGCACGCCGAGGATCTCGTGAGTCTGCTGAATGAACTCGGCCGCTGATGGGGCGAAAGATCCAGACGAAGTGATTCACCGCCTTCGGCAGCGGGCGAGAAACTCATGAAGCCGCGTGTCGCGGAATGCTGCCAAATCCCACGGTCGATCGATCAGCAAGGAATAGTGCTGCGGGGGGATCACGTAGACTTCGGCGCTGGCTAAAAGGCCCGCCTCGGTAGAGACGATCAAGGTTTCCCGGCGATAGAAGTCATCCTCAAAATCATCGAGCCGGCGGAACGCATCGGCACCGATGCCGCTGAACAATACACCTTCGGTCACGGCCCCAGGCTCTCGGCGCAAGCCTGGATAGAGGCGGCCGACGAGGCAATAACGAGCGTAATCGTTGAGCCGGGCTGGCTGAGCGGGAAAGTGAGCGCCGGTGACGGCGTGCATGACTTCCCGGATTTGCAAGGTACCGTAGGCAAAGAGTCGATGACTAGAGGGCATGTCTAAGGATTAAACCTATTGCCGATAAGGAAACATTTTAATTTTATTGTTATCGATAAATAGACCTGTCCCGGGACAATGTTCGCTAATAGTTTATATCCGCCACTCCGATCTGCACCGGAATCGTTATAAAAACCCTGTATTAGGATTTAAAAATCGCTCCAGGAGCGCCCCGCCTGCAGCGGAAACTTCGAAAGGTGTTGAAGGAATCCCGATTTACTTTTTCGCCGGCACTTACGTTGGCCGAGGTAATCAGGGTAAAAAACACTTCGAATAAAATATAATTCCCACGATGCGAAAACTTTATTTTAATAACGTGGCCTCACCGCGCTATTCCATTGCGCTGTCTACGGGCTATTAACAGGCGGTAATAAGGACAGGACGATGAGATCGATAAAGGACGATTGTTTTAGCCCATCCTGCAAGGTTCACCCCGCGGCTGTCCAGTTCGGAGCTTCTGCCTCATGGGCCGGTAGGCTGTCGGATGCCATGCCCCCTTCCATCCTGCCAAGCCGGTCGCCTTCCCTCGATCTCGTCGCGGGTGATCCTGTCGCAACGCTCGATGGATCGCCAGCACGGCGCCTGGGAGGCAGACAGCGTGGCCGTGTCGAGGCTCACGGTAAAGATCACGGCCAGCGCCCCAAGTTCGGCATACGCCCGATCCGCCCGCTTCCGCTTGCCGCCGTGGAGGGGTCCAGCGCCGAGGGCGGCGGCTTGACGCCGCCCTCGGCGCTGCGCATCCTGGTGGTCGATGACAACGTCGATTCGGCCGATAGCATGGCGCTGCTCCTGAGCCTTGATGGGCATGAG
>CADDYU010000375.1 GCA_902810705.1 Methylococcaceae bacterium
CTACAGACAATCCAGCGGACTCGTCACGCCCCGCCCGCCGCGATTGAGCACGTGGGTGTAAATCATCGTCGTGCTTACGTCTTTATGACCCAGAAGTTCCTGTACTGTCCGGATGTCGTAGCCAGACTGAATCTGCCTCATCCCGAATCCAGGTCCTTGACGCGTAGCCGTAAGACTTCCATCAGCCGGAGACCAGCACCGTACAAGAGGTTGGCCATCAGCGCATTCCGCCCATCCAGCCGCACCAGGACCGCCTTCACTTCAGCGACGGTCAGAACAACCGGTAAGCGTTGCGGTTTCTTCGCCCGCGTCAGGTTTTCGAGCCAAGGCAACTCGATCCCCAGCACCTACCAATACAGAAACAGCAGTGCCGAAAGGGCCTGCGACTGCGTTGAGGCTGACACGCTCTTTTCCGTTGCCAGATAGGACAGAAACGCTTTGACCTCCAGCGCGGCCATGTCCTTAGGATGGCGTTTTCCATGGAAGAAGATGAACCGCTTGATCCATTGGATGTAGGCTTGCTCGGTGCGCAGGCTGTAGTGTTTCACACGGATTCGATCGCGCACCTGATCGATGAGTCGCGGCTTGTCAAGCATAAAATGCGAATTAAGCGCTTTGTGGTAGGACGTTCAACAGGAACATGGCGGCGGCCAGGCGGCCGAACACATGCACGAGGAGTCCTCGATAGGAGCGTACCTTGCTGGCCGCTTGGAGGCCAGTTTTTTCCTGAATCCAATGGAACAGCGATTCGACCGGCTGGCGAACCCGCGAAACAGCCCTTGAGAAGAGCCGGTCGGCGGCGTCGAGATGCGCGTGGCCCTTTTCTTTCTTGATCGGGGTCAACACCGTGAAGGGGAGCGTGGGATGGCGCGACAGATACTCATAGGCCTTATCGGCCAAGAGATTCCGGTAGGCGAGCGCGGGCGCGACCTGTTCGAGGACGGGACCGTCGTTCAGGCCCGCCGGGGTCACCCCGATATACCGGGGCAGCGGCAAGGTCCCCGGCCGGTAATCGCCGACCGCATGGATTTTCACGCCGTGGTAATAAAGTTTCTTGGTCGGACAATACCCGCTATTCGCCAATTCGTGGGCGATCTTGGCGGTAAACCGCCGGCTCTGCTGGGCCAGCACCACCGGCAGGGAATCGGCGACGCCCGTGGGGGTGGGGGGTGCACCGGCCGGACTGAGCTTTTCCAAGAGCGCGGGAAATACGTCCGCCAGTCGATTCAGACGCTGCACGTAAGCCACATAGCCGGGCAGATGGGGAAACCAATCGCGCCAATAGCGGTCGGCATGCTCGTAGAGTGTCTTGATCTCGCGTTTTTTATCCATAATGCCAAAGAGATACAGCGTGATGACCTCTTCGTCCGTAAAGCGGAGATCGGCATGGGGCGCAAAGCGTTGCACATGCACCCACAGCTCTTGGCGGTAGAGTTCACACACGGTCAGATACAGCGTGATGAGGTGCGATTGCCAGTCCATGGGCGTCTCAGGGAGGGTTATTGCAGAATACCCCTCAGGAGACACCGTTGGGCTGGCTCCTTCTCTCTCAATTAGCTCTTAATTCACATTTAAGCGAACTTATAGCCATTTTTCAGTTGCTGACAGGTATTCGGCTTCTTTTTGCGGGGATTCACTGCGCAGCCATAGTCAAAACGCTCAGCCAGTTCTTGGAGTAAGGAAACCAAGGCGCCATGGTCGTCGAGACAGTAGGCCAGACGCGCCGACTGTTCCCTCAGCATCTGGCTGCCTTTGACGAGGCTGCGCTCCGGATGATCCCAGAGTCCGGTTAAGATAAGCCAATGCTGGATCACGCAATTTAGGAGTTTGGCGTAAAACTTGCACAGAATGGGGTACGGCTTAGGCCATCAGTCCCAAGTTAAGAAAAATTCATGGTTATCAAGCCCTCGCGGGCGGGGTTAGACTGACCCGATCACCTCAATCGTACCCGCAACCCGGAAAACCTTTTGGAGACCAAGCCCCCCGTTCCGCGCAAGAAA